>CAVHPI010000007.1:0-66142 GCA_963637965.1 bacterium
CGCTGCTTCCGCGACGAGGACCTGCGCGCCGACCGCCAGCCCGAGTTCACCCAGATCGACTGCGAGATGAGCTTTGTGGAGCAGGAGGACGTGCTCAACATCTTCGAGGGGATGATGCGCACCCTGTTCAAGAATGTGCTGGGTGTGGAAATCGCCCCCAAGCTGCCCCGCATCACCTGGTATGAGGCGATGGACCGCTACGGCAGCGACAAGCCCGACATCCGCTTCGGGATGGAGATCCACGACATCACATCTCTGGTGCAGGGTCACGGCTTCTCCGTGTTCGACGGCGTGGAGTATGTGGGCGCCATCGCGGTGCCCGGCGCCGCCGGCTACACCCGCAAGCAGACCGACGAGCTCACCGAGTGGGTCAAGCGTCCGCAGGTCGGTGCCAAGGGTCTGGTCTATATCAAGCTTAACGAGGACGGCAGCATCAAGTCGTCTGTCGATAAATTCTACACTGCAGAGCAGCTGCAGGCCGTGGCCGATGCAATGGGCGCCTCCAAGGGCGACCTGCTGCTGGTGCTCTGCGGACAGCGCCGCAAGACCCAGACAATGCTGGGCGTGCTCCGCATAGAGATGGGCAGCCGTCTGGGCCTGCGCAATCCAAGCGATTTCGCCCCTCTGTGGGTTGTGGACTTCCCGCTGCTGGAGTGGAGCGAGGAGGACGGCCGCTTCTACGCGATGCACCACCCCTTCACCGCCCCCAAGCCGGAACATCTGGAGCTCTTCTACAGCGACAAGAAGGAGGACCTGGAGCGCGTCTGCGCCAACGCATACGACTTTGTGCTCAACGGCACCGAGCTGGGCGGCGGCAGCATCCGTATCCACAATTCTGACGTGCAGCAGCGCATGTTCGAGGTGCTGGGCATCAGCAAGGAGGACGCCGAATACAAGTTCGGCTTCATCATCAACGCCTTCAAGTTCGGAGCCCCGCCTCACGGAGGTCTCGCATTTGGCTTTGACCGCGTCTGCGCCCTCTTCGGCGGGCAGGAGAGCATCCGCGATTTCATCGCCTTCCCCAAGAACAACATGGGCCGCGATATGATGATAGACGCTCCCGGCCAGATAGACGCCGTGCAGATGGACGAACTCTTTCTCAAGAGCACCGCTCCCGTCAAGGAATAGCCTATGCAGCAGGAGATAGAGCAAATACTTTCGCAGGTGGTGCACCCCGCCGAGGGGCGCGACATAGTCTCGCTGGGGATGGTGGAGAACATCCACTCCAGCGAGAGCACCATCAAGTTCAACCTGGTGTTCCCGCGCAAGGACCCCCTGGCCGCCAGCATCAAGGAGGCGTGTCGCGAGGCCCTCTCCGCCCGCTTCCCCGGCTACAAAATCTCCATCCTGGAGCTTGTGCGCGCCGGCAAGCCAGCCAAAGCGCTGACCCCCGACCCCGACACGGAAAACCTCTCGCAGGTGGGCAGCATCATTGCTGTGGCCAGCGGCAAGGGGGGCGTGGGCAAATCGATGGTGGCGGTGAACCTGGCCATCACCCTTGCCCGCAAAGGGTACAGGGTGGGCGTGGCCGACGCCGACATCTACGGCCCCTCCATCCCCAAGATGACCGGCACCGAGAGCGTTCAGCCCGAGGCAGAAATCGACGGCGAGAAGCAGCTGCTCATTCCTGTGGAAAAATACGGTGTAAAATGGATGTCCATCGGCTATTTTGCCGCCCCCGGTCAGGCGCTGGTGTGGCGCGGTCCAATGGCCTCAAACGCCCTGCGGCAGATGATTCTGCAGGTCAAGTGGGGCGAGCTGGACTTTTTGCTGATAGATATGCCCCCCGGCACCGGCGACATCCAGATTTCCCTGGTTAACGACATCCCGCTGGACGGGGTGTTCGTGGTCACGACCCCGCAGAAAGTGGCCCTCGCCGATGTGGAGAAGAGCATCGACATGTTCATCAACCCCAAAATCGGCAAACACATCTTCGGCATAATAGAGAATATGTCCTGGTTCACCCCGGCAGAGCTGCCCGACCATAAATATTACATATTCGGGCAGGGCGGGGCGCAAACTCTGGCAGAGAAATACAACCTGCCGCTGATTGCTCAGATTCCCATTGTGGAGAGCATCTGCGCCGACAGCGACTCCGGCAGCCCCGCCGCCCTGCACGACGGAGCGGTCTTTGACGCGCTGAGCAATATTTTCTAACTGAATTTTTTTGCAATAACGGGAAATACTTATATCTTTGCCCCGCTAAAGCACTGAGATATGGTGTAATGGTAGCACAAAAGATTCTGGCTCTTTCGGTTCGGGTTCGAGTCCTGATATCTCAACCAAGCAAAAGCCCCGCGAAAATTTCGCGGGGCTTTTTTATTTCTGTTCTGGGAAAATCGCATTTGTGAGCTCTATGAATTCGTCCACCGAGAGCTGCTCGGGTCGCTGTCCCGCAAACTTCTCCGGCAAAGCGGCACACAGAGGCCGCAGCGAATTGCGCAAGGTCTTGCGCCGCTGCCCGAAGGCCGTTTTCACCACCTGGCGCAGGTTGCTCTCGTCGCATCCGAGGCTTTTGCGGCTGCCGCGCCGCATTCTTATCACCGCCGACTTGACCTTGGGCGGCGGGATAAACTCCCCCTCGTCCACCGTAAAGAGATATTCGATGTCATACCAGGCCTGCAGCAGCACCGAGAGGATGCCGTAATTCTTGCTGCCCGGGCCGCTGGCAAGCCGCTGCGCCACCTCGCGCTGCAGCATTCCCACCACCTGAGGCACATCGTCCTTATAGTCCAGAATCTTAAAGAATATCTGCGAGGATATGTTGTAGGGGAAATTCCCGATGACGCAAAATTCCCCCTCGGGGAAGATTTTGCGCAGGTCGCTCTTGAGAAAGTCGGCCTCGTAGAGCCGGGGCATGATCTCCGGCAGATTCTCCCGCAGATAGGCGATGGATTCGCCGTCTATCTCTATCCCCTTCACCAGCAGGTCCTCGCGCGCGAGCAGGTGCCGCGTGAGGGCCCCCGTGCCGCAGCCGACCTCCAGCACCCCCAGCTTGCCGCCGCCGTCATTTATCAGCGCGTCGGCAATCCGCCGCGCGATGGCCTCGTTGGCAAGGAAGTGCTGTCCCAGACTTTTTTTTGGCTTTACTCTCATAATGCGGGTGTAAAGATAGTGGTTTTTTAGTTACTTTTGTCTCTGTATGGCAGCGGCGAAGAATAATACATCCCCCATGATGCAGCAATACTGCGAAATCAAATCGCAGTATCCCGGTTGCATCCTTTTTTACCGTGTCGGCGACTTCTACGAGACTTTTGCAGACGATGCGGTGGTAGTGAGCAAGGTGCTGGGGCTTGTGCTGACCCGCAAGAGCGCCGGAGCAGGGCAGTTCACCAACCTTGCCGGGGTGCCGCACCACGCCATAGACCTCTACCTTCCCAAACTGGTGGCGGCGGGCTACAAAGTGGCCATATGCGACCAGCTGGAGGACCCCAAGCTCACCAAGAAGCTGGTCAGGCGCGGCGTCACCGAGCTGGTGACCCCCGGGGTCAACTACAACGAATCGCTGCTCGATGCAGGCACCAACAACTGGCTCTGCGCCCTCTTTTTCGAGAAGGATATGGCGGGAGCAGCCTTCCTGGACATTTCCACCGGCACATTCCGCGCCGCGCAGGGCACGCTTGACTTCGTGGACCTGCTGCTGAGCGACTATGCCCCCAAAGAGATTCTGCTGCAGAGGGGCTACGAAGAGGGTTTCCGCGCCCGTTTCAAAGACCGCACCTATGTCAGCGCCCTGGAAAGCTGGGCATTCGTATATCACACCGCCTACCGCTCCCTCACCGGCCGCTTCGGCACCGACAGTCTCAAGGGTTTCGGCATAGAGGAGATGCCGCTGGCAATCACCGCCGCCGGCGCAGTGCTGGCCTATCTGGACCTCACCGAGCACAAGGATATCTCGCACATCCGCTCCATCAGCCGCATAGACCGCGGCAGCTTCATGTGGATAGACCGCTTCACAATGCGGTCGCTGGAGATTCTGCGCCCTATGACGCCCGACGGCAAGGCACTGATAGACATTCTGGACTGCTGCAAGAGCCCTATGGGGTCGCGCCGCATGCGGGAGTGGATAGCGATGCCGCTCAAGGACATCGCCGCAATAAAGCGCCGTGCCGATGCTGTGGAGGCTCTCTACGACAACTGCGAGCTGCACGCCTCCATTCAGGAGGCCATAGCGCAGGTGGGCGATCTGGAGAGGATAGTCTCCCGCGCCGCCGCCGGCAAAATTCTGCCGCGCGAGGTGCTGCAGCTGGGCCGCGGACAGCGGAAAATATCGGAAATCATTGAGAGCAGCCGCACCCTGGAGCCGCTGAAGGGCATCACCGACAATCTGGACCCCCTGCAGGAGCTATCGCAGAAGATAGAGCGCACCGTCAAGGCCGACACCGCGCAGCAGGTGGGCAAGGGAGATGTCATCTGCGCCGGGGTAGACGCCGCCCTCGACGACTACCGCAACATTCTGGAGAACAGCAAGAACATCCTGCTCGAAATCCAGCAGCGGGAAAAGGAGCGCACCGGCATCGCCTCGCTCAAAATAAGCTACAACAATGTATTCGGCTACTACCTGGAGGTTCGCAATACCTACAAAGAGCTGGTCCCCGCCGACTGGATCCGCAAGCAGACCCTGGTGGGGGCAGAGCGCTACATAACACCCGAGCTCAAGCAATACGAAGAGAAGATCGTGGTGGCCCAGGAGCAGATTGTGGCCATAGAGGGGCGCATTTATGCCGACCTGGTGGCCGATCTGCAGCGCAACATCGCCGCCATCCAGCAAAATGCGGCGGCAGTGAGCCGTCTGGACTGCCTCGCCTCCTTTGCGCAGACCGCCCGCGAGCGGGGCTATACCCGCCCCGTGGTGGACAACTCGCTGGACATCGACATCCGCCAGGGGCGCCACCCCGTGATAGAGGCCTTGATGGCCGACGGCGAGGAATATGTGGCAAACGACCTCAGTCTCAGCAACGATTCGCAGCAAATCATAATCCTCACCGGCCCCAATATGGCGGGCAAGTCGGCCCTGCTGCGGCAGACCGCCCTCATCGCCCTAATGGCGCAGACCGGCAGCTTTGTGCCGGCCAGCAGCGCCCGCATCGGCTATCTCGACAAGCTTTTCACCCGCGTCGGGGCATCGGACAACATATCCCGCGGCGAATCCACCTTTATGGTGGAGATGACAGAGAGCGCCACAATCCTGAACAACCTCTCGCAGCGCTCGCTGCTGCTGATGGACGAAATCGGCCGCGGCACCAGCACCTACGACGGGATGTCCATAGCCTGGGCCATCGTGGAGTATCTGCACAACTCGCCGCTGCGCCCCAAGACCCTCTTTGCCACCCACTACCACGAACTCAACGAAATGGAGCAGACGCTGGAGAGGGTGCACAACTGGCACATTTCCACCAAAGAGGTGGACGGGCAGGTGATTTTCCTGCGCAAGATGACACCGGGAGGGGTGGAGAGCAGCTTTGGCATACAGGTGGCGCGGATGGCCGGCATGCCCGCCGGGGTGCTGACCGGCGCAGAGCGTAAGCTCGCCTGTCTGGAGGGCAACCGGGCCGCATCTTCTGCCGCCCCTGATGCAAGAGAGGCCGCCGGCATGCAGCTCTCATTTTTCCAGCTGGACGACCCCCTGCTGCTGGACATCAAGCATATAATAGAACAAATAGATATCAATTCCATTTCCCCACTGAACGCTTTTGATACTATCAGACAAATCAAAAACAAATTGGATGGAGGAAAGGAAAATGGAGATTTTTCATCAGCTGAAAAGTGACGCGCTGCGCACTTTTCTCTCTCTTGCCGGCGTAAGCGTCGGAATCTTTGTAGTAATAGTTTCGCTGGTGCTTGTGGACGCGTTCCAGAGCGCCGTAGTGGCTGGTTTTGACCATTTCGGCAGCGATATGGTGATGGTGGAGCGTTTCCCTGTGGTCGCGGAGGAGGGCGACGACGCCTGGAGCCGCTATGCCGCGCGGCCGATGCCCTCCTATGCCGACTTCCAGGCCCTCTCCGGCCGCCTTGACGGGGCGGGTATCTTAGTAGAGGCGGCGAAAAGGGCCGGCAGCGCGGCCGGCCGTAGGGGCGGCTCTGCCGAAAGCCCGGGCGGCGGTGCAATCGGAGCCTCCTGGGTGGCATTCGGAGCTCAGGGAGAGGCGGACGCCCTCTATGGCGGCAAAATCCTGCGTGAGGCCAAACTGGTCGGAGTCGGCGGCACGTGGCGCAATATGGTCTATTCCGACATTCTCTTCGGGCGCGACTTCTCGCAGGCAGAACTCAGTGGGGGAGACTCCAAGGTGATATTGGGCTCCAGGGTTGCGGAGGAGCTCTTCGGAGTCGGCCCAGAAAGCGGCGACCCGGGCCGGGTCTGCGGGGAGAGCATCCGGGTCGGGGGGCGCAACCTCACCGTAATCGGGGTGCTGAGCCGCGAGGGCAAGAATGTCATCAACCTCTACGCCACCGACTATGCGCTGGTGGTCCCCTACTCCACTGCAGAGGCTCTATCCGGGCGCGAAGCCCTGGAGAGTATGATTGCCATAGGGCCGGGAGCTGCAGGGCGCGACGCTGCGCTGGGCGAGAGCCGCCGCATTCTGCGCGCCGCCAGGGGACTCAAGAGCGGTGCAGAAGACAATTTTGCGCTGAACACAATGGAGGACCTCTGCCGCGAGACCGTGTCGCTCACCGGCAAAATCTCGCTCATCGGAGTCGCTCTGGCGCTATTTTCGCTCCTTATAGGGGGTTTCGGCATCGTGAATATAATGTTGGTCTCCGTAAAGGAAAGAACGCCCGTAATCGGCCTTAAAATGGCTCTCGGAGCCAGGCGCCGGCGCATACTGGGTGAGTTTCTCTCAGAGGCGGTTATTCTCTCGGCGCTGGGAGCCGCTCTAGGGCTGCTGCTTGCCGCAGTGCTCGTCGCCCTGATTCCCGGCGGCGCCATCGAAGCGCGCATCACCCCCCGCCATATCGCCGCCGCATTCGCCATCGCCCTGGCTCTGGGCCTTGCCGGCGGCTTCGCCCCCGCCCTCTCCGCCTCCCGCCTCAATCCCGTTGAGGCGCTACGCTCTTAGAGAGTGTAGAGTTTAGAGGCACGAAGTGCTGTGGGGTAAATCCCTTCCCGGGGGAAGGGATTTAGGGTTGGGGTAATAAATAAAGAATGTGCGGTGGGGTGCTGGGGCTTTGATAGTTTAGAGGAGTGGAAAGAGTGGAGATGACTAACTCGTAGTATTAAAAAAAGGCTGACCGCGAGGCCAGCCTTTTTTAAAATATGTCGCTTAGAGATTAGTCGTCGATGATGCAGATTGCAACACGGTTCTTCTCTGCAGGGCTCTCGAAAGGACGTACACGGCTACCCTTGAAGTCGGTAACGATGCGATCCTCGCTGATACCCTTCTCAACCAGAGCCTTCTTCACGGAATTAGCACGCTTCTCGGAGAGTTTCCAGTTGTAAGCGTCGGTACCGGTCTCGACATCGCAATAGCCGGTAACGGCAATCTTGGTGTCAGGGTTCTCATTGAGCACGCGTACGAGGTTGTCGATCTTGTAAGCCTCGCTCTCGCGGATGTTGTACTTGTCGATAGTGAACCAAATGTTCTCGGTGAATGCCTCAAACTCGGGTTCGGGTTCCGGAGTGGGCTCAACTACAGGTTCGGGTTCGGGTTCCGGTTCGGGCTCGGCAACGGGCACGGGTACGGGCACAGGTGCAGGAACGGGTTTCTTGCCCAGGCGGATCTTGAGACCTACGAGAGCCTCATACTGCCAGTCGAAGTCGGGAGTGTAAGTGCCGGGCTTGCTGTTGAACTTGTCGTTGAGAGCGTTGCCCACAACCTCGAGGCCGAGAGCCACGCGATATCCAAGCTGGAAGTCAGCGCCGAGACCTACGCGGCCAACGGGAGAGATATTGCTGTTGTCCCAACGGTTTGCAAGCTCCACGGGATACTCTGCCATTGCGGGAGCGCCGTTGTTGAATGCATAGTTGGCAGCAACACCAGCAAACACGTAAGGGTTGAAGATGCGGTCAGCTTTGTAGTTGCCGATGTTTGCAAGATTGAAGAGGACGTCAGCGCCGCCCTGAACAAAATTGTAGTTGTAAAGCAGGTCGTCAGCGTGGTCTGCAGTTGCGCCGGGCAGTGCGCCCTTGCCCTGCCAGCCGTTGAAGTTGATGCGGGCACCGACAACGGGAGAGAACTGCCAGCCGATGTTGAGCGCAGCAGCGGGAGAAACCAGATTCATAAAATCGGTCTCACCTACGGTGTAGCCTGCTCCGCCCTGGAGCTGAAGATACCAATAGGGATTAAATTCGGATTTGTTCTGCGCACCCGCTACAAACATAGCGAGAAACAGAGCAACAATTGAAAATAATTTCTTCATGATTATTAAACTAATTAAATGTTAATGAATTCATTACAAGCGTACACAAAAGTGCAAATACAAAGGTAGCAATTCTTTGTAAAATTAACAAAAAAAATGGGGCGGCCAAATTTGGCCGCCCCATTGATTATCTAGAATTTACGATTACTCGAGAACGATTTCGTAAGTGGGGAGTGCACCCTCTCCGGGAACTTTCTCTGCAGGCTCACCGGGCTCCATGTTGTGAGCGGAGTGAGAATCAGCAGTGCGGAGAACCTCGATGTTGCCGGTAGCGGCCAGGTTGGCCAGCTGGGGCAGGTTGAGGGTAACGTCGTAAGTAGCGTGCTTGTCAACCTGGAGGTCAGTACCGTTGTTGTTCCAGAAGAACCAGCCGGTGTTGTTCTCGCAGAGCAGGTTGCCGCCGAAGCTCTTATCTGTGTTGAGTTTCCAAACAGGAGCCTCCATGTCGGAGAATATGCCTGCATAAGTATCCTGAGCATACTCGTTGACCTTAAGAACCTTCTTGCTGGTGTCCTGATCTACGAAGGTAGCGAGTTCAACATTGCTGCCGACTTCGAGAACCTTGAAGTAAACTGCATCGGAGCACCAGTTGGTCTTGTGAGTCTCAAGGGTAATGTCATCTTCGATAACGATGTACATCGGGCAGACGAAGCGTACGATATAACCCTTGACAACCTTGCTGGTACCGTTGGCGAGGGTGATGTTCATATCAACCACGTAGTCGCGATACAGCTCATGATCCTTGTAAGGAGTAAGCATCTTGATCTCCTGAGCAGTATAAGGAATGTCACCTGTAGAGGAAGCAGTAGAGAAGATCTCTGCAGTAGATGCATCCTGCTTGCTAGCGGAGTAGTTGATGCTCATGTTGAGGTTGTAGATGTTGGGCTGGCTCTCCATGTAAGTACCGTAGTCAAGGATGTGCTCACGGATAGAGGACTGAGGAGTCCAAGTTCCGTCAACTGCCTTGCCCTTGACAGCTACGATAGAGTCAACGTAAGGATAGTTATCCTGGCTGTAAGGAGTAACCGTTACAGGATCCGGATTGATGATGGTCTTGGTAAGAGCGCCGTTCTCATCGTAGAGGATGTAGTCGGGGTTCAGGATAGGCTCAGTAGCACGCCAATCGATAGTGATATTGTACTTGACGGTGTAGCAGAGGATAGGATACTCATTCTCGAACTCTCTCTTAGGTTTGAAGGTGTAAACTACGCTGCCATTACCCAAAGCAATCGAGTTGTCGAGAGTAATACTGAACATGTCGGCATTGTTTGCGTTGTATTCAGAACTATAGCCGCTAGGATACTCAAAGGGTTCAGGATCCTGATAGATGTTGTTGAAACCTTCAAGATCCATATCAAGTGCCTCGAGAGCCTTGCTTGCAGGAGCTGTAGCAGTCTTGGCAAGTGCGAGGTAATCGAAGTTACCGAGGTCGTACTCAACATTTACAGTCTCATCAGCGTTAGGAATGACGAGCAGGATGTAGTGACCTGCGAATGTATCGTGCATTGTGCCGTCACCCCAAGGGTCAGCGGAACCGACTGCACTGTTGTACCAAGTACCGGTAGCCTCGTTGTAGATGGAAGCGTCAGCGGTGATCATCACATACTTGCCGATAGCGTCTTTAGCGCCCTCTTTGAAGCTTACGACACCGTTTGCATCAACATTAACCATGTCCCAAGCGCCGAAATTCCATTCAGTCTCGCCGGAAGGGTTGTTGTCAGTATCAGCATAACCAGTACCGTCGTAGCGGCTGAAGCCCTGGCTGTTTGCTTTGCTGAATACATAGTAGTCATACTTCACATTGAAGCCGAGCTTGTCGATAGTGCCATAGTAAGGATCTGCAAAACGCATGTGAGAAGCGACATCGTAGGTCTTGCCCATCTCGATGTAGTCATTCTCATAATAACCATATTCAGTCTTCTTATAATTATTGAAATGGTTGGGAACTACCATCCAGCGCTCGCGGGAACGGTTTGCATCGTGGTGGTTGTATGCAGTCCAGATAGGAGTTACATACTCCATCTTGACAGAAGCATAGTCAGAAACTACAGCCTCAGCACCGTTATTGTCCTTAGCAGCCTCGAGAGCTACGATTGTCTCATACTCAAGACCCATTGCGTTCATCCAGTTGTTATAGGAAGTGAGAGCAGAGCTAAGAATTGTGCCGGTGTAACGATCGTTGGTGAAAAGACGACCTACAAAAGTATTGAAGTCTTCTTTATACTTAGGAGCCTTGGAAGCATCGGAAGTAGTACCGTCATATTTGCAATAGTAATTCCAGCTGTAGATTTCCTTGGTGTACATCAGACCGAGAAGCCACTCTACAGGCTGCTCAGACCAATATTTGAAGTAGTTGATATAGCCGGAAACATTGATCTGATCCTTGCCGCTACGTTCTGCGTCAACCTTTGCAACTGCATAGTTGCGGTTGTCGCCGTCTGCCTTGGTAGCAACCTTAAGGCTGCGGTCGATCATAGAGAAATTATAACCGTCAAGATTTGCACCTGCGGGGTTAACACGATATTTGAGGTTAAGTGCGCTTACAGGGAACTGGCGGGTAAAATAGATACCATAGTTGCTGGCAGAAGCAAGAGCTTTCTTCCAAAGAGCAAGTTCCTCGTCAACCTGATCTACGAAAGTCTCATAAGTGAATTCATAAGCCTCGTTATCGGGGAAATCCTCCATCATTGCATCAATTACCCACTGATAAGCAAAATTAGAGCTTGTCATATCAAACTGCTCGTTATAAGCCCAATCAGAGCGGCCGTGTTTGCCCAGATAAGTGCTCCAAAGGATGCACCAGTAGTAAAGACCGAATCCTTCGGGCTGCTTCCAACTTTTGATATTAACGTTGGCCCAAAGGATATTGTTGCGGAACTGGTTGTTTGCATCGCGACCGACAAGAACATTGGCGACCTCCCAAGCGGAAGGAAGGAATGCATAAACGGTAGCGGTGGGCATACCCAGGGTAGCGTCCCAAAGCTCGGGGATAAGAGCAAGGCTCTTGAGCTCTGCCGAGAGGTTTACAGAAAGGACACCCTCATCTGCACCCTCAACATTGTGGAAGGTGATAGACTGGGAATCCTCATCCCAGACAGCAGTGATAGTGCCGACGGGGAGCCACTCCTGATCGGTAACGGTCTCGGCAGCGGTCTCGCCGTTTACCTTGATCCATTTGCCGTAGTTAGCGCTGGTCTTGTCGGTGCAAGGATAGTAGTAGTCACCGTTAGTGCCTTTGTCGCCCTTCTCACCTTTGAGGGATTCGAGCCACTCAGCCTCGGTGCCTTCGAAACCGTTGGCCTTGGCTACTTCGTATGCGCTTGCGCCAGTGGCACCGGTCAGACCGGTTTCACCCTGGATACCGCGAGAAGGCTTACCGGAATCTTTGCCATCGCAATACCAGTTGCCGTTGTCGCCGATGGTCCATACGGTACCGTCCTTACCATCATTGCCGTCTTCGCCTTTCGCACCGTCAACGCCATTTTTGACGTCAAAGGTCTTGCCATCGCTCAGGGTAACGCGTGTACCACCGGTGATGGGGTCTACGGAGGTGATCACTGCGCCATTATCAATAGCAGCCTGGAGAGTTGTAACCTGAGCGGAAAGCTTGTCAACATTCTCCTGAAGCGCTTTGATGTCTGAGCCGTAATCCTTCGTACAAGCAATCAGAACACTTACAGCCACCATGCAGACAGCCGCAAGTCTAAAAAACATTTTACGTTTCATTTGGTTAAACATTATTTTAAATGGATTATAAAATTGTTTATAATTCTATTTAATCTTTGCGCACTACGCACAAAATATTGGTCAAATATATATATAAAATACTTATCCACAAAATTTTTTGCGGGTAGAGGCACTCTGTGTGGGTATGTGTAGAGCAATCTGCTAATAGAATTTGGCCCTGTAGTCTTTCACATCCGCCTCGTCGGAGACAATCTGCGAGATAGACTGCATCATATACATAGCATTCTGCAGGTTGCGGTTCACAGCATCGCTCTCTGTGTAGTATTCTCCTGTTGCAGAATCCTTTACCTCAAAGAAGTAAACCCCCACAGAACCCTTGACGGGGCCGATGACCTTGCCGGCAGGGGCAGCTGCCACAGCCCCGGCAAAGGCAGGTTCGGTGGACATATCAGCCGAGGCAAAACTCATCCCGGTGCGGTGGTTCACAGTAGTGGAAAATTTTTCTGCAAGAACTTCGAGCGACTCGCTGCCGCTGATCTTTGCGAGAGACTCATCGGCAACCTTGTCGACCTTTTTCTGATTGATAAGTTGAGTCAGGATGTCATCCTTGACATCCTCCAGAGGAATCTGCCCCTCCTTGCGGGTCTCGGTGACAGCTGCCACGAAGTAGTATTTGTTGTCCACAGTGATTACGTCGGACACTGAGCCCTTCTTGGTTTTGCGGTCGAACACCCAGTGCACCACTGTGCGGGCGTTGTCCACAACCCCGATGCGGCGGGTGTCGATGGTGACGTGGGAGAGAGGTATCACGGGGAGCGACTCGTCCTTTACAATCTGCGCGAACTTCTCGTAGCTGCCCTCGCTGCGGTCGGCCAGAGAGGCCGCCTTCATGTTATACTCGCGATAGGTATCGTCGCTGGGGGTGATGTGCTTGGAGAAGTATGCCAGCTGCACCTTCTCTTTGGCGCGGGTTCTCTCGGCCACCTTCACTACTGCAATCATCTGGTACTGACCCAACTCCACAACGCGGCTCTCGCCGGCGTTCATAGAGAATACGACACCTAGATCACTCATTCCAGATGCGTTGAGACCGTCCATAGTGATCCAGGCGGGCTCTGTCATATCCGCGCTGCTGCCGTCGGCCGCAACTGCCGCGAGCAGGGAATCAGCCTTGGCACGGTCGGCTGCGGAGAACATCGCGTAGGAGAGGCTCACCGAGTCGGGAACCATCCTGCGCTCTGCCACACGCACTGCGGTGAAGGCATCTGCGGTGGAGTCGATTGCGCTGACACCGGCTGCAGGGCCGAACGCGAAGTCCACAAACGCGGGAGACTCTCTCTGCAGCTCTTCGCGGCTATAGAATTTGTCTTCCCAGCGGCGGTCGCTGTTCAGGGCAATGAAGTTTTTGAGATTCTCGGCCTCTGCAAACTGTGCGTAGAGCGCGTCGTAGTCAGCCTTGATAGCGTCTATGTCTTCCTGGCTGGGGACAACCTCGTAGAGAACATACTCGATGTCGCGGTTGGCCTTCTGCTTGAAGAGGTCCTTGCGGTCGTTGTAGTATTTGTTGACATCCGCAGCGGAAATCTGCAGGGTGCTGTCCACACCGAAATTGATGGGAACCACAAAGAAATCGACATCCTTGGTGGTGTTGCCGTCTGCAATTGCGCGCGATATCTGCGAAGCGTTGAGCATGGTGCCGGCACGCAGGGCAGAGATATATTTGTTGTACATCTGCTGGGAATATACCTGCTCTTTGAGGTAGTTCCAGTACTGGCGGGAGACTCCGCTCTCGTCCAGATCCATCTGAGCGACGAAATTCTTTACGGCTTCGGGGCTGAAACGGCCGTCCTCGCCGGCAAAGATGCTCTGCTGAGCCACGATGGGAGAGGGATTCTCGCCGCCGAGCAGCGAAACCATCTCGGCATCCTCCACGCTGAAGCCGGCTGCCTTGACCTTGGGGAAGAACACCCGGTCGTTGAAGAACTCGTTCCAGGTCATATCGCGGAGCTGGTTCTGAGCCTCTTCCGAGCTTGCGCTGGAGCCGCTGAGGGCCTGCATCAGCTCTGTGTTCTGCTCTACTGCGGTGAAATAGTCGCGGTAGGTGACTGCCTTGCCGTCCATTTCGCCGACGTTATTGTCTTTGGACATACTCTGCAATGTTGACCCGAGAGTATTAGGGTCTATGATAAACGACAGCAAAGCCACCGCTATCAGGATAGAAATAAGAATTCCGAGTTTGACACGGATTTTCTCCAATACGGCCATATCAGTATTTTTTGGTTTATTTCATTAATAAAAAACAGGTTCCCTGCCGATTGGGGACCATAACGTGCAAAATTATAAAATTTTATTTAATCAACTGCAAGGGACCCACAAAATTCACAGTATCAATGTAAAATTTAGTGGAATCGTTCACCACGCGCCCGTAAGAGTCAAAGGGACGGAGAATCGTGGAGCTGTTGGCGCGCTGGTCGCTGCGCATGCCGTAGCCCTGCAGTTTACCCTTGGGGGAGGTCATCACCACATAGCAGTCGGTGTAAATCTGCTCTTTGGGCTTGTCCCACCACACGGTGTCGGTGATAATGCGCTCTCCCTTTAAGTGGTTTAGAATGTTTACATTGCCGTATGCCATCCACTCCTCGCTGCGGTCGCGCACAATGTGCTCCGCCCCCTCGGAGATGAGCTGGGACTCCAGCAGGCCGTCGCTGCTGTAGATGTAGACCTCGAAACCGCCGCCGTAGACTTCGCGCTTTATCTGCACAGAATCCTTCTCATAGCTGTAGGTGTCCATGCTGCGCGTGCGCATCTCCATCGAGAGATCAGCCTTCTGGTATTCGCTCACCTGCATCCCCCGCACGCTCTGCACCGGGGTTGTCTCGAAATCGACGGCGACCTTCTCCGCCTCTTTCTTGCAGGAAGAGGCCAGAAGGGCAAGGGATAAAAAGAGCGGTAGAGACAGGGTTCGCCCTGCCTCTACTGCTCTGAATATGATATTTTTACGCTTCGTTACTTGGTGGTTCTGACAGTTGTGGTCTCGCGCATTGTGCCGCATACTGCGGTGTAGCTCTGGCCGTTGGTCAAATCGTACATAAACGCGTCCGCCTGGGTGGGGAAGTATGCCTGATACTGCGATGCCAGGGAGTTAGCCTCTTCTGTGAGGGATTCGTCGGCAGCCTTGGCGCGGTTTACATAGTCGTATGCAACCCAGAAGTGTGCCTGAGCGGCAACTTCGCTGCCGCCGCAGCGGGATGTGCCCCAGATGGTACCTATCAGCAGATATGCGCGCCCCTTGTATGCGTCGGAGAGTTCGGCGGCCTTCTTGGCTGCGGCAACTGCGGCTGCGTTGTTGTTCACAGTCTTATAATTATAGGAGCCGAGCTCGAGATAATAGCTTGCAAGCTGCTCGGCGTCGCCGGTGCTGGTGTCGATGGCCTTCTGCAGGAACTCGACAGCCTTTGCGGTGTCGTCCTTGCGTGCAAAGAGCTTGTAGAGCAGATATGCGGTGCTGCTGGTGGGGTCGATGGTGTAGAGAGACTCCACTGCATTCACATAAAGGTCACTGTCGAGGCAGTCGGCTGCGCTGAGCATCTTGACCACAGAGCGGAGCACCTCCTCGTCGTTGGGGTTGGCCTCGTAGCGGGGCTGCAGCAGGGCAATCATATTGTCGCAGCTGGCCACGCCGCTGTTCATGAAGAGTGTCTCCACGTCCTTCTGGGCCTTTGCCAGACGGGCGCCGTCGCGGGCGTCAACCGTGAGGGCCTCGTTGATTTTGTCGCTGATGGCGCTGTAATCCTCAATCACGTTCTCGGCAGAGATTTTGCCTGCTGCATAGAGATTGGCGCTGGCCTCCATAAACTTAACGAACACAAGGTCCTTGGCCCTTGCGCCGGTGGCGGCGAAGATACTCTTGACCTCGTTGTATACAGCCTCGGGGTCATCCTCTTTCCATTTGAAGTTGACGATGTCGATGACCTTGTTGTTCATTGCAGAAACGGCTCCCTTGGGATAATTGGCGATACGCAGGTCGTAAATCTGCATCAGAGTGTCGAGATATCCCTGACGCTCCTTGGCATCCTTGCTTTTGTTGTATGCCCAGCGCATCAGCTTCTGGCCGTCGATGAGCATGTTCTGGCTGGCGGTGGGAGGGCATATCGCATATGCGCTGCGCCAGGGACCGATGGCATCGGCGTTATTGTTGTGTTTGAGATACTCCTTGTAATAAGAGAGATACTTCACGCACTCGGCGCTGTCGGCTCCGAAGCGGCCTTGTGCAGAGGCGGTAAGGGTGATTGCTGCCGCAAACAATATTGTCAAAATCCTTTTCATAGTGCAAAGTTATTAAATTTCAATCTACTTGTACAGGGACTTGTGGAACCAGGTGTCAAACATATTCAGCCCCACATTTATCTTGATGTAGTTCTCCTTGACCAAATTCTTTGCCAAAGTGCCGGTCTGTCCGACGTCCACGCTTAAGGCGATGCTGGTCAGACGGGTGTTGGCCGATTTTGATATGGGAAAACTTGCGCCCAAGGTAAGTCCTGTTGAGTTGATGGGGACACCGCTCATTGCGATGTATCCCTGTGTGTGATAGAGCCCCGCGCGGTAGGTCATTCTGCGGCCGTAGTGGCGGATATCGTATTTTTCAGGGATTAATTCGCCGCCCAGCTTGAACGACTGGGTGCGGCGGGTGGTGACATCTATGCCGGGAGAGTTGGTGAATGTGGTGCCGCTCCAGTCCTGAGTGGTGTAGTCAAAGCCGAACATCCAGCGGTCCACCTTGCGCAGAGTGAATCCCACGCCAAGTTCGGGGGGAATCTTGTAATCTATCGGGGTGATGACGTTGGAAACGGTGTCGGTAGAGGAACTTGTGGCGGCCAAAGTAAGGTCGGTGTAGTCGCCGCCCATATTCCCGCCGATGCTGTAGGTGGCCCCGAGAGTCAGCGGCAGGTTACTGGCCAAATTCACGGTGTATTGAACTCCGGCCTTGGCCCCGACGCCACGGGAGACGCTGCTCCACGAGCGGGTTATCTGCCGGTAATTGTCTTTGGTGGTAAAGGCGGTGGCGCTGGAGTGGATGGTGTTGCCCATATAGTAGATGCCGTCCACGCCGATGCTCAGATTCTTTACGACCTCCCAGCCGGCACCCAGAACTATCTGATAGATACCTCCCTTGCCCGCTTTCTGATATTTTACGTTGCCCATCTCCAGCAGCACCTCG
The DNA here is from genome assembly GCA_963637965.1 of bacterium. GTDB lineage: Bacteria > Bacteroidota > Bacteroidia > Bacteroidales > UBA932 > Equibacterium. Next base: position 17,264 of record CAVHPI010000007.1, read on the forward strand.
TCGGCATATTCGCCGGAGACGAAATTGTAGCCGGTGGCGGCGTAGGGCATAAGGCCCGCCTTGACTGCGATGCGGTCGGTGATGGGGAATGATATCACGATGTGATGAATGTTGAACATATTGTTCACCGAGCGGAGCATACCGCTGTCGGTGTCCTCTATGCTGGTGGCGGCGTCGGCGCGGTAGAGCACGTTCTTCTGCGTGACGTCAAAATCCAGCATAAAGGCGCGGCTCTCGCGGGCGGTGACCGCCGCGGGGTTGGTCCAGTTGATGATGGAGTTGTCGCGGGCGCCGATGGCTATGCCTCCCATCGCCATTGAGTTCTGGCTGCCGAGAGACTCAATGTTGCCGATGCCATACATCGAGTAGGGGGAGAAGGCGTCGTAGGCCACATCTTCCTGCGCGACGACAGGTGTTGCCGCGGCAAAAAGGACTGAAATGGCGCTCATCAGCGATATTATTGCTCTTCTTTTCATATTATGCCAGTGCTATGTGGGAGAGGCCGCCCAGAACCAGGTTGGGGTCGACAACCTTTTCCGTGCCGATTCCTGCGGCAAAAATCTGCGCGTCGCCCCCGGCGAATATCACTTTGCGGCGGGGATGAGAGCGCAAATAGCCCTCGATTTCAAACTTTATGCCGAGAATGTTGCCGGCGGCAAGTGCGGTGTCCAGGTCGTATCCAACGGTGGACAAGGTGTTTATGTCGCCCCGCGAGAGTATGTCGTGAGGGTCCAGGACGGGAATCTTGCGGGTGTAGTCGCTCAGGGCGCGGTAGCGGGTGGTGAGCCCGAGGGATATGACGCCCCCCTCGTAGCGGCTGCGGCTGATGAATTCTATGGTGATGGCGGTGCCGAAGTCAAAGAGGATTATGTCCTCTTCGGGCATCATGGTGCAGGCCATGAGTATGGCGGCCATGCGGTCGGCCCCCATCCCTTCCGGCATGTTGTCCAGGCACTTGAGGGCGGCATTGCCCTCTGCAAGAGATTTGCGCACCCAGTCCAGGTTAAAGTCTATGAAGCGGCGGCAGTGCCCTTTGAGAAAGGCGTTGAGCTGCGGATCGGCATCGCGCACAGAAGAGAGCACAATGGTGTCAAAGGTGCCGCTCACAATCTCCATAATATCGGAATTGCCGCTCACACGCTGCAATGAGAGACGCTGCAGAGAATCGTAGCGTGCTATCTTGCAGGAGGTGTTTCCGATATCTATAAGCAAATTCATTCTCTTAAGAGGCTTGAGGGTGCAAATTTAGCATTTCTTGCAATATATCCACCGCTTTTTTGACGCTCGATACTTTTTCGCATTTGACAGAGAGCGAATTAGGTTTCTGCACCAGCTGATACTTGCGGCCGCCGCCCTGGATGTATTCCAGAATGGAGCCGAAAGTGCGGCTGCTGTAGTAGGAGGAGTTCTGGTTGGATACAAAATAAGCGGACATTCGGCCGTTTTTGAGGATTATCTTCTCGAATCCCAGATCTATGGCCCGCTGGCGCAGCCGCACTATGTTTATCAGCTCGTCCAGCTGGGGAGGCACGGGGCCGAAACGGTCGGTCATCTCCTCCAGGAAGCCTGCGATGGAGGTTTCGCTCTTCATATTGTCCAGCTCGCGGTAGAGTCGCATCTTCTCCTTGAGCACGTTCACGTAGTCGTCGGGGATGTAAGCCTCGATGTCGGTGTCTATGTAGCAGTCAGATATCCAGCCGCCGGAGATTATGCCGCCGGTGTCGGCCGACGGCTCGTCTGCACCAATCTCGCCGCGCAGCTCGCTCATAGCCTCGGAGAGTATCTTCTGATATGTCTCAAAGCCCATCTCGGCAATGAATCCGCTCTGCTCCGCCCCCAGAAGGTTGCCGGCACCGCGGATGTCGAGGTCCTGCATGGCTATATTGAAGCCGCTGCCCAGATCGCTGAAGGTCTCTATGGCGTTGAGGCGGCTGCGGGCGGTTTCGGTGAGGGTGTCGCCTGAGGGGACTATCAGGTAGCAGAAAGCCTTGACGTTGCTGCGCCCCACGCGTCCGCGCAGCTGGTGCAGGTCGCCCAAACCAAAGTTCTGCGCCTTGTTTATGAGCATTGTGTTGGCGTTGGGTATGTCCACGCCGTTTTCCATTATGGTGGTGGAGACCAGTATGTCGTAGTCGCCGTCTATAAAGTCCAGAATTTTCTTTTCCAGCTCCACCGGCTCCATCTGGCCGTGGGCCACGCAGATGCGTGCCTTGGGGGCGATGAGCCTAATCTGGCCCGCCACCTCCTCTATGTCTTCCACGCGGTTGTGGATGAAATATACCTGCCCGCTGCGCTCCAGCTCGCTGTCGATTATCTCCTTGATGAGGTCGGTGTCAAAGTCGATGATTTCTGTGTGCACCGGGATGCGGTTGGGGGGAGGTGTGGATATTATGGAGATGTCGCGCGCCCCCAGCAGCGAAAACTGCAGCGTGCGGGGAATCGGGGTGGCGGAGAGGGTCAGCGTGTCCACATTTTTCTTCAGGAGGCGCATTTTCTCTTTGGAGCTGACGCCGAACTTCTGTTCCTCATCCACTATCAGAAGGCCCAGGTCCCTGAATATTATCTCCTTGCCCAATATGCGATGGGTGCCTATGAGTATATCTATTTTGCCTTCGCGCAGCCTGGTGGCGATGTCGCGCACCTCCTTTGCCGTCTTGAGGCGGCTGATGAACTCTATGTTGCAGGGCATGTCGTGCAGCCGGGCGCAGAAGGTGTGGTAGTGCTGCAGCGCCAGGATGGTGGTGGGCACCAGCACCGCGACCTGCTTGCCCCCCGCCACAGCCTTGAAGGCGGCGCGGATGGCGACCTCGGTCTTGCCGAAGCCCACATCTCCGCAGATGAGGCGGTCCATCGGGTGATTGTCCTCCATATCGCGCTTGACATCCTCCACAGCCTTGTGCTGGTCGGGGGTATCCTCGTACATAAAGGAAGATTCCAGCTCCTGCTGCAGGTAGTCGTCGGGGGGGAAGGCGTAGCCGCTCACAGCAGAGCGCTCGCTATAGAGCTTGATGAGGTCGGAAGCGATGTCCTTGACCTTCTTTTTGGTGTTCTCCTTGAGCTTTTCCCAGGTGCGGCTGCCCAATTTGTAAATTTTCGGCGGCTCTCCGTCGGCGCTCTTGTAGCGGCTGATGCGGTGTATGCCGTGGATGGATACGAATATCACGTCGCCGTCCTTATAGGTAAGCTTGATGGCCTCCTGCATTTTGCCGTTGATTTCTGTGTGCACCAGCCCGCCAAAGCGCCCCACGCCGTGGTCAATATGCACCACATAGTCCCCGATGTTGAAGCTCATAAGGTCGTTGAGAGTCAGACGCTCGCTGCTGGTGACCTCACGCTTGGTGACTATCTTGTGATATCGCTCAAAAATCTGGTGGTCGGTGTACCAGCACTGTTTCTCGGCGTTGCTGATGTAACCCTCGTGCAGCGATACCGCCACAAAATCCACGTGGCACCCCTCCCCTATGCCGGAGAGGATCTGCTTGAGGCGGACCGTCTGGTTGATCTGGGTGGAGAGTATGTGCACCATATAGCCGGCCTCCTCCCTGGAGGCTATGTCACGGCAGAGGATTTCAAAGTTTTTGTTGAAGGCGGGCTGGGGCACAACCGCTGCCGCATCGGCGCTGTTGGCCGCAAGATCGTCGCAGAAGTCCCAGTAGATGGTGTTTGAGGGGAGCTGCTCCAGAAAGTCCACATATTCCTCCTCGGCGTGATTCTCGAAGAGGTTGGGATAAATCTCCACCTCGTCCAGGCTCTCTATGGTGCGCTGAGTGTCGGCATTGAAGCGGGAAATCTGCTCTATGTCGTCTCCAAAGAAGTCTATGCGGTAAGGATTGTTGTCGGAATAGGAGAATATGTCTATGATGGAGCCTCTCAGGGCAAACTCGCCAGGCATCGACACGAAGTCCACCCTTTTGAATCCGCTGCCGAACAGCACCTCCTTGATGAAGTCGTGGCTCAGGCTCTCCCCCTTTTTGAGAGTGATGATGCTGTTTTGAGTCTCTTTCTTTAGCAGCACCTTCTCCTGCAGCGAATCTTTGTAGCTTACTATTATAATGGGGGAATGTGCGCTGCAGAGCTGTCTGTTGAGCAGTTCGCGGCCAATGCTTGTGTTGCTTGCCGCAACTGCATCATCGGTGTTGGATGGTAGTTTCGTCTCACTGAAGGAGTCGATGGCCTTGATTGCGGCGGTGCGCTGCACTTTGCTGGTGGCGCTCTTTACCGACTGCGCCGAATTGGACTCGGCGGTGGAGGGAAAAAAGTAGAGGCACTCGTCGCTGAAGAAATTATCAAGGTCGCTGGTGCAGAAAAGCGCCTCCTTTTTGGTGTTGAAGCAGACTATGTTCAGTGATTGAGCATCGAACTTGGACACCGCATTAGACAGAAATACCGATTTGCAGGATACTCCGCCGTATAGGTTACCGAATTTCAATCTCTTCATAGAACTGTTTCATTTGCAAAGGGTTAAAATCGGACGCAAAATTATCAAAAATTTTGTCTTCAGCCTCTTTAAGGGCCTCTCTCTCTTTTCTTATGACGTTGAAGTCCACATAGCGCACCCCGTCGCTAAAATCTATGGAGAATACCATCTTCTTGCGCTCAAGGGCGCGGCTGCAGGCGGCGGCAAGGCCGTCAGAGCCCGCAACAAGGCTGGCGGGGATCCAATCTCCGGCTGACACTTTTGTGGGAACTATCTCAGATACGGGCGGATAGCCCAGCGCGCACCAGAACACTGCCTGAGAGGGGTCGCAGCCCTGCGCCACCCCCTCGGCTATGGTGACGGATGCGGTGGATTTGCGGGGGATGAAGTTGCGGTCGGCAAAGAAGCTGCAGCCTTCTCCGTAAGGGTCGCAGCCGAACTCCGACTGATAGAAGCCTCGCGAGAGGGAGTCCATCACAAAGCGGACATCTATCTTGCCGCCGGCATCCAGCCTCTCATTTATTATATGTACGGCGGAGTTGTAGCGGGCATACCCCTGTCCCTCTCCGCTGCCGCTGAATGAGTAATTGCTGCGCACAAGATAGCCGTCGGGGGCCACTGCGGGGTCGTTGACGTCGTATTTTTTCCAGCAGAAATTGTTTACCTCATAGTAGGCCGCCCCTCCGCGGCCGTCTATCACCCCAAAGTTGGCCTCTATGCCGTAGGGGGCTTCGAGCGAATCCAGCAGAGCCTCAAAGTCGGCGAGAGTGGCGCAAGTGGCCAGCGCATCGTACATCACAATCCCCTCGCGGTCCATCCGTGAGGCGGGAGTGTCGTCGCCGCAGCGGCGGATGTTGTATGAGACGGTGTTGATGATGGAGAAACCCTCGCTGTTGAGACCGCTCCAGGCCTCTCTGGGGCCGCTTTTGCTGTTGGAGAGGTAAATAAAGCCGTAGCTGACGCCCTCCCCCGCCCTGACAAATTCCAGACGGTTGTTGAGGAATCCCGTGTCGCGGTTTTTCCAGATTATGGGACGCCCGCTCGCTGTGGTGCGGCCGCTGAAGATGGCCGATGTGCAGCAAAAAAGCTCCAAGGGCGCCAGCAGCGCCGCTATCAGGCTAAATATGATGAATAATGTACGGCGCACTTTGCTAAAAGAGGGTATTATCGGGGGCAAGGCGGCTGAGGCCGAGGTGGCTGTAGGCCAGGTCGGTGGCCTCACGCCCGCGCGGGGTGCGGCGGATAAAGCCCTCCTTTATGAGGAACGGCTCGTAAACCTCCTCGAATGTCCCCTGATCTTCGCTGATGGCGGTAGCTATGGTGCTGGCCCCCACCGGCCCCCCCTTGAACTTCTCTATGATGGTGGTGAGAATCTTATTGTCGATGGAATCCAACCCGCGGCGGTCTATATTGAGGGCGTTGAGGGCGTAGCGTGTGATTTCGAGGTCGATGCTGCCGTTGCCCTTGACCTGCGCGAAGTCGCGCACGCGGCGCAGCAGATTATTGGCTATACGGGGCGTGCCGCGGCTGCGCATTGCAATCTCTGTGGCGGCATCATCGTCTATACCTATATCAAGTATGGCAGAACTGCGCTTGACAATGTTGCTCAGCACCGGGTAGTCGTAATACTCCAGATGCTCCTGGATGCCGAAGCGGGCCCTCAGTGGGGATGTGAGCAGGCCGCTGCGGGTGGTGGCCCCTATAAGAGTGAAGGGGTTGAGCGAAATCTGCACGCTGCGGGCCCCCGGCCCCTTGTCTATCATTATGTCTATTACATAATCTTCCATTGCGGAATAGAGATACTCCTCCACAACTGGGCTCAGGCGGTGAATCTCGTCTATGAAGAGCACGTCGCCGGGCTCAAGGCTGGTGAGCAGACCAGCAAGGTCGCCAGGCTTGTCCAGCACCGGCCCGGAGGTAATTTTCATATTCACGCCGAGTTCGTTGGCCACAATGTGGGCCAAAGTGGTCTTTCCCAGGCCGGGAGGGCCGTGAAACAGTATGTGGTCGAGCGATTCTCCGCGTATGATTGCGGCCTTTACATATATTTTGAGCTTCTCTATAATATTGCTCTGGCCGCTGAAGTCGGTGAATTGCCCGGGACGTATCTTGTTTTCGAAATCAGAGTCCTTGCCCGCGAGCTCTTCACGGTCTTTGTATGAAACTTTTTCACTCATAGAACAAAGATAAAAGATTTTTAAATATCTCTCTTTCGTCTAAAATCTGTCTGTTGATAATGTTGATAACTTTTTAAAACCCTCTTCTGTGCTCGTCAGAAGCCGATTTTTTTGAAACAACGCTGTTAGAAGTTTTGTTGACAAAAATTGAAAAGATGTCAAAAAACATTTTTTTGTTAAAAGAGCGGCGAGTTATCATAAGTTTTCAACATGTATCCACACTTTATCAACCCATAAATTAAAACTGCCCCCCGTTTTTCAACAGGGAGCAGCTTTATTGTGGTTATGTTTCTAAATGCTACTCGCTGAGCTTTGCATTGAGGAACTCCCTGTTGAGACGGGCGATGTGGCTCACAGTAATGCCCTTGGGGCACTCCATCTCGCAGGCGCGGGTGTTGGTGCAGCCGCCGAATCCGAGGGCGTCCATAGTGTCCACCATAGCCTTTGCGCGGCGCTTTGCCTCTACCTTGCCCTGGGGCAGCAGAGCCAGCGAACTTACGCGGGCAGCCACGAACAGCATTGCAGAGCCGTTCTTGCAGGTAGCGGCGCAGCATCCGCATCCGATGCAGGCGGCAGCGTCCATGCTCTCGTCTGCAGCGTCTTTTCTGATGGGGATGGCGTTTGCGTCGGGCACACCGCCGGTGTTGACGGAGATGAAGCCGCCGGCCTGGAGGATTTTGTCGTATGCACGGCGGTCAACCACGAGGTCCTTGATGATGGGGAAACCCTTTGCACGCCAGGGCTCGATGGTGATGGTGCTGCCGTCCTTGAACTTGCGCATATAAAGCTGGCAGGTGGTAACACCGCTCTCGGGGCCGTGTCCGCGGCCGTTGATGTAGAGCGAGCAGGCACCGCAGATGCCCTCGCGGCAATCGTGGTCAAAGCTTACAGGACCGCTATGCTCTCCTTTGCAACCCTTGTCAAAAGATACCGGATCGATCTTTTCGTTTACAAGCTGCTCGTTCAAAATATCCATCATCTCGAGGAAGGATGTATCGGGGCTGATGCCGTCTACATTGTATGTCTCAAAATGACCCTGGGCTTTGGCGTTCTCCTGACGCCATATCTTAAGTGTGAATTTCATACTCTTCCTTAGTCTTTATAGTTGCGGGTTGCCACTTTGCAATATTCGAATTTAAGAGGCTCCTTGTGGAGTTCGGGCTCGTTCTCGCCCTTGTATTCCCAAGCCGCCACGTACATATAATTCTCGTCGTCGCGCTTGGTTTCGCCCTCTTCTGTCTGCATCTCCTCGCGGAAGTGTCCGCCGCAGGATTCGCGCCTGTTGAGTGCGTCGGTAGCCATAAGTTCGCCGATTTCAAGGAAGTCTGCCAGACGCAGGGCCTTCTCAAGCTCCTGGTTGAAGACATCTTTCTTGCCTGCAACATAGACGTTGCTCCAGAACTCCTTCTTGAGAGCGCGGATCTTGCTGATGGCGGTCTTCAGACCCTCTTCGTTGCGGGCCATTCCGACATATTCCCACATAATGTGGCCCATCTCCTTGTGGATGCTGTCCACGGTGCGTTTGCCCTTGATTGAGAAGAGGCGGTCGATTTTCTCCTGAACCTTCTTCTCTGCCTCGGCAAATGCGGGGTCGTTGGTGTCGGTCTTGGGCTCCTTGAACTTGGATGCCAGATAGTCACCGATGGTGTAAGGAAGTATGAAATAGCCGTCGGCAAGACCCTGCATAAGGGCCGATGCGCCCAGACGGTTTCCGCCGTGGTCGCTGAAGTTTGCCTCGCCGATGGCGTAGAGGCCGGGGATGGTGGTCTGCAGGTTGTAGTCAACCCAGAGGCCGCCCATTGTGTAGTGGATGGCGGGGAAAATCATCATAGGCTCCTTGTAGGGGTCCACGTCGGTGATTTCTTCGTACATCTGGAACAGGTTGCCGTATTTCTCCTCAATGTATTTCTTGCCTTTCTGCTCCATGCAGGTCTTGAAGTCCAGGAACACTGCCAGACCCTGCTCGTTTACGCCGAAGCCTGCATCGCAGCGCTCTTTAGCGGCACGGGAAGCCACGTCGCGGGGCACCAGGTTGCCGAATGCGGGATAACGGCGCTCCAGATAGTAGTCGCGGTCCTCTTCTGCAATGTCGCTGGGGCGTTTGGTGCCCTTGCGGATTGCCATCACATCCTCTTTCTTTTTTGGAACCCAGATGCGGCCGTCGTTGCGCAGAGACTCGCTCATAAGGGTCAGCTTGCTCTGCTGGTCGCCGTGGACGGGGATGCAGGTGGGGTGAATCTGCGCGAAGCAGGGGTTTGCGAAGAACGCGCCCTTCTTGTAGCACTGCCATGCGGCGCTGCCGTTGGAGTTCATCGCATTGGTGGAGAGGAAGTATGTGTTGCCGTATCCGCCGCTGGCCAGAACCACTGCGTGTGCGCCGAAGCGCTGGATTTCTCCGGTAGTGAGGTCGCGCGCTATGATACCCTTGGCCTCGCCGCCAATGAGCACGAGGTCAAGCATTTCGTGACGGGGATAACTCTTGACAGTACCTTTTGCCACCTGACGGTTGAGGGCGGCATAAGCTCCCAGCAGCAGCTGCTGACCGGTTTGACCGCGGGCGTAGAACGTACGCGAAACCTGTGCGCCGCCAAATGAGCGGTTGTCCAGCAGTCCGCCGTAATCGCGGGCAAAGGGGACGCCCTGAGCCACGCACTGGTCGATGATGTTGCCGCTGACCTCGGCCAGACGGTACACATTAGCCTCGCGGCTGCGGTAGTCACCACCTTTGATGGTGTCGTAGAACAGACGGAATACCGAGTCGTTATCGTTCTGGTAGTTCTTTGCAGCGTTGATGCCGCCCTGTGCTGCGATAGAGTGCGCACGGCGGGGAGAATCGCTGATGCAGAAGATCTTAACGTTGTAGCCAAGCTCTCCAAGAGTAGCCGCAGCAGAGGCTCCGGCCAGACCTGTACCGATCACGATGATTTCCATCTTTTTCTTATTGGCGGGGCTCACTACCTTGATGTGAGCCTTATGGTTGGTCCATTTCTCGGCCAACGGCCCTTCGGGAACTTTGGAAATTAGTTCTGTCATTAGAATTATAGTGTTAGTTATTAAGCTGTCTGCAAATATAATTCAAATAATTTATACCTTTACTCACCGTTATCATATTTATTTGAATGGAGTTTTTTTCGCTTGCCGGCAACATCGCCGCGCACATAGAGGATTCGGGCAGCGGCAGCGGCACTATCTTGCTGCTGCACGGCTATATGGAGACCATGTACATCTGGGAAGATGTATTTGAAGAGCTCTGCAGCGCCGGTTACAGAGTCATACGGATGGACCTTCCGGGGCACGGCCTCACCTGCACCGCCCCCGTGGACACTATGGAGCTGATGGCCACCGTGGCCAAAGGGGTGCTGGATGTATGCAAAGTGGAGAAGGCCACGGTTGTGGGACACTCCATGGGAGGTTTTGCCGCTATAAACTGCTGCAAAATGTTTCCCGAGCGCTTCGGCGGCCTGGTGCTGCTCAACAGCCACCCCTATGCCGACACTCCGGAGCAGAAAATACAGCGGCAGAGGGAGATAGATGTGATAGAGAGCGGCCATCTGCTCTCTCTGGCAGAACTTTCGATACCCAGAACCTTTCACGAGAGCAATCTGCGCCCTCTTGACGAGAAAATCCGCGAGATTGTGGAGCTGTGCGAGACCCACGACCCCGCCGGAATAGTTGCGGGCATCAAAGGGATGGAAGAGAGATGCGACAATAGCGACTTTCTGCAGAAGTGCAGAATTCCCAAAATGGCCATCTGCGGCGACAGCGACTTTCTGGTCACGGCCCGGGTGCGCGAACGCCTTGCCGCGGACTGCCCTTCGCTGCCGCTGGAGGTGCTGCCCGAGTGCGGCCACAACGCCTTTCTGGAGGCCCCCGAACGCACGATGGAGCTTCTGAAGGGCTTCCTTACCAGAGAAAATTGTTGAAAGGGTAGCGGCCGGCGTGGATTTCGGCCACCATCTTGTACAGGTCGGAGCGCATTTTCTCCAAACCTGTCTTTTCCCGTGCACTTATAAATATACAGGGGGTGTTCTCGCGCGCCATCCAGCTGTTCTTGATTTCGTCTATGGTCCGGTTGCGGTCAGTCTTGGCGTCGATGGAGAATTCGTCGTAGAATTCGGGGGTGTAGGCGTCTATCTTGTTGAAAACCATATACACCGGCTTGTCTCCCGCCCCGATGTCCTTCAGGGTCTGGTTCACCACCTTTATCTGGTCTTCGAAGTTGGGGTGCGAGATATCTACCACGTGCATCAGTATGTCGGCCTCGCGCACCTCGTCGAGGGTGCTCTTGAAGGCCTCTATCAGCTGTGTGGGGAGCTTTCTGATGAACCCGACAGTGTCGCTCAGCAGAAAGGGGACATTCTCCAGCACCACCTTGCGCACCGTGGTGTCAAGGGTGGCGAAGAGCTTGTTCTCCGCAAACACATCGCTCTTGGAGAGCAGGTTCATGATGGTGCTCTTGCCTACGTTGGTGTAGCCCACCAGCGAAATGCGCACCAGCGAGCCGCGGTTGCCCCGCTGCGAAGCCATCTGGCGGTCTATTTTCTTGAGCTGCTCCTTAAGCAGGGAGATGCGGCCGAGCACTATGCGGCGGTCGGTCTCCAGCTGGCTCTCTCCGGGGCCCCTCATGTTGATGCCGCCCCTCTGCCGCTCCAGGTGGGTCCACATGCCGGTCAGGCGTGGTAGAAGATATTGATATTGTGCAAGCTCCACCTGGGTTTTTGCATAAGCCGTGCGGGCGCGGGAGGCGAATATGTCCAGAATCAGGCCGGTGCGGTCTATGACGCTGCAACCCGTCTCCTTCTCTATGTTGCGCATCTGGGTGGGGCTGAGCTCGTCGTCGAATATCACATAGTCAATTGCGTTTTCCTCTACATAAGCCTTGACCTCGGCGAGTTTGCCGCTGCCGAAGTAGGTGCCCGAGTAGGGGTGGTCCAGCCTCTGCACAAACCGTTTACGCACCTCGATGTCCGCCGTCCGGGCCAGAAATTCCAGCTCGTCGAGATATTCGTCGCTCTGGCGCGAAAGGTTCTTGTCCCTGATTACCGTAGCTATTACTGCACTTTCCATTTAGAAGCTTGTTTTGAATAAAAAAGAGGCGGCCGCAACTGTGGGGCCGCCTCTCTATCGGGTCTTTTCTGACAAATCCATTATTTGAGCTGGAAGATAACGGGGAAGGTGTAGGTAACCTTCACTGCGCGGTCACGCTGCTTACCGGGGCTCCACTTGGGGGAGCTGGAAACAACCCTGACGGCCTCCTTGTCCAGAGAGGGGTCAACGCCGCGGAGCACCTGGACATCCTTGACGCTGCCGTCGGTGTTCACGGTGAACTGCAGGGTAACGCGGCCCTGGATACCGTTCTCCTTGGCGATGCCGGGATAGCTGAGGTTCTTGTTCACCCATTTGGAGAATTCATTGGCGTCACCGCCGTTGAAAAGGGGCTTCTGCTCTACGAGAGCGAAGGGGATAGCCTCTTCTTCCACCGACTCCTCACCGACTTCGTAGCCGTAGTCGTTCATATCGACGCCGAGATCCTCGCTGTCCTCGAATGAGAACATCTCCTCGTCTACCTTGATATCATCGTCCACGATATCGATGGCATCGGAAAGGATGGGGATTGTGGGCATCGAAGGGCGGGCGATCTGCTGCTCTTCGGTGATAGGGATGATCTCTTCCTCGGCTGCTATAACCTCCTGAGTGGAGAGGTCCATAGTCTTGACTTCGCCTGATTTCCACTCGAAGGCAACCAGAACGATGATGAGGGTGATGATGAGCCCTATTTCAAGAAAGAAGGTCGAACTTTTGGTAAGATCGGCTTTGGGTGATTTTTTGACTTCCATATTGCGTTATTCTTCAACTCTCAAAAGTAGGGAGAATAATTTATTTGTCAAAATATTGTTGACAATTATTTGACAAGGCCCATCTCCTTGAGGATGTTGTTGGTCTTGTTTACGGCCTCTGCGCTCTTGTCGAATGCGGCCTTCTCATCTGCGGTGAGGTCCATCTCGACGACCTTCTCCACGCCGTTCTTGCCGATGACTGCGGGAACGCCGATGCAGATGTCGCTCTTGCCGTATTCACCGTCCAGAGCCACGCAGCAGGGGAATACCTTCTTCTGGTCCAGGATGATGGACTTGACCATAGATGCTGCAGCTGCGCCGGGAGCATACCATGCGGAGGTGCCGAGCAGTTTGGTGAGTGTTGCACCGCCCACCATTGTGTCTGCAACGATCTTGTCTGCAACCTCTTTGCTTACCACGTCGGTAACCTTGCGGCTCTTGTAGGTGGCCTTGCTGATGAGGGGGATCATGGTGGTGTCGCCGTGACCGCCGATCACGATGCCCTCAACGTCGCTGGGAGCTGCGCCGGTAGCCTGGCTGATGTAATAGCAGAAACGGCTGCTGTCGAGCTGACCGCCCATGCCCACAACCCTGTTCTTGGGCAGACCGGAGCTCTTGTAGGTGAGGTATGTCATGGTGTCCATAGGGTTGGCGATGATCATGAACACTGCGTTGGGAGAGTACTCGTATGCGCTCTTTACAACGGAATTCACGATGCCTGCGTTGACTCCGATGAGTTCTTCGCGGGTCATGCCCGGCTTGCGGGGAACGCCGCTGGTGATCACGATGACATCGCTGTCTGCAGTAGCCTTGTAATCGTTGGTGACGCCCTTGATGCGGGTGTCGAAGCCATAGAGCTTGGCGGTCTGCATCATATCGATCGCCTTACCTTCGGAGACTCCTTCCTTGATGTCGATGAGAACGAGATCAGATACACATCCGGTGTGCGCGACTGCGTTGGCAACGGTAGCGCCCACATTGCCGGCGCCGATAACTGTTACTTTTGCCATTTTAATAAGTTTTTAGAAGTTTATTTAATTTGATACTTTTGCCGAAAACCATAAGTGGCGCAAAGTTAGCAAATGATTTCTTTTTTTAAAGAAAACACTGCTTTTGAAATCAAAAGCAAAAACAAAATCAAGAGGTGGTTAAAATCTGTAGCGGAAGGTTACGGATACAGCATTGGCGACCTCAACTACATCCTCTGCAGCGACGAGTATCTGCTGGGCATTAACCGGCAGTATCTCTCGCACGACTACTATACCGACATAATCACCTTCGATTCGCGCGAGGACCCTTCTTCCAAGAAGCTGGACGGCGACGTGTTTATCAGCGTGGACACCGTGCGCGCCAACGGAGATGAGTATGGCGAGGGGTTCGATAGGGAACTGATGAGGGTCATCAGTCACGGCCTGCTGCATCTGGTGGGCTTTGACGACCACACTGAAGATGAGCAGAAAGAGATGCGCGCGGCGGAGAACCGCGCCCTTGAGCAATGGAATTCGATTATGATGTCATAGTTGTGGGGGCGGGGCACGCCGGCTGCGAGGCCGCTGCCGCCGCCGCCAACATGGGAGTGCGCACGCTGCTGCTCACGATGGATATGCGCGGCATAGCCCAGATGTCGTGCAACCCCGCCGTGGGCGGCATCGCCAAGGGGCAGATAGTGCGCGAAATAGATGCGTTGGGAGGCTTCAGCGGCATTGTCACAGACCGCTCCACCCTGCAGTTCAGGATGCTTAACAAGAGCAAGGGGCCGGCAATGTGGAGCCCGAGGGCGCAGTGCGACAAGACCCTCTTCACCCTCAACTGGCGCCGGGTGCTGGAGAGTCTGCCGCTGGACATGTGGCAGGACACCGTCGCGTCGCTGCTGATTGAGCGGGGGCGCGTGCTGGGCGTGAGAACCTCGATGGGCACCGAATTCCGCTCCAAAACGGTGATAATCACCGCCGGGACATTTCTCGGCGGCAAGCTTTTCATAGGGCAGCAGAGTGCCGCCGGCGGCCGCATCGGCGAGCTGGCGAGCTACGGAATAGCCGACCGACTGCGCGCCGAGGGCATTACCGTGGGCCGGATGAAGACCGGCACCCCGCCCCGCATAGACACCCGCTCCATAAACCTCGCCGCCCTGGATGTGCAGCGGGGAGACGAGAATCCCGCCCGCTTCAGCTTCACAAAGGAGAAATCGGCGGTGCAGGGGGGGCGGAAGCAGATGGACTGCTACATTGTGCACACCAACGAGCGGGTGCACGACATACTGCGCGCCGCGTTTGACCAGTCGCCCCTGTTCACCGGCAAAATAGTGGGCATAGGGCCGCGCTACTGCCCCTCGATAGAGGACAAACTGCGCACCTTTGCCGACAAGAGCTCCCACCAGCTGTTCCTGGAGCCGGAGGGGTGGAACACCTGCGAGTATTATCTGCAGGGATTCTCCTCTTCGCTGCCCACCGACACCCAGATAAGGGCGCTGCGGGAGATAGAGGGCTTCGAAAACATCCGCATTTTCCGCCCGGCATACGCTGTGGAATATGACTATTTTGACCCGTCGCAGCTCAAGGGGTCGCTGGAGAGCCGCGTGGTGCAGGGGCTGTTCCTGGCAGGACAGGTCAACGGCACTACCGGCTACGAGGAGGCTGCCGCACAAGGGCTTATTGCGGGCATAAACGCCGCCCTCAAGGTGCGCGGCTCCTCTCCGTTCATACTCAAGCGGGACGAGGCCTACATCGGGGTGCTGATAGACGACCTCATCACAAAAGGGGTGGACGAGCCCTACCGCATGTTCACATCCAGGGCCGAATACCGCATATTGCTGCGGCAGGACGACGCCGACCGCCGGCTCACCCCCAAGGGGTACGAGCTGGGGCTCATCGGCAGCGGCCGGATGCGGGATTTGGAGAGCAAATACGAGGCTGTGGAGCGCATCAAAGGTATTCTGGGCGAGACCAGCCTGACTCCGGAGGAGGCCTGCGGCTATCTCGAGAGCGTGGGCAGCGCCCCCATCGACTGCAGGAGGCGCATCGGCGAGCTGCTTACCCGCCCCAGCGTGTCTTTGGAGGGGCTGCTCGCGGCCGCCTCAAAGGGTACTCTGCCAGATTTGGGGCTGGAGGGCCTGGAGGCAGAAGAAAGGGCCGAGATACTTGAGGATGTGGAGATTGCTGTCAAATATCAGGGGTATATAGAGCGTGAGCGGCGGCTGGCCGACAAGATTCTGCGGCTGGAAAATATCCGGATTCCGGAAAATTTCGATTTTTCAAAGGTGACTTCGCTGAGTATCGAGTGCCGCATCAAGCTCAACCGCTACCGGCCCGCCACGATTGCGCAGGCTTCGCGCATCAGCGGCGTTTCCCCTGCCGATATCTCCGTGCTTCTAGTCTATTTTGGACGTTAGATCCCGGATTCGGAACGCGCATCAAAATCGCGGAGGCCAACTTCCCCCGGGAAGGGACTTACTGGCGGCCCTTCGTGCCTCTACACTCTACACACTAAACTCTACACTCCCAAAGCCCCAGCAGCCCACCGCACATTATTTATTGATGACCCCAACCCTAAATCCCTTCCCCAGGGAAGGGACTTACCCCACGGCCCTACGTGCCTCTAAACTAAATCAGTCCATCGGGTAGCTGAACACCGCGTCGGGGCCGCTGAGGCGAAAACCGGCGTTAAGCGGGCGCACCAGAGCCCACGGCCCGGCGCTCTCTGCGGGGGTCGAGGCGGGGTTGAGCCGCGCCTCTTTTATTATATAATGCAGCATAGGGGCGCTCCATTGGAAGTAATTGCAAGCAAGACTTTTGTGGCGCAACATAAACAGCTGCGACGCCCGCATTGCGACTATGTTGCAGCTCTCCTCGCAGGGCGGCAGGCCGCCGCGCCTGAAGGTCTCTTCGGTGAAGCCGCGACTGCGGTAGTAATCTGCCAGGCGGCTGTCGGAGTCCATTGGGCGCAGAATCAGAAAGTCCCACCCTTCGCGTCGGGCCGAGTCGGCGGCAAACTCTATCAGGCTGCCGGCATAGCCCCGTCCGCGGCAATCTGCGGCTGTGCATAGACCGTACAGGTAGAACCCCTGATAATATTTATGGAAGCTTGCGCCGCCCGCTTCGCCCGAGACATAGCTTATCTGAAAGGCGGAGAGGGTGCTCACCACCCTCCCCTGCTCCACGCGGCAGAAGAGCCTGCGGTCGGTGGAGGGGGCGAGAAAGTGGTCAAGATACTCCCGGTCGCTGGTGAAGCTCTCCTCCAGAAGGGCCCTCACCCCACTGCGGTCGCTCTCTGTGGCAAATCGGATCATTCGTAGGAGAGCTCCATGGTGTCGGCATACTTTTTCTGCACATTGGCCCTCTTGAGCTTGAGGGTCTGCGAGAGCATGCCGTTGTCGATGCCCCAGCTGTCGTCTATGAACTGCTCTTTGCGCAGCTGCTCGTGGGGTGCCAGGGTGGCGTTGATCTTGCTCACCTCGCCGTGCAGGGTGGAGATTATGCCGCTGTCGGCGAGCATCTCGGCGCGGGTATTTGCGGCGATATGCTGCTCGGCGCAGATGCGTTTAAGGGCGTTGAAGTCGGGGATGATTATGGCAGAGGGGTATTTGCGGTCGGCGCCGTACACCATGCACTGCTCTATCAGCGGCGACTCCTTGAGCTTGGTCTCGATGGCCTGCGGGGCGATGTACTTGCCGTTGTTGAGCTTGAACATCTCCTTCTTGCGGTCGGTTATCTTTAAGAAGCGGCCGTCCACCATGCAACCGATGTCGCCGGTGTGCAGCCACCCCTCGGAGTCGATGATTTCGCGGGTCTGCTCGGGGTCCTTGTAGTAGCCCATCATCACGTGCGGGCCGCGGGTCAGAATCTCGCCCTCCTCGGTAAACTTGATTTCGGTGCCGTCTATGGGCTGCCCCACGGTGCCGATTATCACCAAGCGGTCCACGGGGTTGTTCACCGCAATCACGGGGGAGGTCTCGGTCATTCCGTACCCTTCGCAGAGCTGGAAGCCGGCGGCGGTGAAGCAGCGCACTATTTTCTCCTGGATGGAGCTGCCGCCGCTCACCACAATCATCTTGTGCCCGCCCAGCGCTTCGCGCCACTTCTTGTAGATAAGGGCGTCGTAGATGCTGTGCTTGAGGCGGTAGAGCGGATTGCTGCGGTAGCTGTCGAATTGGTTGGCAAAGTCCCACGCCTTGGCGTAGAGGCTCTTCTTGAAGCCGGTGAGGGTGCTTCCGGCCATTTCGAATTTGGAGTAGATGGTTTCCAGCACGCGGGGTACGCCGCAGAAGTTGTCGGCGTGGCAAGATGCCAGATCGGCCTGTATGGTGGCCAGACTCTCGGCATAATATATGCGGATGCCGCGCTCCAGATTGTCGTATATCATTGTGCGCTCATAGGCGTGGCACAGGGGGAGGAAGCTGAGGGCGATGTGACGGTGGTCCATCACGTGGCGCACGGCGTGCGCGTGGGCGTCGAACACCAGATTGCGGTGGCTCAGCATCACCCCTTTGGGGCGGCCGGTGGTGCCGGAGGTGTATACTATAGATACGCACTCGTCCTCGCTGATGGTCTGCTTGTTGCTCTCGAGTATCGCGTCCAGCTCTGCGCGACGCTCATCGCCCGCCTTGCGCAGGTCTCGCAGGCAGAAGGTGCTGTCGCTGTCGTCTATGAGCACAACCTTGATTTTGCGGGGAATCTCCCCGATTACGGGCGAAAGCTTCTTGAGCAGGCGCGCATTGTCTATAAAAATGATTTCGGCATCGGAATGCTCGAATATGTAGCGGTAGTCGTTGTGGGAGAGGGTGGAATACACCGGAATGTGTATCATCCCCGCCAGGGCGCTGCCCAGGTCTATGAAGTTCCACTCGGGGCGGCTGGCGCTTATGTCTATGAGCTTGGTCCCTTTGCCGTAGCCCATCGCCAGCAGTCCGCGGGCCACCGACCGGCAGCCTTCCGCGAAGGCGGCGGTGCTTGTCTTGCTCCAGACTCCCCTCTGGCTGCGGGCAAGCACATCGCAGCGCTCCGGGAGATCTTTCTCGACATGGTCGATAAAATCGAAAAGTCTTCTGATTTCCATCTTTGTTATTTAATTAGGCGGCGCGAAGGTAGTCAAAAAAAATTAAGCCCGTTACCTCACGGCAGCGGGCTTAACACATCACATTTAATTTTCAATGTTTAGACTGATTTCTTGTACTCTTCAGCTTTCAACAGTGTATCAAATTCCGACGGATCGGAAAACTTGATCTTGACAATCCAGCCCTCGTCGTAGGGGCTTGCGTTGACCAGCTCGGGGGCGCTCTCGAGAGCCTCGTTGAACTCCACGACCTCGCCGCTTATAGGCATATAAGCCTCGGCCACGGTCTTTACCGCCTCGATGTCGCCGAACTTGTCGCCGGCAGAGAGGATCTCCCCGACCGTGGGAACATCAAGGTAAACGATGTCTCCCAACTCGCTCTGCGCGAAATCTGTGATCCCGACAATCGCTATGTCGCCTTCCTGGCGGGCCCACTCATGGTCTTTTGTGTAAAGTAAATCTTCGGGTACTAACATAATAGTCCTATAACGGGTACAAATTTAACAAAAGTTGCAGAAACTACAAGATTTTCAGACAAATTTTTATCAGGTTCTCCAGTGTGGCGTCGGGAGTCTGCTTGAGGGCCATGTCCAGCGCCTTCTCTACATTCGGCTTGGCGAATCCCAAGAGCACCAGGGCGTTGAAGGCCTCGGCGCGCACCTCGCCATTGGCGCCGGCATTGGGGGTGAAGGGCTTTCCCTCCCCCTTGACTATCTTGTCGCGCAGCTCCAGGATTATGCGCTCCGCCGTCTTGGTGCCGATACCCTTGATTGATTTGATGCGGGCCACGTCGCCGCCGATTATGGCGTTCTGCAACTCGTCGCTGCTCAGGGAGGAGAGCATCATCCGGGCGGTGCCGGCACCCACCCCGTTCACCGAAATCAGCTGGCGGAAGAGGGCGCGCTCTTCTTTCGTCGCAAATCCGTAGAGAGACTCCTCGTCTTCTCGCAGCAGGTGGTGCAGGTAGAGCTTGACTCCCCCCTGCTCCTTCCCCTCCAGAAGCGAAAATGTGCCCAGCGATATGAGCACGGTGTAGCCGATGCCCCCCGCCTCTACAATGGCCTCTGCGGGATTGAGCTCTGCCAGTCTGCCTGATATATACTCGTACATAACTGTCGCTTTTTGAACATTATTGATTATTTTTGCGGGTTGTAAAGTTACGCAAATATTTGGATTGATGCTTTCTGTGCAGGACATAAGGGCCAATTTCCCGATTCTGGGCCGCAAAACGGCCGGTCGGGAGCTCATATACTTCGACAACGCCGCCACCAGCCAGAAACCGGAGCGCGTGATTGAGTTCCAGAGCGAAATGTGCCGCCTGCACAATGCCAACGTGCACCGGGCCGTGCACACCCTCAGCTACGAGGCCACCGAATACTACGAGAAGGGGCGCGCGGCTGTGCAGAAGTTCATAAACGCCCCCTCTGGAGAGCAGATAGTCTTTACAAGCGGTGCCACAATGGCGATGAACCTTGTGGCCGCCTGCATGCAGCGGGGCGGATTCATAGGCCGCGGCGACACCATACTCTTAAGCGAGGCGGAGCATCACTCCAACATAGTCCCCTGGCAGCTGGTGTGCGAGGCATCGGGCGCCCGTCTGGAGGTGATTCCGGTGCGCGAGGGGCGCGACACAGCCGGCGACGGCGCCTTTGACATGGAGGCATACCGCCGCGCGCTGCGTCCCGGGGTCAAGATGGTGGCGGTGACACACGTCTCCAACATCCTGGGAGTGATAAATCCGGTAAAGGAAATTGTGCGCGAAGCCCATGCCCTGGGTATACCGGTGCTGATAGACGGAGCGCAGGGGATTGTCCACTGCCCGGTGGACGTGCAGGATATTGACTGCGACTTCTACGCCTTCTCAGGGCACAAGATTTACGGCCCCACCGGCATCGGAGCGCTCTACGGCAAGCGCGAATGGCTGGAGAAACTGCCCCCCTTCATGGGCGGCGGCGATATGGTGGCCAAGGTGACTTTTGCAAAGACGACATACGCCGACCTGCCGCTCAAGTTCGAGGCCGGCACCTCAAATTTTATAGGAGGTGCCTGCATGGCCCCGGCGCTGGAGTTTGCCTCGATGCTGCGCTCGGACGAGGCGGTGGCAGAGCACGAGCGGCGGCTGATGGAGGCGATGGAGCGCACTCTGGCCTCGATAGACGGGGTTCGGGTGGCTGCCGGAGCCGCTGCGGCTGCAGACAAGGTCCCCCTGTGGTCCTTCACGATAGACGGGGTGCACCCGCTGGACGCGGCGATGCTGCTGGACAAGATGGGAGTGGCGCTGCGCAGCGGCCATATGTGCGCAGAGCCGATTGTGGACCGCATCGCCGGCGGCAGCATGCTGCGGGCATCGCTGATGCCCTACAACACCGTGGAAGAGGTGGATGCGTTCGGGCGGAGCCTTGAAAGATGCATTGGAATATTGAAGAAATGAAAAGCATAGCTGAGATACAAGAGGAGATCGTGGACGAATTCTCGCTCTACGACGAGTGGCTGGACAAGTACGAATACCTGATTGACCTCGGGCGCGGAATGTCTCTCGCTTCGGATGCCGACAAGTGCGAGGCAAACCTGATTGACGGGTGCCAGTCGCGCGTGTGGGTCACCGGCAGCAGCGACGCCGAGGGGCGGCTCCACTTCAGGGCCGACAGCGACGCCATAATCACCAAGGGGATAATATCCCTGCTGATAAGGGTGTTCGACGGCCAGAAACCGCAGGACATACTCGCCGCCGACCTCGATTTCATAGACAAGATAGGGCTGCGGGAGAATCTCTCCCCCACCCGGGCCGGCGGCCTGGCCGCAATGATAAAGCGCATCCGCGCCATCGCGCAGAGTTCTCCGGAGGGTTAGATTATGGCAAAGAGCGTGCTTGAGGCCAACATAGTGATGGCGCTGCGTCAGGTGTACGACCCCGAAATTTCGGTGAACGTGTACGACCTGGGGCTCATATATGAGATAAATGTGGGCGAGGACCACATTGTGAACATAAAGATGACCCTCACCGCCCCCAACTGCCCCATCGCCGACGTGGTGGTGGACAATGTGGCGGAGGCGGTGCGCGATGTGCCCGGGGTTGTGGACGTGGCAATCGAACTGGTGTTCGAGCCTGTCTGGAACCAGGACATGATGAGCGAGGAGGCCAAGGTGGAGCTGGGACTGGTATGATTTACCTGCTTTTGGGCTCCAATCTGGGCGACCGGGAGGGTTGCCTCAGGGCCGCCTGCGGCATTCTGGAGGAGGAGCTCGGGGTCTGTCTGCGCTGCACGCCGCCCCGCGAGACTGTGGCTGTGGGCTTTGAGGGCCCGGACTTTTTGAACCTCGCGGCCTGCTTCGAGCGCCCCGGGTGGCTCACTCCCGAGAGGCTGCTGGAGATATGCCAGAGCACCGAGCAAAAGCTGGGAAGGCCGCGCCACGAGGCGCAATACAATGATGACGGGACCCGCAAGTATGCCTCCCGCACCATAGACATAGACATCCTCGCCTTTGACGATGTGCGGTGCTGCAGCGAGAAGCTGCGCCTGCCCCATCCGCAGATAGAGAGCCGCCCCTTTGTGGCTCCGCTGCTGAATGAATTGAAATAATTTATAACTAAATGATAGAGAAATGACACAAGAAGAAGTTTTCAGGAATCTGACTGCGCACTGCAAGGAGTACGGATTCATATTCCAGTCCAGCGAAATCTACGACGGGCTGGCAGCCGTGTATGACTACGGCCAGCTGGGCGTGGAGCTCAAGAACAACATCAAGACCTACTGGTGGGACGCAATGGTGCGCCTGCACGACAACATCGTGGGCATCGACAGCGCCATCTTCATGCATCCCAAGATTTGGGAGGCCAGCGGCCACGTGGCTGCATTCAATGACCCTCTGATAGACAACAAGGACTCCAAGAAGCGCTACCGCGCCGACGTGCTGATAGAAGACTATCTGGCCAAGCTGGAGGAGAAGATGAACAAGGAGGTGGAGAAGGGGCGCCGCAAGTTCGGCGACAGCTTTGACGAGGCTCAGTTCCGCGCCACCAACCCCAACGTGCTCCGCAGCCAGGCCAAGTGGGACGAGGTGCACGGCCGTATGGTCAAGGCGCTGGACGACAATGACCTCGGCGAGATGCGCCAGATAATCATCGACTGCGACATCGTGTGCCCCATCTCCGGCACCAAGAACTGGACCGAGGTGCGCAAGTTCAACCTGATGTTCTCCACCCAGCTGGGCAATGTAGACGGCGGCGTGGGCACCATCTACCTGCGTCCCGAGACGGCACAGGGCATATTCGTGAACTTCCTCAACGTGCAGAAGACCGGCCGTATGAAGGTTCCCTTCGGCATCGCGCAGATAGGCAAGGCATTCCGCAACGAGATTGTGGCCCGTCAGTTCATATTCCGCATGAGGGAGTTCGAGCAGATGGAGATGCAGTTCTTCGTGAAGCCCGGCACCGAGATGGAGTGGTTCAAGAAGTGGAAGCAGACCCGCCTGGCATGGCACAAGGCAATGGGTCTGGGCGACGACAAATACCGCTTCCACGACCACGACAAGCTGGCCCACTATGCAAATGCCGCAACCGACATCGAGTTTGCATTCCCCTTCGGCTTCAAGGAGCTGGAGGGCATCCACAGCCGCACCGACTTTGACCTGGGCAACCACCAGAGAATGAGCGGCCGCAAGATGCAGTATTTCGACCCCGAGACCAACGAGAGCTATGTACCTTACGTTGTGGAGACCTCCATCGGAGTGGACCGCACAGTGCTGGCAGTGCTCTCATCTTCATATCACGAGGAGACTCTCGAAGGGGGCGAGAAGCGCGTGGTGCTCTCCCTGCCCCCGGCGCTGGCACCTGTCAAGGCTGCTATACTGCCTCTGGTAAAGAAGGACGGCCTGCCCGAGAAGGCGCGCGAAATCCTCCACTCGCTGCGCGTGGAGTTCAACTGCCAGTACGACGAGAAGGATTCCATCGGCCGCCGCTACCGCCGTCAGGATGCCATCGGCACCCCCATCTGCGTTACAGTGGACCACGACACGCTCAAGGACAACACCGTGACCGTGCGCTACCGCGACACAATGGCTCAGGACCGCATCCCTCTGGAGAACCTGCACCAGGTGATCGCAGACCAGGTGAACATCAACAACCTGCTGCGCAAGAACATCGAGTAATACGGGCCCTCCCCGCACAAAAAACCTCCCGCCGAAAGCTCGGCGGGAGGTTTTTTCATATCTGCAGGGGCTACTTTTTGGCGATGCGGCCGCGCATCTCTGTGTCGGCCTGGATGTTCTTGAACTTGTAGTAGTCCATGACTCCCAGATTGCCGCTGCGGAAGGCTTCTGCCATTGCCAGGGGCACCTCGGCCTCCGCCTCGATTACCTTTGCGCGGGCCTCCTGCGCCTTGGCCACCATCTCCTGTTCCAGGGCGACGGCCATTGCGCGGCGCTCCTCTGCGCGCGCCTGGGCGATGTTCTTGTCGGCGTTGGCCTGGTCCATCTGCAGCACTGCGCCGATGTTCTTGCCCACATCCACGTCGGCGATGTCAATGGAGAGAATCTCGAAGGCGGTGCCGGCGTCAAGACCCTTGCTCAGTACCACTTTGGAGATGCTGTCGGGGTTCTCCAGAACCTCCTTGTGGCTCTCCGCGCTGCCGATGCTGGACACGATGCCTTCGCCCACGCGGGCCAGCACCGTCTCCTCGCCTGCGCCGCCCACCAGCTGGTGGATGTTGGTGCGCACTGTCACCCGGGCCTTTGCAACCAGCTGGATGCCGTCCTTGGCCACAGCCGACACGGGGGGGGTGTTGATTACCTTGGGGTTGACCGACATCTGCACCGCCTCGAACACGTCGCGGCCCGCCAGGTCGATAGCTGCGGCCTTTTTGAAGTCAAGGGCGATGTTGGCCTTGTCGGCGGAGATGAGGGCGTTGACCACTTTGCCCACCCGGCCGTTGGCCAGATAGTGCGCCTCCAGTTCGTTGGCGTTGAGGTTGAGGCCCGCCTTGGTGCCGGCAATCATCGCATTTACGATGACTCCCGGGGGCACTTTGCGCCAGCGCATCAGTATCAGCTGGATAAGAGAGACCTTGGCGCCCGAGATAAGGGCCTGGAACCAGAGGGTCACGGGGAAGAGCCACAGGAAGATCAGCAGCAGCACAAAACCGACTGCGATCCAGAAGATTGTCATAGGGTCCATTTGCGATTATAGTTTTTTAACGAATATTTTGCTGTCGTCTATGCCGGTCACAACCACGCGGGTGCCCTGGTCCAGAAAGCCCTCTTCGCTGCTCACCTCCGCCTTTGCCCCGCCGTCGAACTGGGCGGTGCCCATGGGGGCCAGACGGGTCACCGCGGTGGCGGCGCTGCCGATTTCAATCCCCTTCTGCGCGGGAGCGTCGTCGGCCCTTGAATCTATGTTTGTCTGCAGGGAGAAGCGCTTCCAGGTGGAAGGGCGCAGCGCCAGAGCAATCAGCAGGGTAGTGACTGTTATGCACAGCAGGGTCACGGCGATGCCGGCCCCCGTGCCGATGTTGACAAACGCCAGATAGCAGCCGAAAGCCATGGCGGCGATGCCCAGAATGCCGGTAATGGCGAATCCGGGAATCAGGAGGGTCTCCACAAGCAGGAGCACGAGTCCCACCAGAATCAGAATGATGACAGGTCCCATATCGGATTATTTAAGAGGTTCCACGCTTACGCCGGAGGCGCCAGCGGCTTCTGCCGCACTGCGCACGCTCTCAGCCTTGCCCTTGTCAAGCGGGGCGATGAAATATACCGTGACGCCGTCCTCCACCGTGCGGGCGATGTCGGCCGCGCTCACGCCGCTGATGGCCGCGCGCACTTCGGCGGGGATTCCGTCGGGGCATTCGCGGAAGGCAACCCTGTATTTGACATTGCTCTTGGCCTTGGCCTCAAGGGCGCGGGCGTTTTTGACTGTCTCGTTGGTGCCGTTGTTGAAGGCCACCACCTGTGCCGAGCCGAAGCCCTTCTTCTTGACGGTGGAGAGGGCTTTGTTGGCCTCCGCCCAAGTGTCGAACATGCCTATGCGGTAGACATTGTTGCTGCCCAGTTTCTTGGTGAAGACGGGGCTGAGCCCCTTGAAGCGGGATGCCTCAAGCTTGGCGGCGGTCTTGGCCACCTGTATCTGGTAAACCAGCCCCTCCTGAGGCAGCTGGTAATCTTCCACTATCACCGATTCGTCCAGCACCTTGAAGGCCATGTCCACCTCCACCTCGGGCTTGGCGAACTCGAAGTAGGGCATTGAGCCCAGCGTGCGCTGGATAAATGTATATTGCGGGGCGGAGTTGCTGCCGCCGATGTTGCCGGTGGTGATGGCCTGCTCCACCTCCGCCTGTTCCACATCTTCCAGGCTGACATCCTCGCCGCGCACCAGAAATTCCATCTCCACCGCCTGCAGCTCGCTGCCGATGTCTCCCAGACGCTCCTGCAGGGCAAAGATGTCGCTCTCGGCGCGGTCTATGGCACGCCCGAGGGCCTTGCGGTCGTCGCTCTCAGCCTCTGAATAGAGCTTGCGGCTCTCTTCCAGCTCGCTTTTGATGACCCGAAGCGAATCTTTCACTGCACCGTAGCGCCCCACGAGGCTGTAATACTGGGCAAATGAGTCGTCGCCGTAGAGGGAGTGGGAGAAGGTGTTCTCGTCCACGTCAAGGCTGATGTTGGGGCGGGGTCTGAGCGATGCTATCATCCGGGCCTCTTCTACCGACTCCACCGGCTTCTTGACCGGAGTGGGGTCGTATTTGAGCAGGTAGATCACCATGCTGTCGGCCGCGCAGGCGCGGTTGGAGGCAAACAGGGAGAAGTTGCCGTCGGGGGTGTTGCAGAACAGCAGGTCGTCGTAGGGCGACGAATAGGGGAAGCCCATATTCTCCGCCACGCCCCACTGGCCGCTCTCGGCGTCCCACTCGCTCACGAAGAGGTCGTAGCCCCCCATTCCGTAGAGCCCTTTGGAAGAGAAATATACCTTGGTGCCGTCTTCGCTGAGCACAGGATAGACCTCGTCTTCAACGGAGTTGACTCCGCTGCCCATGTCGGTGAGGGGACCCCAGTTGCCGTCAGCGCCCCGCTCGGAGCAGCTGAGGTTGTAGGTGCCGTATTGGTTGCGGGTGGGGATTATCACCTTCTGCATGTTGTCGTTGTAGAGAAATACCTCGCCGTCGGGCCCCTTGCGCCAGGATTTGTCGGGGAAGTGGCTGTAGTAGAGGAAAAAGCGGCTGCGAGGCACCGTGATGCTGGAGATCACCTGCGGCCGGGAGGCATACTGCAGCATCCCGATGCCGTTTTCGCACCAGGTTATCTTTTCCTGCAGCACCGCCCGCTCCGTGGAGTCCTGGGCGCGGTCCAGCGCCTTGGAGTAGTCGCTTTTTGCGGCCTCGAAACTGTAGCTGCCCATCGCCTTGTCGCCGCTGCTCACGAGCGAGCGGTAGCTCTGGCCCGAGGCCTGGGCGGAGAGGGCGAGGGCGGCAATCAAAACTATTGTGTGGAGGTTTTTCATCTCGATTTTAATGGCGAAACCGAAAACAAAAGTAGGAAATAGTTCACATATTAAGAAAAAATACTAATTTCGCAGACTATTTTTCGTGAATTATCTAAAATTCAAAATACGCAACAGTTATGCAAAGTAAAGGAGCCATTCGTTTGGTGGCAATTCTAATCGGCCTGGCTTGCGCTTTCCAGCTCTCATTCACGCTGGTTTCTGCAATTCAGGAGAACAAGGCTGCGAAGTATGCAGACAAGGCAGTGGAGCAGGTAAGGCAGAGCGCGGATTTCAGCGCCGTCTCTGACCTTGACAAGGCTGTCTACATCGACTCTGTGCACAATGCGGCAAACAACAAGTATCTTGACTCCATCTCCACAGAGAGGGTTTATTTCGGCTACACATACAAGTCCGTGAAGGAGAAAGAGATCAACCTCGGTCTGGACCTCAAGGGCGGTATGAACGTCATGCTGCAGCTGGACCTCGGCGAGCTGGTGCGCAACTGCGCCCGCGAAAAGACCTCCGAGGAGTTCAACAAGGCTCTCTCGCTGGCACGCCAGCGTGCAGAAGAGACCCACACCGACCTCATCACCCTCTTTGCAGAGGCTTGGAAGGAGGTCGCTCCCAACCAGAGGCTCTCTTTTGACATCGACCTGGAGAAGTTCAGCAGCGATGTCCCCAACAAGTCCAAGATCACCGACGATGAAATCATCGAGCTCCTGCGCAAAGAGGCCGAGAGCGCAATCAACAACTCCTATACAGTTGTGGAGCGCCGTGTCAACCAGTTCGGCGTGGCTCAGCCCAA
Source organism: bacterium (assembly GCA_963637965.1). GTDB lineage: Bacteria > Bacteroidota > Bacteroidia > Bacteroidales > UBA932 > Equibacterium. The sequence continues at coordinate 45,018 of CAVHPI010000007.1, forward strand.
TATCCAGAAAATCGCCCGCACCGGCCGCATCCTCGTGGAGCTGCCCGGCGTGAAGGAGCCCGAGCGTGTGCGCAAGCTCCTCCAGGGAACCGCTTCCCTCGAGTTCTGGAACACATACAATTCCCAGGAGATTATTCCCTTCCTGCAGGAGGTCAACCGCGACGAGGCTGCCAAGCTGGCCGCTGTAGAGACCTCTCCCGCCGCCGACAGCACAGCGGTGGCAGCGGCAGAACCCGCAGCTGCAGAAGATACCCTGCTGAACAGCCTTGCACAGAGCGGCGAAGCTCAGAGCGCCGCTGCCCAGAGCGAGGCTTACAGAAAGGCCAACCCCCTCTTCGGCCGTCTGCAGCAGATGGGCGGCAACAGCGCCTGCCTGGGTCTTGTGCACTACCGCGATACCGCGGAGGTAATGCGCATGCTGCGCGAGAGCAGCGTCGCCTTCCCCAACGACTTTGTACCGGCTCTCACCTTCAAGTCGAGCTCATATGCCAACAACGACCAGTATTACGAGCTGGTTGCCCTCAAGAGCAATGCCGGCAAGGGTGCCGTGCTTGACGGCGGCGTGATCACTTCTGCCCGCGTCAACTACAGCCAGATTTCCGGTGCCGCCGAGGTCAGCATGACCATGAACACCACAGGCAGCGCCCGCTGGGAGGTCATCACCGAGCAGAACATCGGCAAGCAGATAGCAGTTGTGATGGACGGTCTGGTTTACTCTTACCCTACCGTGCAGAACAAGATCAGCGGCGGCAGCAGCCAGATCACCGGCAACTTCACTGCAGAAGAGGCCGAGGACCTTGCCACTGTGCTCAAGTCCGGTAAGCTCAGCACTCCCGCCCGCATCGTGCAGGAGCAGGTTGTGGGTCCTTCCCTGGGTAGCGCATCCATCCGCAGCGGTATGATTTCGTTTGTGCTGGCATTCCTTCTGGTGCTCGCATATATGCTCTGGTTCTACCGCCGCGCCGGCTTTGCGGCCGACATCGCGCTGCTGTGCAACGTGCTGTTCCTCTTCGGCGCCCTGGTATCCTTCGGCGCAGTGCTCACCCTGCCGGGTATCGCCGGTCTGGTGCTGACAATGGGTATGGCCGTGGATGCAAACGTGATCATATTCGAGCGCATCAAGGAGGAGCTCAACGCCGGCAAGAGCCTGCGTTTGGCAATCAATGACGGCCACAAGAATGCATATTCTGCCATCATCGACGGTCAGCTGACCACAATGATCACCGGTATCATTCTCTACTTCTTCGGCAGCGGCCCCGTGAAGGGTTTTGCAGCCGTGCTGGTAATCGGTATCATCACCTCCGTGTTCACCGCAATCTTCATCCCCAGGCTCATCTTCGAGAGAAGGCTTGCAAAGAACAAGGACATCACCTTCTACAGCAATACCACCAAGCATTTCCTCAAGAATACCCACTTCAACTTCGTGAAGATGCGCAAGGCATCCTACACCCTCTCCATCGTGGTTGGCGTAATCGCCCTGGTGAGCATCTTTGCAAAGGGCTTCTCCTATGGCGTCGACTTCAGCGGCGGCCGCACATATGTTGTCCGTTTTGACCAGCCCGTAAAGGCCGAGGATATCCGCAAAGCCACCTTTGAGGAGTTTGGCGAGGCACCCGAGGTCAAGCAGTTCGGCGGCGAGTCGCAGATGCGCATCACCACCAAATATAAAGTGGACGACACCAGCCGCGAGACCGACCGTGAGATCGAGTGCAAGCTCTACAATGCTTTGAAGAGCTTCTTCCAGGCAGATATGAGCCTCGACGATTTCGTGTCGACTCTGAACAACCCCAACGGTATCATCTCCTCCGACCGCGTGGACGCATCCATCGCGAGCGAGGTGCAGAGGGATGCGATCATAGCCGTGATCCTGTCGCTGATAGCGATATTCGGCTACATCGCGCTGCGCTTCACCAACTGGACCTGGGGTCTTGGCGGTGTGATATCGCTGGTGAACAACTCTCTGGTTACAATCGGCTTCTTCTCGCTGTTCAGCGGAATACTGCCGTTCAACCTGGATATCGACCAGAACTTCATCGCCGCGATACTGACTATCATCGGTTACTCGATCAACGATAACGTGGTTATCTTCGACCGTATCCGCGAATACAAGGTACTCTATCCCAAGCGTCCTCTCAAGGAGAATATCAACGACGCCCTCAATGCAACATTGAGCCGTACCCTGAACACCTCCATCACCACTCTGGTGGTGCTGATTGCAATAGCAGTGTTCGGCGGCGAGTCCATCCGCGGTTTCGCAGTGGCTCTGGCACTCGGTGTGATCGTGGGTACTTACTCCTCCATCTTCATCGGTACACCTATCATGTACGACCTCAACCGCAAGCGCGAGCAGAAGATAGAGGCTGCAGCCGAGAGCAAGAAGTAATCGGCTTTTCAATAACTAAAAAAGGCGGACCCGCTGCGGCCCGCCTTTTTTAGTTTACACTCTCTAAGGGACTGGATCATAGCCGCTGCCGCCCCAGGGATTGCAGCGCAGAATGCGCTTGAAGGCGAGCCATCCCCCCTTGATTATGCCATACTTCTCTATGGCCTCGTAGGCGTATGTGCTGCAGGTGGGGGTGAAGCGGCAGCTGCCCCCCATATAGGGCGAGAGCGCCACCTTGTAGAATTTGATGAGCATCAGAAACGGCCAGGAGACGATCTTGCGCAAAGTATGGCGCCGGGTGCTCATTGCTCCGAGCGGCTTTTGCCCAGAATTTCGCACACAGAGGCACTTATTACGGCAGAAGTGCAGATTTCCTTGGCGATGTACACCAGCAGATAATCGGCCTTGAAATCGCCCAGAATCGCCTTCTGATTGAGGCGCAACGATTCCCGGATGCGCCGCTTGAGCAGGTTGCGCTTCACCGCCCGCTTGAAATTGCGCTTGGGCACAGAAATCACATACCTGGGCAGGCGTCCACCCCCGGGCAGATAATAGGCTTTGATGGGGTATTTGAATATCACCTTTCCCCGCGCGGGCATGCTTGCGAGAGTCTCTCTCTGGCAGAGCCGCTGTTCTTTAGGGAAGGAGAATATCATAAGCCGGGTGTTGATTGCGCTGCAGACGGGCTCTTAGAGCCTGCTGCAGTAGATGCTGAGCGCCTGCGCTATGGACTTGACCTCTGCGGTGGGGGCGCTGATGTCAATCTTGAGACCGGCCTGCTCGGCAGCCTTGGCGGTGTTGGCGCCGTAGGTGGCTATCAACAGGTCGTTCTGCTTGAAATCGGGGTGATTCTCAAGCAGGGAGCGGACATCGCACGGGCTGTAGAAGACCAGGGCGCTGTAGGAGGCAAGGTCAAGATGCTTGATGTCGCTCACCACGGTGTTCATGAACACCGCGCTGCCATACTCCAGATGCGCGTCGTCAAAGGCCTTGGCCATATCGGGGCGCAGGGAGTCGGTGCATGCGATGAGAAACTTCTCCCCCTTGTGTTTGGGGCCGACGGATTCCACTATCGAGAGGGGCTTGCCGTCGCCAAAGAAGATCTTGCGCTTGCGGTAAACTATGTATTTCTGCAGATAGAGGGCTATCTGCTGGTTCTGGCAGAAGTATTTCATATCTTCCGGCACCGTCACGCGTGTCTCCTCGCAGATGCGGAAAAACGAATCTATAACTCCACGGGATGTGAAAACGATTGCGGTGTAATCCAGTATGTGCACATGCTGGCTTCTGAAATCCTTGGTAGACACCGGCGTAACGGTGAAAAACGGGCAGAAGTCAAAGGAGAGGCCGTACTTGGATTCAAGCTCTGTGTAAGGTGAGTTGTTTTGCGGAGCTGGCTGGGCAATCAGTATTTTCTTTCCTCTTAAATCAATCATAACCTAATCAGTACTCTAATCAATAGCCCTAGGGGCAGAACTTCGAGCGCGCAAAGGTACAAAAACCAAAAGAATATGGAGAAATTATTTCCTTTAAAAATTTTAAAAGATTTCTGCGCCAGCATCGCAAAAAGCACGGCAGACACTGCTGTGGCGGCGATGGCGGCTGCGGCGGGACTCAGGATGTGCAGGTAGCGGGTCAGCGGCAGCAGCACCAGCAGAAAAGTGGTGAACACTATGGCATAGATGCGGTCGCACACCCCTATGGCGCGCATCATCTCCTGGGCGTGCTTGAGCCATCCCGTGAGCAGCCTGAGCCCCAGATGCACCAGCACATACCCTGTGAGGGCGGCCAGTATGAATATGAAATTGAGCTGGGAAATATCCAGGAAATAGAGCTCCAGCGCCATTGCGGGCAGGCACAGCAGCGCCGTGTTGCCTATGGCGTAGGTGAGATTCTTGTTGGCCAGAGTGTCTTCCAGCGCCAGCGAGTTGAACAGCGAGCGGTAGGAGATGAGGATGGCTATGAACGAGTTCTCCGCGAAAATCAGGAAATAGAGCAGGCAGAACAGCAGCGCGTATGTGGTGAGCGCCGGATGGCTCTCCACCACCGCGCTGGGGAAGTTATCCCCGATTGCGGTCATCAGAGAGCTTGACTGCCAGCACTCCTGCCCTATGGCCTGCAGAAACATCACCGCTAATTCCCCCTTTTGGCGTTATATCCCAGGCCTTTGAGTATTTCCACTACCCGGTCGCGGAAGTCTCCCTGAATGAGTATGACCCCATCCTTGGCGCTGCCGCCCACGCCGCACTTGGTCTTGAGGGTCTTGGCCAGGGCGGCCAGGTCGCTCTCGCGCCCCGAAAAGCCGCTCACTGCGGTGACCTGCTTGCCGGCGCGACCCTTGCGGTCGATGCCCACAATCAGCTTCTGGCGGGCGGGCTCCAGGGTCTCGGGCTCCTCTTCGAGGTCGGCCTTTGTAACATATTTGAAGTTGGGGTCGGTGGAGTAAACCACTCCCAGTCTGTCTTTCCAGTCGCTTGGCATAAGAGAAGTCGATATTGTGCCTGCGAATTTAGTTATAAAAAAACAATTCTTACATTTGTTGGTTTATAGATTCTGATTAATATTTCTATGGAGAAAAAACTGTTCAACCGCATCAAGAACATTGTGGCCGTGGCGGTGCTTGCGGCAGCTTCTGTCGTGTACCTCTCCACAATCGAGCCCACGGTGAGCTTCTGGGATTGCGGCGAATTCATCGCATCGTCTTATAAACTCGAAGTGGGCCACCCCCCGGGAAACCCCACCTTCCAGCTGATTGCACGCCTGTTCACAATCTTTACCGACAGCAGCCACGCCGCCGCTGCGGTGAACTGCTGCAGCGCGATGTGCTCTGCATTCACGATATTCTTCCTGTTTCTGACAATAGTCCACTTCGCACTCAGAATTCTGCAAGAGAAGGGGCGGCAGCTCACCCGGGGCAGCGCCCTGGCGGTGCTGGGCGCCGGCGTGGCGGGGGCGATGGCCTACTGCTTCTCCGACACCTTCTGGTTCTCCGCCGTGGAGGGCGAGGTGTATGCGATGTCGTCGCTGGCCACCGCAATAGTGTTCTGGGCCATCCTCAAGTGGGAGGAGCACTACGGCGAGCCCTATAACGACCGCTGGATTGTGTTCATAGCCCTGATGCTGGGCCTATCCATCGGCATCCACCTTTTGAGCCTGCTGGTGATCCCGGCAATCGTGTTCATCTGGTATTTCCGCACCCACGAAGGGGAGACGGTCTCCTTCTGGAAGGGCGTGCTGCTGCTGGGCATCTCGGCGGTGCTCCTGGCGGTGATTCTCTACGGAATCGTGCCGCTGGTGCCCAAATTCATCGCCTTCGTGGACCGCATCTGCGTGAACACGCTGGGCGCGCCCTTCAATCTCGGAGCGGCCATATTCACCCTGCTGCTGTTCGCAGCCTGCTTTGCCGCTCTCTATCTGCTGCGCCGCGCGGGCAAGGCGGTGGCCCACACCGTGACCTTGTGCGTGACCTGCATACTGATAGGCTATTCGATTTTTGCGATGGTGGTGATACGCGCCAATGCCAACACCCCCACCAACGAATACTCCCCCGACAATCTCTACACACTGGTGCGCTACATCAACCGCGAGCAGTACGGCAGCAAGCCGCTCATATACGGCGAGTCGTACAAGTCGGCGTATGACATAAAGGAGGGGGAATACTGGACCACCCTCGACGGCCGCTACTACAAGACCGCCAAACCCCTCGCCGCGGAGTATCCCGCCGGGGCCAAGATGCTCTTCCCCCGCATGTGGAGTACCCAAAGTCCCAGCCACGAGCAGTTCTACGAGGCCTACACCGCCGGCAACTACCGCGAGAAGGTGGTGACCCACTCCAACGGCGCCAAGGAGATAAACAAGATGCCCCGGATGGTGGACAATCTGCGCTACTTCTTTGACTACCAGCTAAACTATATGTATTTCCGCTACTTCTTCTGGAACTTTGTGGGCCGCCAGAACGACCTGCACGGCCAGGTGCCCGGCGACCTTACCAGCGGCAACTGGGAGAGCGGCATAAGGTTCATAGACAAGGCGCGCCTGGGCGACCAGAGCATCGCCCCCGACTACATCGCCCACAACAAGGGGAAGAACCACTACTTCTTCCTCCCCCTGCTGCTGGGTCTGCTGGGCTTCTTCTATCAGATGAAGCGCGACGGCAAGGGGAGCTGGATCACCTTCCTGCTCTTCTTCCTCACCGGCATCGCCATAATCCTCTACCTTAACCAGCCCCCTTACCAGCCCCGCGAGCGCGACTATGCATACGCCGGGTCGTTCTACGTCTTCGCCATCTGGATAGGTCTGGGCGTGTTGTCTCTCAAGGATTTTGCAGACCGCAGGCTGGGCAAGGGGATTCCCCGCGAAAACGGCGAGATGGTGTCCGACGTCAAGTCGGTCTGCACCGCCTCGGCGGCAAGCGCCCTGGCGCTGGCGGTGGCCATACTGATGGGCTGCCAGAACTGGGACGACCACGACCGCAGCGGCCGCCGCACCGCGCTGGAGGTGGCTTCCAACTACCTCAACAGCTGCGGGCAGAACGCGATACTCATAACCCACGGCGACAACGACACCTTCCCCCTGTGGTATGCGCAGGAGGTGGAGGGCATCCGCACCGACGTGAGAATCATGAACACCTCGCTGCTGGGCATGGACTGGTACATAGACCAGATGAAGTGCCGCAGCAACGCCTCCGCCCCGCTGCCGATAACCCTGCCCCGCAAGGACTACCTCTACGGCACCAACGACTTTGTGAGGGTGCAGGATGTGCTGCAGCGCCCCGCCACGGCGCAGGAGGTGATGGGAGTGTTCACCAACCCCAAATACCGCTATCCCGGGAGCAGCATCGGCACCATAGTGACCCGCACCGTCGAAATCCCCGTGAATAAGGAGAACTGCCTCAAATACGGGCTGGTGAAGCCCGCCGACATCGGCAAGATGGTGGACACGCTCACTCTGACCATCCCGGCGGGAGCCACCACCATAAACAAGACCGACCTGATACTGCTGGACCTGCTTGCCAACTACGAATGGGACCGCCCCATCTACTTCGTGAGCCAGATGGGCGACTGCACGTTTGAGATTGCCAAGTGGCTGCAGTTCGACGGCTACGCATATCAGCTGACCCCCGTCGTCTGCCCCCAGACCCCCGACCCCAAGCAGATGGATGTGGACAAGATGTACAATCTGGTGATGGACGGCTACCGATTCGGGAGCGCCGCCGACACCACGATCAACTTCGACTACTTCAACCTCTACGCATACAGCAGCGTGACCCCCGTGCGCGACATCTACAACCAGGTGGCCCTCAAGCTCGTCAGCCTGGGCCGCGGCGGCGATGCCGAGAAGGTGCTGGACCGCTGCTATGAGGTGACTCCTGTGAAGAATATCCCGCTGGACGTGTCCATATTGCGCGGCGGCAACGAGTATGAGGTGATGACCAGCATCGACCTCTACCTGCAGCTGGGACGCGTGGAGAAGGCCAAGAACCTCTCCCACGCCTATATGGACGAGGCTCTCAAGTCCATGCTCTACTCCGCCCAGGTGGTGCACGGCGCCGCTCTGGACGAGGAGACTCTGGACCGCGAGTTGCAATATGCGTCGTATCTTGCAAATCTCTTCCGTGCCCGCGGGTATCAGGAAGAGTATGACTACATAAACAACGGCATCAAGGCGCTCCTGAATTGAATGTAAGGGAAAAAGTGAGTCTGCTGCCCCACTCCCCCGGGGTTTACCGCTTTCTGGACGCAGGCGGCACGGTGATTTACGTGGGCAAGGCCAAGGACCTGCACCGCCGCGTGTCGCAGTATTTCCGCCCGCCGGAGAGCCTCGACCGCAAGACCCGCGTGATGGTGGGCAAGATTGCCGACATGATGTTTGCGGTGGTGGAGACCGAGCAGGATGCCCTGCTGCTGGAGAACAACCTGATAAAGAAGCTCCAGCCCCGCTACAACATTCTGCTCAAGGACAGCAAGACCTACCCCTGGATATGCATCCGAAACGAGCCCTTCCCCCGGGTGGTGCTCACCCGGCGGATGGTGAAATCCGCAGGCAGATACTTTGGCCCCTACAGCTCCGCCGGCTATGCCCACGCGATGCTGGAGCTCATAGCGAGCCTCTACCCGCTGCGGAACTGCAAACTTGCCCTGAGCGGGGAGGCTATTGCTGGAGGCAAGTTCAAAGTGTGCCTCAACGCCCATCTGGGCCGCTGCAGCGCCCCCTGCACGGGAGAAATCTCCAAGGCTGACTACGACGCCATGATATCGGCGGTGGAGACCCTGCTCTCAGGCGGGGCGCGGGACATAATCCGCGACTGGAAGGGCAAAATGCAGCAGGCAGCCGCCGAACTGCGCTTTGAAGACGCGCAGAAATACAAGGACCGGCTGGATATACTGGAGAAGCACTATTCCCGCTCTCCAATCGTGAACCGCACGATGCACGACACCGACGTGTTCTCCATCGTGAGCGAGGGAGAGGATCATTTCTGCAACTTCATGCGCATCCGCAAGGGGTGCGTGGTGCAGTCGTTCAATATGGAGCTGGAGGCCCGCATAGAGGAGCCTCAGGAGGCGGTGCTGGCCACCTTTATGGCCGAGATGATATCCAAGTTCGGCGCACTCTCCAAAGAGGTGCTGGTGCCCCTGATTCCCAATCAGGAATTTGCGGGGGTGACCCTCACCGTGCCGCAGAAGGGGGACAACCTGGAGCTGCTGCGGCTCAGCGCCAAGAATGCCGGCGCCCTCAAGGCGGAGAAGTTCCGCCACGAAGAGAAGGTCAACCCCGACGAATACAATATGATGGTGATGCAGGCTCTGCAGCGCGACCTCGGGATGAAGGCTCTGCCGCGCCACATAGAGTGCTTTGACAACTCCAACATACAGGGGACGAACCCCGTGGCCTCGTGTGTGGTGTTCCGCGAATGCCGCCCCAGCAAGAAGGACTACCGCCACTTCAAAATCAAGACGGTGGTGGGGGCCGACGACTTTGCATCGATGAAGGAGGTGGTGAACCGCCGATACTCCCGTCTGCTCTCCGAGGGGGAGGAGTTGCCGCAGCTGATAGTAATCGACGGCGGCAAGGGGCAGCTGCACTCCGCCCTGGAGGCGCTCTGCGAGCTGGGCATCGACACCCGCCTCACCGTGGTGGGCCTGGCCAAGCGCTTGGAGGAGATAATCCGCCCCGGCGACCCCTACCCTCTGTTTCTGGACAAGAATTCCACCTCGCTCAAGGTGCTCATGCACATCCGCGACGAGGCGCACCGCTTTGGCATAACATTCCACCGCAACCTCCGATCCAAGGGGTTTATAAGTTCGCAACTTTCGCAAATTCCCGGCGTGGGAGAGGCCACCGTTACAAAGCTGCTCTCCCGCTTCAAGAGCGTAAAGCGGGTGCGCGAGGCCTCCCTGCAGGAGCTGGAGGCTGTCGTGGGGGGCAAGATGGCCAGCCGGGTGCTCAATTATTTCAGAGATGAGACAGTTTAAGACCATACTGGCCCTGACGCTGCTGCTGGCCTCCTTTGCGCAGGCTTCGGCCCAGTATTACACGCTGGGCAGCGACCCCTCGAGCATCAGGTGGCGCACCGTCAAGGGGGAGAATTTCAGAGTGATCTATCCCGCCGGGATGGACTCCCTTGCGCGCGAGTACCTCTTCAATTTCGAGTTGGCGAGAGTCCGCACCCAGGTGGCCCTGGGCATAGAGGGGGCGCGCGTGCCGCTGGTGCTGCACCCCTACAATCTCAACAGCAACGCCACCGCCGCCTGGGCCCCCCGCAGGATAGACATCTACACCACCCCCCCCTTCAACAGCGGCTACGCCGACGACTGGATTCACCAGCTGGCGCTGCACGAGGGGCGGCACGTGGGGCAGATGACCCACTTTACCACCGGCACCTTCAAGGTGTTCAACATTCTGCTGGGAGAGCAGGCGGTGGGCATCGGGATGGGGTTCTACCCCGCCGGATGGGAGCTCGAGGGGGACGCGGTCCACGCCGAGACCGACTTCTCCAGGGCGGGCCGCGGCCGCTCCGCCGACTTTCTGATGCACTTCCGCGCGATGGCCGCCGCCGGGGTCGAGCCCCGCTACGACGCCTACCGCTTCGGATCGTTCTACAACTACATCCCCAGCAAATATGCCTTCGGATACCTCACCGAGACCTTCATGCGGGACCACTCCGACTACACGGTGATCGGCGACATCTACCGCGACTTCACCCGATACTGGTATGACCCCAGCATCATAAACAAGGCGTTCCAGCGATACACGGGCCACACCCGCCGCAAAAACTATCAGGGGGCCCTGGCCTACTTCAAGACGCAGTGGGCGCAGCAAAGCAGGGAACGCGCCCCCTACACCTCCTTCAGCAGCCTTGTGGCTGCGGGCAAAAACGACCGCTACACCACCTACTATTCCCCTCTGCAGACCGGCGACGGCAGCGTTGTGGCGGTGAAGGCAGGTCTGCGGCACTTTAGCCAGCTGGTCAGTATAGACACTGCAGGCAGGGAGCATTATGTGCGCCCCTTTGCCTCCGAGAGCCTCACCAGCCCCCTTACGAGTCCCGACGGACACACTCTGGTGTGGAGCGAGATTGTGGCGCACCCCCGCTGGGAGCTGCAGAACTACTCTGTGCTGCGCTCCTACGACCTCTCCACCGGCAAGACGCGCACCCTGACCCGCCGCACCCGCTACTTCAACCCAGCCTATTCGGCCGACGGCAGCACCGTTGCCGTGACGGAATACCCTGTGCAGGGTTCCTCGCGCGTGGTGCTGCTCTCGGCAGAGACAATGCGGCCGCTGTCGCAGATTCCCGCCCCCTGCGGCGGACAGATACACAGCACCGCCTTTCTGGGGGGCCGGCTCTATGCAGACGCCATTGTGGGCGACGGCCTCTGGGGGCTCTATTCCCGCCCCGCAGATGATCCCGACGCCCCCTGGGAGACAGAAATCGAGCCCCAAAGCCAGACCATCCTGCGCCTGAGGGCCACCGAAAACCGCCTGCTGCTGGAGAGCGATGTGGACGGAATCACCAACATCTATGCATACGACGCCTCGCGCAAAACTCTGCAGAGGCTCACCAATGCCCGTCACGGCGCATTCTACCCCAGTCTGGCCCCTGACGGTACACTTTACTATGCCGACTATGATGTGACCGGATACACCCCCGTAAAGGCCTCCAGAGGCAATCTGCTGTGGGAGGACACCTCTATGGAGCGTCCCTTCGTCTATAAGGAGGCGAATCGCTTCGCTGCCCGCAGCGACAGCGCCGCCCCCGCCCTCTCAGCCGCGGAGCAGGCCGCCCTGCGCACCGCGGTGGACTCTCTGCCCGAAAGGCGCTACAGCAAGCTCTCCCACCTGCTCAACATCCACTCCTGGGCCCCCTTCTATGCCAGCATCAACCGCATAATGGAGATGAGCTACGACTACTACTACCAGCTTGCGGCCCCCGGCATAACTCTCATATCGCAGAACGCGCTGGGCAATGCGGTGACTCTTGCGGGCGTTTCACGCTACAGTGGGCACACCGCCGGGCACTTCAACTTCAGCTACAGCGGCTTCTGGCCCATATTCGAGATAAACGCCGACTATAACGAGCGCTACCGGCGCGACATAACCTACAGCAGCGCCGCCGACGCCACCGACACCACCCTGATAAACAAGCCCTCGCTGGAGCTCTCCGCGAGATGCTACACCACCATAAACCTGGGCCGCGGCGGGGTGCGCAGCGCCCTCATCCCCCAGCTGGAGGCTGAGTGGAGCAACGATCGCTATCAGGGCGAGAGCGGCGTCTGGCGCTGCTCCAATGACATACGCGCCGGGTTGAGGTATTACCGGATGCTGCCCGTACCCAAGGCGGCCAGAATGCCCCGTCTGGGCTTTGGCGCCGAGGTCAAGACGGCCTGGCAGGCGGGCGGTGCCGGAGTCGAGAACAAGCTGCTCTACGGCTACACATACGGCTATCTGCCCGGCTTCACGCTGGAGCAGGGGGTCAAGCTGACATTTATGGGGCAGAAGCGGCTGGACGCCCTCTCGGGAGGCAAGCTGGTGAACAATCTGGCCCAAGTGCCGCGCGGCTACAGCACAATGCCTCTGGGGGATTATCTAAAGGCCACTGCAGACTATTCAATCCCCATTGCCGTCAACGACTGGCAGCCGGTGGCGCTGCTTTATCTCAAGCGGGTGAACATAACCCCCTTTGCCGACGCGGCGGTGAACCGCCTGGCGCAGGAGAGCGTGCAGCGGATGTTCTCCTACGGCGCGGCATGCACCTTTCAGGGGTACATTTTCCGCATCGGAGTGCAGCTCGAGGCCGGGGCGCGCCTCTCCCGCCGGATGGATCCGGACGGCAAGTGGCGCACCCGCGTGGACTTTGTGTCGGGGCTCAGTTTGTAGCCTGCGCGGGGAAAATCATCTGCATATACTGCATCAGATATTCCGTGGTGACATCTTTGAGCAGAACCCTCTTTTCGCTATCCAACAGGTAAACGGAAGGAATCGCGCGGATGTTGTAGAGCGGAGTGCCGTAGATGGCCTGCAGGTGGTCGTAGGCGTTGATCCAGTTTTTGGGGTAAATCTCGGAATATTTCAGCCACTCCGATAGGTCTTCGTCGGGGTAAATGTTGGCCACAGCCAGATATTTGCCCTCGATGAGGGCGTCTATGCCGGGAAACTGCTCCAGAGACTCCATCACCTCGCGGCAGTTGGGGCAGCCGGGGTTGCTGAAGAATATGATTGTGTATTCGGCGTCAATGCCGTAGAGATGGCCCGTGCGGCCGTTGCGCATAGTGTAGGAGAAGTCATTCGCTTTCTCTCCCAGGCGGTTGAGTTTCAGCAGCGGAAGCTTGGCCTCGGCATCGGCCTTTTCGCTCTCGTCGGAAAGGCTTGAGGCGGCTATTTTCTGATACAGCGGGATGCAGAACTCCTCGTTGCGGTAGGGGGAGTTGGGGTCGCCCATCACCAGAGCATAGGCGTCGGTGACCTTTTTCCAGAGGGTCCCCTCCCCCGCCTCCAGCTGCGCCTTCTCTGTGTTCTGCAGAAAGGTCTCGCACGATTTGAGAGCCTTTTCGGCGGAGACGCTGCGCAGCAGCAGAGCATACTGCCCAAAAATCTCCTTGAAGGCGTTCTCGCTGAACCCGCGCACCAGGGCGGTGTCGCGGAAGCCGGGGCGCTCCGCGGAGTAGAAATTATCCCAGTAATGGGTCACTATGTAGTCCAGTGCCTCGGCCTCGCTGGATATCATGGCCGGCACTTCCGGCATGTCAAAGCGGTTGTTCGCCGGGTCGGCCTCAGTCTTTTTCCCGCCGCGGCCCTGGCCGCAGGAGGCCAGCAGCACGGCTGCCGACAGAGCGCAGAGCGCAGTTTTAGCAAATCTTCCCATACTATCCGACAACCCAGACCATCACGTGTTTCTCAAATACCATATACCCCAGCTCAAACTCCATCTCGGTGCCGTCCTTGTGGGTGAACACGGCAGAAATCTCCCCCTCGTCCTTGGGGTTGAATTTCTCCACCTCTATCTGCTCTGCATAATCCACGTCAAGCAGCGACATCCTCTTGAAAATCGCCTCTTTTGCGCTCCAGATTATGGCCAGCTGCCTCTGGCGGTTGTGGTCGCCCAGGTCCTCCTTCTCCTCTTCGGAGAGGGCCTTGCGCTCCACTGCGTCGAAGTTGCGCTCCAGGCTCTCGATGTCGATGCCCAGAGCCTCGTCGCGGTGGGTTATGATGGCCACGAAGCGGTCGGAGTGGGATATGCTTATCTCCTGCGCGGAATTGTGCAGGAAGGGGCGCCCGTTGTCGTGGTGACCCAGATAGACCTTGTCGTCGAAAATCTCTCCCAGAAGGGCGCGCACGGCCAGCTTCTCTTTGCGGCGGGCTTCGCTGCGCATCATCGAGAGCTCTTCAAGTTCGTTGTTGGGTATGGAGCACATATCCATGAGCTCCTGTTCGGTCTCGGTTATCTCCCAGACGTAGATTGTGGCTTCGTTTTCCAGTTTCTTTGTGAGGTATAGGGCCATATAAAACGGGTTAAGGCCGCGCGCTGAATGCGGCGGCTGCTGATTTTCTGTTTTGTGTGATTGACAACACGCGGACGGGCGTCTGGTACGGGTCTAAACCGCCATCGCCTGTGGGGGATTCAATGTTGCAACTCGGAGGCTGTTCCACGTGTTAATCGTTTAATTGATAATTGGGTTGAGATACGAGGATTCGAACCTCGACAGACAGAACCAAAATCTGTAGTGCTACCATTACACCATACCTCAAAGTAAGGGACAAAGTTATAAACAAATTTTGAATTACCGCCTCTCTTTGAAGAACTCTTTCATAAGAGACGAGCATTCATCCGCCAGAATGCCGCTTGTGACGGCGGTGCGGGGGTGCAGCAGGCTCGGGCTGAACAGGGAATATCCCCGCTTGGGGTCGGCGGCGCCATAGACGATGCGGGGAATCTGAGCCCAGGCCAGGGCTGCGGCGCACATCGGGCAGGGCTCCACCGTGACATAGATGGTGCAGTCAGCAAGGTATTTGCCCCCCAGGGCGTCGGTGGCCATTGTGATGGCCTGCATCTCGGCGTGGGCCGTGGGGTCGTGCAGGGTTTCGGTGAGGTTGTGGGCGCGGGCGATGATTCGCCCCTTGCACACCACCACCGCCCCGATGGGGATTTCGTTGATGTCTGCCGCCTTGCGTGCCTCAAGCAGGGCCGCCTGCATATATTGCGTGTCGTCCATATTGATGGCAAAGGTATAAAAAAAGCCGGCTCGCGCTGAGTCGGCTTTTTATATAAAACTATAAATCTATAAAATTACATCATGCCGTCCATACCTGCGTTGGGGTTGGGAGACATTGCGGGAGTCTTCTCGGGCTTGTCCACAATTGCGCACTCGGTTGCCAGGAACATGCCTGCCACTGATGCTGCATTCTCCAGAGCCACGCGGCTTACCTTGGTAGGGTCGATGACGCCTGCCTTGAGCAGGTTCTCGTAGGTCTCGGTGCGGGCGTTGAAGCCGAAGTCGCCCTTGCCCTCCTTGATCTTCTGGACAATCACGCTGCCCTCGAGGCCCGCATTGGCCACGATGGTGCGCAGAGGCTCCTCAATTGCGCGGGCCACGATGTTGATGCCGGTCTGCTCGTCTTCGTTGGCACCCTTGAGGTTCTTCAGAGCCTCGGTTGCGCGGATGTAAGCCACGCCGCCGCCGGCCACGATACCCTCCTCGACAGCTGCGCGGGTGGCGTTGAGGGCGTCTTCTACGCGGTCTTTCTTCTCTTTCATCTCAACCTCGCTGGCTGCGCCCACATAGAGCACTGCCACGCCGCCGGAGAGCTTGCCAAGACGCTCCTGGAACTTCTCGCGGTCGTAGTCGCTGTTGGTGGATTCGATCTGCTTGCGGATCTGTGCTGCGCGCTGCTTTACTGCCTCGCTGTCGCCGCCGCCGTCCACGACGGTGGTGGTGTCCTTGTCGATGGAGACTTTCTCTGCCGTACCCAGCATCTCCACAGTGGCGTTCTCGAGGGTGATGCCCCTCTCCTCGCTGATTACCTGGCCGCCGGTGAGGATTGCGATGTCTTCAAGCATCTCTTTGCGGCGGTCGCCAAAGCCGGGAGCCTTGACTGCAGCCACCTTGATGGTGCCGCGCAGCTTGTTCACTACCAGAGTGGTGAGTGCTTCGCCGTCAACATCCTCTGCAATGATGAGCAGTGCGCGACCCTCGCGAGCGACGGGCTCGAGCACCGGCATGAGGTCTTTCATTGCGGAGATCTTCTTGTCGGTGATGAGGATGTAGGGGTTCTCCAGAACTGCCTCCATCTTGTCGGGGTTGGTCATGAAGTAGGCCGAGATGTAGCCGCGGTCGAACTGCATGCCCTCTACGACCTTGACCTCGGTCTCTGTGCCCTTGCCCTCTTCTACGGTAATCACGCCGTCCTTCTTGACCTTGCTCACAGCCTCTGCGATGAGAGAGCCGATGTGCTCGTCGTTGTTGGCGGAGATGGTTGCTACCTGCTTGATCATGTCGATGTTGTCGCCCACGGTCTCGCTCTGCTTGTGCAGATTCTCTACCACTGCGTCAACGGCCTTGTCGATGCCGCGCTTGAGGTCCATGGGGTTGGCGCCTGCGGTGACATTCTTCAGACCCACATTGATGATGGCCTGTGCCAGAACAGTAGCGGTGGTGGTGCCGTCGCCGGCCTGGTCGTTGGTCTTGCTGGCAACCTGCTTGACCATCTGCGCACCCATGTTCTGGAAGCGGTTTTCAAGCTCGATTTCCTTGGCCACGGTGACGCCGTCCTTGGTTACGTGGGGCGCACCGAACTTCTTGTCGATGATAACGTTGCGGCCTTTGGGACCCAGGGTCACCTTGACTGCATCTGCAAGGGCGTCAGCACCCTCTTTCATAAGGTTGCGCGCCTCGATATTGAATTTGATATCCTTTGCCATAATTGTTCCTCCTGTTTAAAAAGGTTAAGCTATAACTGCGATTACGTCGCTCTGACGCATTATGAGGTAATCCTTGCCTTCGTAAGAAACCTCGGTGCCGGCGTATTTGCCGTACATTACCTTGTCGCCCGGCTTGAGCTCCATAGGTTCGTCGCTCTTGCCATTTCCAACTGCGATAATGACACCCTGCTGGGGTTTTTCCTTTGCCGAATCAGGAATAAAAAGGCCGCTCGCGGTTTTGGTCTCGGCCTCTTGTGCCTCTACCAAGACTCTGTCTGCTAATGGTTTGATCATAATTTTAATATTTTATGTTGTTTAATTTATGTTAACGGCCCCTTGTAAGGCAAATCAGATGCCAGCGACCCTTTTATGACAAATTGTCACACGCAAATCAGCGCGCCATGGCGGCCTCTACCTCGTCTGCGGTGGCAGGGAGGCGGCGGCTGCCCAGGCGGCGGCAACCGTGGTCGGTGATGAGCAGGTCGTCTTCCACGCGGATTCCGCCGAAGTCATAGTAGCTCTCGAGGGCGCCGTAGTTCACGAAATCCTTGAACTTGCCCTCCGCGCGGTGCTGCTCTATCAGGGCGGGGATAAAGTAGATGCCCGGCTCGTCGGTGAGTACATGGCCGGGGCGCAGCTTGCGGGCCATGCGCAGCGAGCCCAGCCCGAGCTGGGGCGAGCGGCTCTGATCGGGGTCGTAACCCACCAGATTCTCCCCCATATTCTCCATGTCGTGCACGTCCAGGCCCATGTTGTGCCCCAGTCCGTGAGGCATGAAGAGCCCCATTACTCCTTCGCGGACGGCGTCGTCTACATCGCCCTTCACAAGGCCGACATTCTTGAGCCCCTGCAGCATCAGTCTGGCCACCGCCAGATGCACCTCGCGGTAGGTGATGCCGGGGCGGGCCATCTCGGCGGCGAGGCTGTTGCCCGTCTCCACTATCGTGTAGATGTCGCGCTGCCTGGGGGTGTACTTGCCCCCTACCGGCAGGGTGCGGGTAAAGTCGCTGCAGTAGTGGCTGGCAATCTCGGCGCCGGCGTCGATCACGCACAGTTTGCCGTCGCAAAGCACCTTGTCGTGCAGATGGTTGTGCAGGGTCTCTCCGTGCTGGGAGAGGATGGTGGGGAACGACACCATATATCCGCCGCTTATCACCACTCCCTCCATCGCCCCCACGACCTCCTGCTCTACCATTCCGGGCTGCATCAGGCGCATTGCGGTGTAGTGCATGGCGTAGCCGAGGTCGCACGCGCGGTCGATCTCATCTATCTCACACTGCTCCTTGATGAGCCTCTGGGCGATGACAGCCTCTGTCATTTCCTTGCTGGAAAGGTCATTGACCTTGAGCGGGGAGATGTGGAGCATGTCGGAGAGCAGAATCATGTTGCGATAGCGGTACTGCGGGGCAAAGTGCACCTTGCGCCCCTTTGCGAGGGCCTCCCCTACCGCTGCGGCCAGGTCGCCGAAGGGGCGGCTATGCCCTACCCCGATCTCCTCTGCGCGGCTTGCCACGCTCTGCTGCGGCCCCATCCAGATTATGTCGTCCATGTCGACGTCGTCGCCATAGAGGGTCTCTGTGCCGCTCTCTGCATCGATTATCGCGGCAAATCCGGGGCAGTCCAGCCCGAAATAGTAGAGGAACGTGCTGTCCTGACGGAACAGATATGTGTTGTCGGGATAGTTTGCGGGGGATTCGTTGTTGCCCAAAAAGAGCATTATGCCGCTCTTGACGCTCTCGAGGAGCTTTTTGCGGCGGCTCACATAGATATCTTTACTGAACATGGCTTTTGAATAAATATTGCCAAATATATTAATTTTGTTGCAGATAACCCTTTTGAAACAGTATATGAAAAGAGCGACGGCCATTGCGGCCCTTTTTTATGCCTCTGTGCTCTCCGCACAGAGCCTGACTCCCGAGGTCGTGGAGCAGGTAAGAAACAGCTACGACCGCGACAACGCGTCCACAGTGGCGCTGCAGAACATCCTGACGGGCACTTCCGACATCAAGGGGCACGCCCTTTCCCGCGCTTCCGCGGGCAAGGTGGACCATTTTTTCAAGTATAAGGCCGACGTGAGCGGCATCACCGACCAGAAGAGCAGCGGCCGCTGCTGGCTCTTTACCAGCACCAACCAGATCCGCCCGCTGGTGATGAAGAAATTCAACATCGACAGCTTCAACTTCAGCAACAATTATTGCTTTTTCTGGGACATGTTCGAGAAGTCCAACCTTTTCCTGGAGAATATAATCGCCTCTGCCGACAAGAGCTACGACGACCGCGCGGTGGTGGAGTATTTCAAGGCTCCGGTGGGCGACGGCGGCGTGTGGAATCTCTTCTATAATATAGTGGAGAAATACGGCATCGTGCCCGAGAGCGTGATGCCCGAGAGCGCCAACAGCAGCAGCACCGGCCAGATGCGCAGCATCATAAACGAGCGTCTGCGCAAGGCGGGCTACGAAATCCGCGAGGCCGCCGCGGCCCCCGCAAAGGGCAAGAAGGCCATCGCTGAGCGCGACTCCAAGGTGGGCGGCATCAAAATGGCTGCTCTGGCGGATGTCTACCGCATCCTGGCCCTCTGCCTGGGCGAGCCTCCCACAGAATTCACCTGGCGTTACACCACACGCGAGGGCAAGATAGAGAGCATCACAAGCACTCCCGTCGAGTTCTGGAAAAGCATCCGCCCCGATGACTTCAGCCCCGAGAATTATGTGATGATAATGAACGACCCCACCCGCGAGTATTACAAGCTCTATGAGATAGAGAATTACCGCAACACCTACGAGGGGGTCAACTGGATTTACCTGAATCTGCCCAATGACGAGATCAAGGCCTCTGCGCTGGCCTCCCTCAAGGCTGGCGAGCCGATGTATGCCAGCTGCGACGTCTCCAAACAGCTGAACAGTAAGGAGGGCGTCATGGACCCCGGCCAGTACGATTATGAGTCGCTGCTGGGAGTGGACCTTTCGATGGACAAGAAAGCGCGCATACTGACCCGCCAGAGCGGGTCTTCTCACGCCATGCTGCTGGTGGCCTGCGACACCGACGATAACGACGTCCCCACCAAATGGCAGTTTGAGAACAGCTGGGGCGCGACTGCCGGCCACAACGGCTATCTGACCTTTACCGACGAGTGGTTCAGCGAGTATATGTTCCGTGTGGTGATTGGCCGCAAATACCTTTCTGCCAAGGCTGTGGCGGCTCTGGGCACCAAGCCTGTGCAGCTCCCTCTCTGGGACTATATGTTCTAAAGTGCTATGATTCTCTGCCCCAACGCCAAGATTAATTTGGGATTGACGGTGCATCCGCGCCGTCCCGACGGCTTCCACGATATCGAGAGCCTGTTTGTGCCGGTGCGCGAACTCTCCGATGTGCTGGAGGTAGTGCATTCGGATTCTTTTGAGATTGTTTGCTACAATTCTCCGGAGGATATCCCTGTGGAGAAGAACCTCTGCTATAAGGCTTTTGATCTTATGCGCCGGGAGTACGGCATCGGTAATGTAAAAATATTTTTATATAAAAATATACCTACCGGTGCCGGACTCGGAGGGGGCAGCAGCGATGCCGCCTTCACTCTTGTGGCCTTGAACGAGATTTTTTCTCTGGGGCTGGACAGGGCGACTCTCGCCGGACACGCCGCGACTCTTGGCAGCGACTGTCCGTTTTTCATCTACAATGCTCCGATGATTGCCACGGGGCGCGGAGAAATTCTTGAGCCGTTCGATTTTGATTTGGGGCGCTTCAGGATTGAGGTTGCCACTCCTCCCATTCATATTTCAACTCCCGCGGCCTACAGAAAGGTAGATGAATATTTTGCTCAAAATCCCCGCGAGAATGCCCTCCCGCTGGCAAAAACGCTCAAATTGGAGCCTCGCGAATGGCCCGAGAATCTCGTGAATGATTTCCAAAGGCCCATCTTCGCGGAATATCCCGCTCTCGAAGAGCTTAAAAATGACTTTTACCGGCGCGGCGCAGTCTACTCTGCAATGAGCGGCAGCGGCAGCGCGGTGTTTGGCCTTTTCCCCAATTTAGTTTAGAGTTTAGGGTTGAGGTAATTGATAAATAATGTGCGTCGGGGTTGCCGGGGCTTTGAAAGTTTAGCCATGCGATTTTATCGCGTGGCTTTTTTGCGTGTCGGAAATTTCTGTCCGTAAGGTCACCTTCATATGTAGTGTCTGGAGCACAAATAGCTTGTGTAATCTTCGATATATTTATATAAAAAAATAAAAGTAGATTTATGATAATCTATTTTGATATAAAAATAAATTTATATATATTTGTGCAAATATTTGAAACTGAGATATATGGGAAAGATTGTATGCTTCGCTA
>CAVHPI010000008.1:0-61403 GCA_963637965.1 bacterium
ACGCCAGCATAAACAAGGCCGGGTATGTGCAGCGGACGGATATGCAGCAGGTGCGGCAATGCCGTGGACATTTACAGAATCGACTACAGATAGTTCTTGAGCTTAAGGTTTACAGCCGGAAGTTTGAGGATTTGTGTCCTTTTAGCCCCATTTGCGGAGGCGGAAGGCGCTAAAATTCTTGCAGGGTACATTATCTTTGCGGTTTGAAAAATTGATTGCACATGACATTTAAATACATACGCGTGGCGGCTGCGGCTGCGGCTCTGCTTGGTGCGGGGCAGGCGAGCTGGGCGGCCCGCACAGCGCCTTCACGACAGACCTTGACCGAGGCGGACTCCGTGTCGGTGACTGCCGCCGATCTGGCGGACATGCTGATAAGCGATGCGATGGAGCTGCGCGGGACACCATACCGCTACGGGAGCCGCGGCCCCAAGACCTTCGACTGCTCGGGCTTCACCGGCTACATCTACCGCAAATACGGATATGAGCTGGAGCGGTCGTCCTCCGGTCAGGCCGGCCAGGGACGCGAAGTGAGCGGCCCTTGGAACAATCTGCAGAAGGGGGACATACTGGTGTTCGCCTCCCGGCGCAATACCAGAAAAGTGGGGCACGTCGGCCTGTTTATAGAGATGAGTGCCGACGGCAAGGATTTTACCTTCATACACGCCGCCGTGAGGGGCGGGGTAGTGGTGTCGCATATCACGGAGGAATATTACGCCTCCCGGTTCCTGGGGGCGCGCAGGATTCTGCCCGACTTTGTGAAGGCCCCCTCGGATACCCTCGCGCAGCCGCTGCCCGACGGCGCCGTGCTGGATGCGCGGGACACGCTGACCCTGGCCGAGGGGGATATGCGCCTGCTGCTGCTCTCCGACGGCCGCTGGATGCTGATAGGGGAGGACGGAGTGCTGCATACCCCTTCCGATTCGGTGAATTATGTGCTGCACGGTTCGGGGCAGTGGAACCGCGTGGTGCGCTCCACGCACAGGATTCCCGCAAGTGCGAACGCTGTGTCCGGAGCCGCACAAAATGGTGCCGACACTCAAAATGGCGCCTCTAGTCAGAACGCGGCCTCGCTGCAATCTGCCTCCGCAAATGGCGCTGCAGAAGCCTCGGCCACAGGAGCCTCGGCCGCTGCAAAGACTGCGGCCCAGAGCGGCAGCAACTCGGAGGAGGCGGTATATCACACGGTGAAATCGGGCGACACCCTCTCTTCCATAGCGCTGCGCAACAAAACCACGGTAGATGCCCTCTGCCGCCTCAACGGCATCTCCAAAAATGCCGTGCTGCGCATCGGCAAGCGAATCAGAGTAAAATAGGCACGCCCGCGGCTTCCGGGGGGGGCAATCACTTCACCCGCACCAGAGGGTCGGGGTAGAGCAGGTATTTCTTGGCCTTGCGCAGCCACTTCTGCTCTTCGCTCTTGATGTGGTCGCGGACGTCGTCGTAGGGGATGGCGCCGCGCAGGTAGGCCATCACCTCTTCGCTGCCGGCGAGAGAGTCCATCTGCTCGTTGAAGGAGAATTCGGGGCAATTTTCCGCCACAAAGCGTATCAGGCGCAGGGTGTGCAGCAGCGAGTGATACTGCGGCTCGCCCGGGTTGGGCATCATCTGAAAGCCGAAGCACCGCTGGCCCGCATAGAGTCCCGCCTCGGGCACAAAACTGCACCAGCGCATATAGACCCCCTTGTCGTAGACGGGCGAATCCACATCGTTCCAGGTGAGGGCGTTTTCCCACACGAAGTCGCGCTTGCGCTCAAGGCGCTGCATAAAGGGGGCGCCGAACATCTCCAGCGGGCGGGCAGTGCCCTCGCCCCAGCTGACGTTGGTGCCGCGCCAGAGGCTGCTGCCGCTCATGAACACGGCGGAGAAAAGGTGGGAGAGGCCGCACTCCTGCGGGATGCTCCAGGGCATCAGCTCGCGTGCGGCATCGTTGGCGGCGGCGGAGATTATGTGCAGCGGGAAGGTGGCGTTCATCTCCGTGTAGTACAAGTTGGCAACCTCTCCCATAGTGAGGCCGTGCCGGTGGGGCAGGCCGTCGTAGTGGCCCCCCTCCACGGTGCGTCCGCTGGGGTTGAAGCGGTCTATCAAGTACACGGAAAGCGGTTTCTCGCTGCGGTTTTGCTCCAGAAAGAAGGCGCGCAGCCGCTTCAGAAAGGGGTCAAAGCGGGTGCCGGTGTCCTGATGCTCTATTATCACCGCGTCGGCCCTCTCCAGTGTGGCGCTATCCTGCAGCGAAGACAGCGGCACTACGTTGCGGTAGCGCGCCAGAGTGTAGTGCAGATATTCGCCATACTGGGGATGCCAGGCGGTGGGGTCTTCCAGCACGGCCAGCAGACCGCGCTTCAGCGTGAGGTCCTCCTGCTCCAGCAGCGGGGTGGTCCTGAAAGAGAACATCGCGGCCCCTTAGAGGATTTCTTCTGCCACGGCAAGGATCTCCTCTGCCAGAGCCACGCTCACGGCCTCCGCGGGCGCCTCGGCATACACGCGGATGATGGGCTCGGTGTTGGACTTGCGCAGAATCACCCACATGCGGTCGCTCTCGAAGTCGATGCGGACGCCGTCGATTGTGGTGAGCTTCTCGCTGGCATATTTCTTCTTGACAGCGTCAAACACCTTGTCGGCGGCCGACGCGTCGGGCAGCTCTATCCTGTTTTTGGAGATGTAATAGTCGGGGTATGTGGCGCGCAGTGCGCTTGCGCAGAGCCCCTTGTGGGCCATGTTGCTCAGGAACAGAGCCACGCCGATGAGGGCGTCGCGGCCGTAGTGCAGGGCGGGGTAGATGACGCCGCCGTTGCCCTCGCCGCCAATCACGGCTCCCACCTCGTGCATCTTGGTGGTGACGTTTACCTCGCCCACAGCCGACCAGAAGTAGGTGCAGCCGTGCTTCTCGGTGATGTCGCGCAGGGCGCGGCTGGAGGAGATGTTGGACACTGTGGGGCCGCTCTTGCAGTCCAGTACATAGTCGGAGACCGCCACGAGGGTGTATTCCTCGCCGAACGGCTCGCCGTTCTCGCAAATCAGCGCCAGGCGGTCCACGTCGGGGTCGACGCTGATGCCCAGGGCGGCGCCTTCCGCCACCACTGCGCTGCTGAGCCCCTTGAGGTTGGCGGGCAGCGGCTCGGGATTATGCGCGAAGCGGCCGTCGGGTGTGCCGTTGATGGTGATGCATTCCACCCCCATCTGCTCCAGCAGGCGGGGCATAACCACTGCGCCAACGCTGTTGACGGGGTCCAGCACCACTTTGAAATGTGCGTTGCGTATAGCCTCCAGGTCCACCAGCGAGTCGCTCTTGACGGCGTCGATGTGGATCTGGGTGTAATCTTTATGTGTTATGGTGCCCAGTTCGGTGACCTGTGCGTAGTCGAATTCTTCGCGGGCCGCGCGCGCGAGCACCTCTTTGCCTGCGGCGTCGGAGAGGAACTCGCCCGTGCTTGCAAGCAGCTTGAGGGCGTTCCACTGCATCGGGTTGTGCGATGCGGTGATTATTATGCCTCCGTCGGCCTTCTCACCTATCACCGCCATTTCTGTGGTGGGGGTGGTGGCCATGCCTATGTTGATGACATCCACGCCGCAGGCTACCAGCGTGTTGCAGACCAGACTGTCCACCATCTCGCCCGAGATGCGCGCGTCGCGACCCACAACCACTTTTTTGCGGCCGAATGCGAATGCCGATGTGAATTTTACGATGTCGACGGGGGTTAGCGCCTCTCCCACGGAGCCTCCGATTGTCCCCCTAATACCGGAAATTGATTTGATGAGTGTCATATGATATATAGACCATTTAAGTTTTGCAAATTTATCAATTATTTCTACTTTTGCACTCCGAATCAAAAAACCTCAAAAAAATGAAACAAGGAATCCATCCCGAAAGTTACCGTCTTGTTGCTTTCAAGGATATGTCTAACGATCACGTGTTCATCACACGTTCTTGCGCCAACACCAAAGAGACCATCGAGGTCGAGGGTGTCGAGTATCCGGTAGTCAAGGTCGAAATTTCCAACACTTCCCACCCGTTCTATACAGGCAAGATGAAGCTTGTGGACACTGCCGGCCGCGTGGACAAATTCTACAGCCGTTACGGCAAAAAGGAGAAGAAGTAGCAGCTTCCCTTTTTGGCAACAGATACAAGGCAGTCCCTTTCGGGGGCTGCCTTTTTCGTTGCATCCGGGTCTCCGCGGGGAGATGCCCTGCGGTGGACGGCTTGTGATACTGCCGCGCATCAACGCTTCGCACAAAGGGGCTTGGCGGGTAGAAAAATACCCGCTACGCCCCTTTGTGCCTCCGCGATATTGATGCGCTAAAACGATTGTCATCGGAGGCGCATCCACGAAATACCCCCTTTTGGTGGACGGCTTGTGATACTGCCGCGCATCCACACTCTCCACTCCTCTAAACACTAAACTCTAAACAAAAAAAGCCGCCCCTACTCGGGACGGCCTTTTTTGTCTCAGAATGGATTAGGCGTTGACCTTTGCCATGTGTGCGATGAGCTCGAGCACCTTGTTGGAGTAGCCGATCTCATTGTCGTACCAGCTGATGACCTTCACGAAAGTGTCGGTAAGATAAACACCGGCATTTGCGTCGAAGATGGAAGTCAGGGTGCAACCCAGGAAGTCGCTGGAAACGACTGCGTCCTCGGTGTAACCCAGAACGCCCTTCAGCTCGCCCTCGGAAGCCTCTTTCATAGCCTTGCAGATGTCCTCTTTGGTAGCGGGTTTCTCGAGGTTGGCAACGAGGTCAACTACAGAAACGTCCAGAGTGGGCACGCGCATGGAGATACCGGTGAGTTTGCCGTTAAGCTCGGGGATAACCTTGCCTACAGCCTTTGCAGCGCCGGTAGAAGAGGGGATGATGTTGCCGGAAGCGGCACGGCCGCCGCGCCAGTCTTTCAGTGAAGGACCGTCAACGGTCTTCTGAGTGGCAGTGGTGGAGTGAACGGTGGTCATGAGGCCCTCTTTGATGCCGAACTTGTCGTTGAGCACCTTGGCGATGGGAGCCAGGCAGTTGGTGGTGCAGGATGCGTTGGAAACGAACTGTGTGCCCTTGACATATTTGTCAAAGTTTACACCGCAAACGAACATCGGAGTGTCGTCCTTTGCAGGCGCGCTCATTACGACATATTTTGCGCCGGCGTTGATGTGAGCCTGAGCTTTCTCCTTGGTGAGGAAAAGACCGGTGGACTCCACGATGTACTCGGCACCTACCTTGTCCCAAGCGAGCTCGTTGGGGTCTTTGCAGGCAGTCACGCGGATCTCTTTGCCGTTTACGATGAGCTTGCTGTTCTCTACGTCATAGTCGACAGTACCCTCGAATGCACCGTGCATGGTGTCATACTTGAGCATATATGCAAGATAGTCAACAGGGCAGAGGTCGTTGATACCTACTACCTCAATGTCGCTGCGGGTCTGGGCAGCGCGGAATACGAAACGGCCGATGCGACCGAAACCGTTAATACCAACTTTGATCATTGTGTGTAATAATTGTATGTTGATTAATAAAAAACTTTCGTGTCTTTTTACGGACGCGCAAAGGTAATAATTTTTGTTTAAAAATATCGGGAAGTTTTACCTAAATTACGGAAATGGGAGAAGCAGATGCTGAAAATAATGCGCGATTGCTTATTTTTGAGGATGAACAGATTTATAGCGGAACTATGACATCAGAAATACTCCAGATCCCGACAATTGAAAACTACAACGAATGGCTTGGCGCCCCCACCGTCAACAATCTGGTGTCGGTGCTCGATTTCTCAAAACTCAAGAAGTTGCCCGACGGGCTGCACACGTTCGGCTTTTATGCCATCTATCTCAAGGACGGCGAGTTCTGCGACATAGTTTACGGCCGCCGCAAGTATGACTACCAGAAGGGGACAATCGTGGCCATCGCACCCAACCAGGTGTCTGGCGTCACAAATTATGTATTCCCCGAGCATATCAAGGCCTACGCCCTCTGCTTTGACCCTGAGCTGATCAGGGGCACGGAGCTGGGGCGCAGGATGAAGGAGTATGACTTCTTCTCCTACGAAGCGTCGGAAGCGCTGCACGTCTCCCAGCAGGAGCGCAGTCTCTTTCTGGACTGTCTGGACAAGATCCGTCAGGAGATAGAAAGGCCCGCCGACATTTTCAGCAAGCGGATAATCGTGGCAAATATCACTCTGCTGCTGGATTACTGCCTGCGCTTCTATCAGAGGCAGTTCACCACCCGCGAGAGTTCCAATCAGGATCTGCTCTCCCGCTTCGAGACCTTGATGGACAAGTATTACTCAGGCGGCCGGGCCAGGGAGATGGGGCTGCCCACGGTGCGCTACTGCGCAGGCGAAATGTGCCTGTCTCCCAATTATTTCGGCGACCTCGTCAAAAAGGAGACGGGAATGACTGCGCAGGAATATATCCAGAAGCACACGATAGATGTGGCCAAGAACCTGCTGTCCGGCGGCCGCCTCACAATTAGCGAGGTGGCCTACGAACTCGGGTTCCAGTATCCGCAGCATTTCTGCCGGATGTTCAAGAAGGTCACCGGACTCACCCCCGGAGCATACCGGAAAGGCTGCTTTTAGGCAGTCGGCACGCCTCTTGCCGGCAACTTAAAAGCCGATGCGCGGCCGGCTGCTTCCGGAGAGCTTCTCGTGGCTGCAGAGGGTCTCTATCATCTCCAGGCTGGGGGCGGCGCCGCTCACAACCTCCTCCATGGTGGCCTTTCGCACGATGTTGTCTATCTCGCCGCCGCTGAAGTCGAACTGCGAGGCCAGGCGCAGCGCCTCCTGCTCCGAGAGGCTGCCGAGCTTGTCGCGCCAGATGCGCACCTTGGACTCCACCGACGGCTTCTCAAAGCGGATCTTGAAGAGGAAGCGCCGCTCAAACGCGCCGTCCAGATTGCTCTCCAGGTTGGTGGTGGCGATGAGAATGCCGTCCAGACGCTCCATCTCCTCCAGGATTATGTTCTGGA
The DNA here is from genome assembly GCA_963637965.1 of bacterium. Lineage (GTDB taxonomy): Bacteria > Bacteroidota > Bacteroidia > Bacteroidales > UBA932 > Equibacterium. The sequence continues at coordinate 6,946 of CAVHPI010000008.1, forward strand.
TGGCGTTCTCTGTCTGGTCGATGCTGCCGTTGCGGCCGCCGATCTGCTTGCGGCAGGAGAAGATGGCGTCGGCCTCGTTAAAGAGCAGAATGGGCTTCAGACCGTTTCCGCTGCAGGCCTGCCGGTAGTCGGAGAAAATCTTCTTGATGATCTTCTCGCTCTCGCCATACCACATGCTCTTGGAGCTGCTGATGTCCACGTGGATTATGTCGCGGCCGCAGCTGCGGGCCCACTGCATCACCGTCTCGGTCTTGCCGGTGCCGGGGGCGCCGTAGAGCAGCACCGCCACCCCTTTGGGCATCCCTTTGCCCTCCAGACGGCTCTGCAACGTGCGGAAGTTGGCTTCCTGCAGGGAGTCCTCCACCAGCGAGAGCTGCTTCTGCTGCCCATCGGAAAAGAAGAGGCGCTTGGGGGAGATTGATGCCGACTTTATGCGGCTTTTCTCGCTACCCTGCTCGATGAACAGCTCGGCATCCTCTTCAAAAAAGAGCCGCTTGCCCTTGTCGGTGAGTGTGAGCATCGTGTCCTCTCCGAAGAGACTGTTGCGGGTGACCATCTCCGCCAGGCCGGCGCGCTGCAGAATGTGGGTCTCTGCTTTGAGCTCCCTCATGCAGGATTTGCGCTTCTTGAGGTTGTACAGGTCGTGGAGCTCGGCAGTAATGGGGGTGCCGTCGCTGTCGCGCGAACAGTCGCGGCAGAGGATGTAGAACAGAGCCCTGTCGTGCTCCGATTCCAGAATCTTGCAGACATTGCCGATGAGCTTCAGGTGGGAGTTGGTCGCCTCTACGCGCCCGATGAATTTAACGAGCTGCGAGCTCGACCGAGGGCTGTCGGCGTCGTAGTCGCGGCCGTGGAAATAGTCGTTCACCGCATCGGCGAACTTATAGCGGTTGAGATTCTCCAGATTGCCGTAGAAAGCCGCGTAGTCCTGCTCCAGAAACAGCTGCTGCCCCTTCTCCGTGAGATACATCGATTTGCCGTCGGAATCCACCTGCAGCAGGTCGGCCTTCTGCAGGGGGTGGGTGCCTGTCCCAATGGCCGATTTCTCTTTGAGGCGGATGGCGAACTCGCTGTACATGTCCTTGAGGGTGCGCTCTACGTCGGAGCCGCGGCCGCGATTGCTGATCGTGAAATCGTAGCAGACATCGTAGAAGAGCACGCGGTGGCGCAGCTCCTCCACCTCTTTCTGCACTGCGGCCACGAAGGTCATCCCGGCGTGCTCCTTCTCCAGCGAGCCGGCCATCTGCAGCAGCTCCTCGCAGCTGATTTCATCGTCTTCCATCTGCGACGCTATCAGCTTGCAAAAGTCGTAGCGGTCAAAGTCCTTGCGCAGGAACTGCACCGGGCGCGAATCGGGCATCTTGCCCTCCAGCAGGCTGTCGGTGACATAGCTCGACACCAGGTAAGATTTCTTGAGCCGCCTGCTCTCGTCGCCGTTGCTCTGCAGAATCAGCCCCCGACGCTGCAGCGACCCGATTGCGGGCAGGTATTCCATAATGTCCAGATGCGTGCAGTCAAAGTAGCGGGCGAGGTCGTCCATATCGCTGTCGCGCCCGCTGCAGCTGCGGTCAAACAGCGCGGCGAATATGATCGCTTCGCCCCTGTTTTCGAGATTGAGGGCGGTCTGCAGCGCCTCCAGCGCCAGCGCCGTCTCTTTGGTACCGAGTTTTTCCAGTTTGCTGTCGCGGACTCTGGCTGCCGCCGCCTTGATGAGCTGAATGTAAGTCTTTGCCATAATTTTCCTGTTTTCCCTCTTATATACCTGCAAAGATTGGATTTCTTTCTGCCAAAAAGTGGCAGTTTGGAGAAAAACGGCAAAAAATCTACAGCGACTGGCAAACAATCAGCATACGGCCCCCCTGGCCGGTGCAGCCGAAGATGTGGTGACGCCCGCCCCCCGTGGCGCCGATTTTCTTGCGCAGGTCGTCGCTGCGCAGCGGGAGATTGCGGGCGCTGACCTCGGCGTCGGGGTAGAGCCGCCCGAGAGCCTTGATTTCCCGCCCGCAGAAGGGGCGCACCTCCGCTATGCGGAACACCTTGAACAGCCCTCTGAAGGGCTCCGGGTCGGTTTCGCCGCAGGTGTAGAGATGGGTCGATGCCGCAATCTTGGCGATGCCGAAGCGGCTGCACAGAAGCCTGTACGCCCCCGACTTCATCAGCGCGGCGCGGGGCTCCAGCAGCAGGCTGCCGGCCGAGGGGGCGGGGGAGAAGCGGACCTCTGCCTCCCTCTCCTCCTCAACAGAGAAGCTCAGGGAGCTCTCGGCGCCGTCCGCGGCAATCTCGGCGGCGGTGATGCGGTATCCCCCGGCGTGCCCTCTCTGCAGCAGACAGAGAAGCTCCTTGACCTCCGAGCGCAGGCTCACGACGTGCACCCGGCTCAGCTGCGGACCGAGTTCAGAGGCCAGAAGGCTGATGTCGGCCATCGGGGAGAGCTTGAGCAGCACCGCGGGCGCTTTGGAAAGCAGCAGGGGCAGCATCGGGCGGATGTCGGGAGAGCAGTCTTCCAGCCGGAAGACCTTGCGGCCCGAGCCGCTGCGGCGGGCCGGGTCGGCAAAAATCACGTCGCACGCGGGGATGTCGCTATGTGCCGAGACCTCCTCGCAGCGCACCTCTATGTTATCCGCAGCGAGACGGCAGAAGTTGCGCCGCGCGGCCTGTGCCAGTTCTGCGGAGCGCTCAAAGCTGATGACTTTGCGGGCGATGGAGCTGAAGGCCAGGCTGTCGATGCCCAGGCCGCAGGTCAAATCGCACAGCAATCCGATCCCCTCCGGAAAGAGGTCGGATATCAGGCGGCATTTGTAGCGGGCCGTCTCCTGAGACGAGCACTGCTCCAGAGCTAGGGCGGTGGGGATTTCCAGCGGCTCCAGCCCCCGCTCCTTAAGACGTGCAGACGCCTCGCTCCAGGCGGGCAGCTTGCGCTCTGCCTTGCGGGCAGAGTCCCCCTCCAGCGAATCCAGTATCTCGGCAAAGCTCTTTTTCATATTCCTGCAGATGTTCCGGCTGCAAAGTTAGCGGCCTGCACGGAATTTCCGCACAGGCCGCTAACTTTTGCATGGTTATAAATCACGCTATGATACATCCTTGACGCAGCGGACGCGAACCATATCGCGGTTTCTATGTATGTAAGGCATTTCTATGCCGCGGCCCTTTTTCAGGAGCCTTTGTCAGTATTTATTGATCTCTTACTTAATTTTGGTAAACACAATACCATCTCCATCGAAGAAGTCGTCGCCTTCTTTAAGTAATGTCAACTTGTCTCCGTTGACAATGGCAGTGAACGTGATATCTTTAAGCTCATCCAGCAGTTCCTGCAGTGATGTCTCTAACATCTCGGCAAGAGCGGCCCAGGAAGAATCATCGTCAATCACAAGCTTTCCATCAGTGAAGGTGGCGATGGGTTTTTCGTAATCATACGAAAAACTGATGGGAACTTTGAGCCATAGAACATTGGCGGTAAATATTGCCTTTTTGTCAAAAGTCAGGTTATAAGTGATGCTTAAATCGATTCCGGAGAATTCTTCATCTGTCGACTCTTCAACAGCGATCCATTGAGTTCCTTTCAACTCATTTTTCTCTGCGGATTCTTTCTGGCAACCGGTAAATGAGAATACGACCATTGCGGCACAAGCCAGTGTCGTTAGTGCTTTTTTGATGTAAATTCGCATAAGGTGTATAATTTGTGTTAATCGTTTGTCTGGATAACTTCTACGTCACTCCCCGTAATTGGACATCATCTCGCGTATGGTGGATTTCATCTCATCGCGCAGTTTGGCCGGGGAGAGCACCTCCACGTTCGCCATCTTGGAGAGCAGCTCCTGCTTGAAGTCGTAGGTGGGTATCAGACGGTAGCTGAACACCGCCCCGGTGTCGTCTTCGCTCTCCAGCTTCTGGGTGTGATGCAGGCTGAGAGATTTGAAATACGCGACCTGCGACTTTGCAACCCGTATGCGGACATCCTCGGCCTTGGCCCCGCAGGGGAGTATGACACCGTAGATGTCGCGGAAATAGTCGTCGGCGCAGAAGCTTTTGGGGATTTTGTAGCTGCGGCCGGTGCGCTCCAGGGAGAGAATCCTGTCGAGAGCGTAGATCCGCGGGCTGCTGCCGATGGCGGTCTTGGCTACCATATACCAGCGCTGCTTGAACTGCTTGAGGCAGTATGGCTCGGCATCGAAAACGGACGGCTCCGCCCGGTTGAAACCCTGATGGGTGACGCTTATCACCTTGCAATCGCGCATCGCCTCCATAATGGCGGTGAGATATTTGCCGCTTGAGGGCACGCTCTCGAAGAGTATGCTCTCGCGCATCTCGCGGCTCTCGTTAAGCAGGTTGTTAAGCGAGAGGGACGAGAGCATCCACTGCCGCATCCCGCCCCCTTCGATGTCCTCCGTGTTGGCGATGTAGTAGCCCAGGCTGCGGTTGCATTTGATTTCCAGGGAGAATATGTCCATAATGGCATCGATGTGGTTGTGGAAGGTCCGCTCCGGTATCTCCTTCTCCCCGTATTCGTTGATGGGGCTGCGGTACCACAGGTCGTTGATTTCGCTGCGGGTGATGTAGCCGTGCCGGTTTATTACGTCTATGAGCCAGATATAGCGCTTGAAATAGTTTTTTGCCATGGCGGTTGAGTTCTTTTATGCTAAGATAGCATAATCTTTTGCCAAAATGTGGCAGTTGCGCAAAAAACTATCGCGACAGCATTATTGCGTTGATGTTGCGGCCGCACTTGGAGCCTTCCCTCCTGGCGGAATACAGGCTCGCAGTCTCAAAGGTGCAGATGCCTGCCATAAGGATGTTTTCCGGCCTGACCCCCTCGCCCTCGAGAAGCAGGCGGTTGGCCTGCGGCAGGTCGATGTGGTGGCCGCCCTTCATGTCCCCCTCTGTCTTGGGCCCGTTCCAGCTGTAAACCTTGTCCATCGGGAAGCCCGCCTCCTTGAAGGCGCCTGCGACCTCTTCTCCCACCTGGAAGCACTCCCTGCAGATGCCGGGGCCTATGACGGCTTTCAAATCCTCTGCCGCCGTGCCGTATTCCAGGCACATACGGCCGATGGCGGCGCATGCAATTCTGCCGAGAGTCCCCCGCCAGCCGGCGTGAATCGCAGCCACGGCCTTCCGCACGGGGTCATACAGCAGAATGGGGATGCAGTCGGCCGTTCTGACTCCGATCGCCACCCCGGGGAGAGAGGTCACAAGGGCGTCATACCCCTCCAGCATCTCGCGGGTCAGCCCGGGACGGTCTACGACCGCCACTTTGCAGCCGTGCACCTGGTGGGGCTGCACCACAGGGCAGGGGAGAGCCTCTTCCCTGCCGGCCGTGAAGGCCGCTACGGCGCCGCTTATGTCATATCTTATCATTGATAAGCCATCATCTGATTGACCCGCAAATTTGTGAAAGATTGCCGGAATGTGCAAGGGCGGATTTGCGGCCGATTTTGCATATAAGCATATCATCACGCCTATTGCTATTGATGAAAATGCTCCTGACACCGCAACATATGAATTTTTCTGCCCGAAGTTGTTACTTTGCTCAAGATTTATCATATTTGTAACGGCTGTTACAGTAACGGCTGTTGCATTAGATGTTCTAAAATATGAAATTCTATGACAGAGAGGCCGAGACGGCCGCATTGAAAAGATATGAGGCGCTCTCCTTAGATAGCGCCCAGATGATTGTGATGACAGGAAGGCGCAGAATCGGCAAGACCACGCTCATAAAGCGCTCGTTCACGTCCATACCGTTACTCTATTTCTTCGTCGGAAAGAAGAGCGAGAATCTGCTCTGTCAGGAACTCGTAGAAATCGTGCGGGACGCTCTCGGCGAGGATCTTGGCGATTTTACTTCTTTCAGACGCCTTTTCGAGGCGATAATGAACATCTCGAAAAGAACGAATTTTACCCTGGTGCTGGATGAGTTTCAGAATCTGAAGATTGCCGGCGAGGCTATATTCTCAGACATTCAGAACGTATGGGACTCAAACAAGGGTGACAGCAGAATCAACCTTGTAATCTGCGGTTCCATCTATTCAAAGATGAAAAAGATCTTCGATGACAAGGATGAGCCTCTGTATGGACGGGCCACTGCAAGGTTCAAGATCAGACCGTTCGGCACGTCTGTTCTTAAGGAGATTCTCCGCGATCACAACCCGGATTACACGCCGGATGACCTTCTTGCCCTGTATATGGTGACCGGGGGCGTGGCGAAATATGTCGAACTTCTTATGGAGCAGAAAGCTTTCACCAAGGAGACGATTATCACCGCGGCTATTTCCCTTGGCTCTTATTTTATAGACGAAGGCAAGGAACTTCTTTCCGACGAGCTCGGCAAGGAATATGGGAACTATTTCTCCGTTCTGGCATCTCTCGCGGGCGGCAATACATACCGCGGCGATATGACAAGCTATGTCGGCTTTGAGACGGGGGGCTATCTGGACAAGCTCGAGAACGATTTCAATGTCATCGCCAGAGTCCGCCCATATCTCAGCGGCGAGCAGTCGAGGAATGTAAGATATTATATTTCAGATAATTTCTTGAATTTCTGGTTCCGCTTCATCTACAAGTACAGGAGTGCTGTTGAAATAGGAAATATGGAATATGTCAGGCAAAGGATAGAGTCTGATTACGAGACTTTTTCCGGTTTTATATTGGAAAAGTGGTTCCGGCAGTCCTATATGGAGACGGGAATGTACAACATCGTGACGAACTATTGGGAGAAGGGCTCGAAGGGAGAACCCGGAGAGAAGAATGAAATCGACCTGATTGCTGTCAATGAGGCGGACCTAAGGATAGTGATTGGCGAATGCAAGCGCAACGAGGCTAAGATCGACAGAAATTCCTTAATGGGAAAGGCAGCGAAGATAGCCTCTCGTTACAAAGGCTGGACGATTGATTATGTTGGGCTGTCGCTGAATGATATGATTAAATAATTTAACTGACTATTGCTTCTGAAAGATTTTTGACATATCGCAGTATATGCCATCAGAAGAAGTCATTCAAAAAGAAGTTTTAATTGTTATGATTGCCGCTATTCTATCGATTATTGGCGTGATATGCGCCGTGTTTATTTGCGGAGCGCTTGTCTGGGGCGCGATATGTCTGCTGATCAATCTGGTCTACATCATTCGCGATTTCCTTGGCTTGTGATGCCGGCAAAACATCTCAGCCTTTTTCACTTAAAAAGGCTGAGATTGTCCCGCGAGGCGGAGAGTTCGCCGCGCTCGATGCGGTGGATTATGTCCACCGCGGCGTCGTTCATCGGCGTGGGGACTCCCGCCTTGCGGCCCTGGGCGCATACGGCTCCGTTGATGGAGTCCACTTCGGTTTTCTTACCCTTCTCTATGTCCTGAAGCATGCTGGCCTTGAGGCGGGCGTGCTTGCGGATTGCAAGGGGGATGATGGCGAAAGAAACGGCTTTCTTTACCGCGCCGTGCCAGTCAAGCAGCTTTACGATGTCTTTGCCCTGCACGGGTTCGATTTTGATTCCGGATGCGTTGCACACATCGATGCATTCCTTGATTATGGCCTGGACTATGCGGCGTGAGGGCTTGGGTCCCGCAGCTTCGCCGAAAGTGCATCCCAGCACCGCACTCATCCCAGAGAAGGAGGCGTTGATGAGAAGTTTGCTCCATCTGGTACCGATGAAGTTCTCGTCAATGTCCACCGGCCCCATTTTCTCCAGCAGGGCCTTGACTTCGCCGAAATGGTTGCCTTTGAGGGGAGTGCCGTCCTGGGCGCGGAATGCGCTGCCGAGCGAGAAGGTGAGGCTGTCGGGAGCGCTTGTGAGCTCGCATACGCCCGGGCCCTGCATTGTCGCGCCCCAGGCCACCGTGCATCCGAGCGTCCTCTCTTCCCCTACGATTTCTGCGATTCCGGGCTCGGGCAGTCCGTTCTGCAGAGTGACGATGACTCCGTCGGGGGCCAGATAATCGCGAAGGAACGTGACCGTGGCGGGGTTGTTCTGCTGCTTGGTCATCAGGAATATTATGTCGTACACCCCGCTCATCTCCTCCGGAGTGAGGGCGGCTACCTTTTGCGAAAAGTCCAGCGTGCCGGTAATGTGCGCCCCGTTTTTGCGCAGGGCCTCAATGTGTTTGGCGTTATGGTTGATGAGGTCTATTTCGCCTCCGTTTTTGGTTATGAACGCGCCGAGTATCGTTCCGAGGGACCCTGCGCCGTATATTGCAGATCTCATAGCTGTTGTTTTTTGCGAATATAGCCCAAAAAATCAATTGGGATATGGGTCACGCAGAGAAACTTCACTCCGATTTTCGCGCCGAGGGCTTGCGAAAATCGATATATATATATATAAATTAGTACCATTTAATGATAAATGAAATCAAACTATGACAACGATTAAACAATGGGACGATTGTATTGAAAATTGGTACGTTACCAAGATGGTTCTCTCCGGGCTGATGAAACCCTTCGGGGGTATGACAGCACTTTCCGGTGAATATCTTCCTGAGCCATACTATGGGGATTATATGAAATGCGTTGCGCCGGTCATCAATATCAACCCGGGCTTAAGTAGCCCAGTCGATTATATCAAGAACTGGTACAATCGCAGTATTCCTGTAACAGGCAGGCTGATTTATGATTTCGAGCATAAGTACGGCTGCAAGTATTCCGAATGGCAGAAAGAATATTCCCCTTTTGTCGCTCCGTCATTTGTGCCCGGTGTCGATTGGTGGAAAAAGAACAGAAACGAATACATTAACCGGGTCGCAGACTTGTACCTCGCTGCGAAAAGCGGCACTGCTGTGAAGCCACTTCCCCAAGAGGAAAAAGATGCGGCGAATACCTTTGATAAAGACCTTACCCCTTTCGCCCTTGAGCTTTGCCCGCTGCACTCCAAGACTACAAAGGGGTTGAGTCTCAACAAAAAATCTCTCACCCCTACATACATTGACAACGTGATTGCACCGGCGTGCATAAGTCTTAAATACTCAAAGATTCCTTTCGGTCTGGGCTATGGCGCCAAAGTATACCATGCTCTGATGGATAGCGGCTTTTTCGTTGAATGCAAAAGATGGGAGAACGGATGCGAGGTTGCCGGAACATCCAAAACCCCGATAAAGGGATGGCCCTTAGCAAGTGGTAAGCCAATAAACAGAACATACGCCCTTCTTAAAGGGATTTGCGGGAAAAAGGTTGAATTCAACGGCGAGGAACTCAAATTCAATGACCAATGTCCGTATTTCCTGGTCACTTGGTGTCAGGGTGCTTTCATCAAATTTACCCACCAGAGTATGTGTGACTTTGACGCAGTTGACCAGTACATCGTTAACCAAATCGCCCCGCTGGTCTAAGGCCGTTGTAAGAGCAAACGGCGGGATGATTTGAATACAACTGAATTAATTGCGAGAAAACTTTGTTTCAGACACACTTTAAAAAGTGTCTACATAACCAATTTACTAACCTATAAACTTAAAACTATGTCACAGATTGTTAATTTTAAAGGGAAATTGTTTCGCATTAATCCGCAGAGAGAAGCTATTGAGTACTCCACTAACGGGGGCAGTAGCTGGTATTCATGTCACAGTTACCGCGGTTGCAGCAGCGGCGAATTCCGTGACCTTTGTGTCAATGGTACGCAACTTCTTGCTGCAACAGACAATGGTGTATACTACTCAAGTGACGGCAGTAGTTGGTACCGTAAATAGGAAAAGACCTGGCAATTTGCCTTCTTGATCCAGCCTCCTGACTGACGGCTATTCCCGTCAATCAGGAGGCTGAGTTTTTGCGCCGGGGCTTCAGCACATTTCATTGTGCCAAAGTAGCAAATCTCGCGGGGGAATTGCTATCTTCGCGGCGTTTTTAGGAAATGCGGGATATGGCAAACAAAAACGCTTTGGCTGGGCATTGCGCCTGCTTTGTGGCCTATGCCATTTTTGGGATCAACATCATCACCACCAAGGATTTGACTTCGAGCCACCTGCTCTCGCCGCTGGCGATATTCTGCCTGCGGTCGCTGGGGGCGGGTCTGCTCTTCTGGATAATTTCTCTCTTCAGGCCGGCGGAGAAGGTGGCGCGGCGGGACTTTCCCAAAATATTTCTGGCCTCGTTTCTGGGCTTTTTCCTGACTCAGATGACTTTTCTGGTGGCGAGCCCCATGGTGACCCCGATGAGCTGGTCTATAATCAGCTCCGTGACCCCCATCTTCACAATGCTGATTGCCGCCGTCGCCCTCAAGGAGCCCATCACCGGCAAAAAGGCGGGCGGCGTGCTGCTGAGCTTTGCCGGCATAGTGTTTCTGATACTCACCAGCAAGACCTCATCTTCCGGCCCCGAGAAATCGACGGTGCCGGGGTATGTGCTGGCGCTGCTCAACGGCCTGAGCTTCTCTCTCTATCTGGGCATTTTCCGCCCCGTGATAGAGCGCTACAGCGTCGTGACCTTTATGAAGTGGATTTTTCTCTTTGCCTTTGCAATGAGCGCCCCCTTTGCATCGGGAGAGGTCGTGCGCTTTGACTTTGCATCGGCAGGCGGCAGCTTTCTGCTGGAGCTGGGCTATCTGATAGTTTTTGCCACCTTTGTCGCTTATTTCCTGATTCCGGTGGGGCAGAAGAACATCCGCCCGACCCTGGTGAGCCTCTACTCTTATCTGCAGCCCATCATCGCCATTGCCATAAGCATCAGCATCGGGATGGACACCCTCACCTGGGGCAAGATTCTGGCGGCAATTGCTGTGCTGGGCGGCGTGCTGCTGGTGAACTTCTCCAAGAGGGCGGGGGAGAGAGACTGCAAGACTGCAGGTCGGCGGGACTACAAGTAATTTTGCTAAATTAGCGGATTGTAAAGAATACGGATATGACAAGGGAAATACTTCTGATGAACGACGACAGCGTGAACGCGGCGGGAATCCGCCACCTCGCGCAGATATTCCGCCGCTACGGCGACGTTACCGTGGTGGCCCCCAAGGACCCGCAGTCTGCAAAGAGTGCGGCGCTGACTATGGACCGCCCCCTGACGCTGAGGCAGCTGGAGGTGACCCCCGCCAGCGGCGAGCTGGGAGAAGTGCGCGTGTATTCGTTTGACGGCACCCCGGCCGACTGCGCCAAGATGGGGGTCAATATGTTCATAGAGGAGGGGAGGATGCCCGATTTGGCAATCTCCGGCATAAACCACGGCAGCAACGCCTCTGTGGCTGCCCTCTACTCCGGCACTCTGGGGGCGATAACCGAGACCACGCTCTACGGAATCCCCTCCATCGGATTCTCTCTTGACTGCCACGACGACAACCCCGACTTTGCGGTGGTGGACGCCTATGTGGACGAGATAATGGAGCGCTTTTTTGCCTGCCCCCCGGCTAAGGAGGTCTATCTCAACATCAACTTCCCCGACATCGCCCCCGAGCAGGTGCGCGGCATCCGCCTCGCCAGCCAGGGACGCGGCCGCTGGCACAAGGAGTTTGTGAAGGGCAGCAATCCCCGTGGCGGCGAGATTTACTGGATGGTGGGGGAATTTCTGAATCTGGCCCCCTCGGGCGACGATGTCACCGACGACCACGTGCTGATGAAGGATGGCTACATAACCATATCCCCGCGCAAGGTTGACCCGACCGACTATGACGAGCTGGAGCGCCTCTCCGGCCTCTGGGATTTTGAATAGACTGCAATGAGATATTACATAATAACGGGCGAGGCCTCGGGCGAGCTGCACGGCTCGCTGCTGATGAAGGGGCTGCTCAGAGGCGACGCCGATGCGCAGATACGCTTCTGGGGCGGCGACAAGATGGCGGCCGTGGGGGGCGAGAAGGCCCGCGACTACCGCGAAACGGCGGTGATGGGGCTGGTGGAGGTCCTCTCCAAGGCGGGGAGCGTGCGGCGCAACCTGGCCTTCTGCAAGGCGGACATCCTCTCCTGGAAGCCCGATGTCGTGATATTGATAGACTACCCCGGCTTCAATCTCAAGATAGCCCGGTTTGCCCACGAACACTCCATAAATGTCTTTTATTACATCGCCCCCAAGGTGTGGGCCTCGCGCGAGAAGCGGGTGGAGAAGCTGCGAAGCTATGTGGACCGCCTGTTCGTGATTTTCCCCTTTGAGGTGGAATATTTCCGCAGCAAGGGGATTGAGCCCGTCTATGAGGGGAATCCGCTGCTGGACTGTGTGGATGCTACGCTGGCCGCCGCTCCCCCGCGGGCTGAGTTTTTTGCCGCCTGCGGCCTGGAAGACCGCCCCACGGTGGCCCTGCTGGCGGGAAGCCGCATGCAGGAGATCAAGTTCCTGGCCCCCAGAATGATTGCTTTTGCAAAGCTGCTTGCATCGCGCCAGGATGCCCCGCAGCTGGCTCTGGCGGCCGCCCCCGGAATAGACAGGGAGGTTTATGAGCGCTACTTTGGCGGCAGCGGCATCAAGGTGGTCTATGACCGGACCTATCCGCTGCTCAAATATTCGGATTTTGCGGTGGTGGCCAGCGGCACGGCGTCGCTGGAGACTGCGCTGATAGGGACCCCGCAAGTGGTCTGCTACGGAATGAACCCGATCACCTGCCTCATTGCAAGAATGATAATGAAGGTGAAGTATATCAGCCTGGCAAATCTGATTTTGGACAAATGGATTTTCAATGAGCTGTTGCAGGAGCGCTGCACCGCAGAGAATATCGCCGCGGAGATGGACCGCCTGATGGCCGGCGGAGCCGACCGCAGCGCGATGCTGGCCGACTACTCCCGCCTGCGCGAGGCCCTGGGCAGCGGAGGCGCCGCCGACCGCTTTGCCGCAAGGATGATAGAGCTTTGCGGGGATTGAGAGAGGCTGCATATAGTCGGCTTTTTATTTTTGATTGCATTTTTTCGCAATCAACCGCTATATTTGGCGGCAGTTTCAAGTAATGGCAGTTATGGTAGAGAAGAAAACGAAAATCATTTGCACCATCGCGGACAACCGCTGCGATGTGGACTTTATCCGCCGGCTTTATGAAAGCGGGATGAATGTCGTGCGCATCAATTCCGCCCACGCTTCGATAGAGGGCGCCCAGACGGTTGTGGACAATGTCCGGAAAGTTTCCGACAGAATAGCTATACTCATAGATACCAAGGGACCGGAAATCAGACTGACGCAGATGGACGATTCCGTAGGGTTTATGGCCAAGACAGGGCAGATCGTGGAGATAATCGACGACCCTTCGCAGCATTGCGGCAAAGGCGTTCTGTACACGACTTATCCGCACCTGGCAGACGATGTCCCCATCGGGGCCGACATTCTGATAGACGACGGCTCCGTGGACCTCTCGGTTATAGGCAAAGAGGAGGGGAAACTTATATGCAAGGTGATGAACGAGGGGGTGATAAAGGGTAAGAAGAGCGTCAACATCCCTGCGGTGCACATAAATCTGCCGGCGGTGACCGAAAAGGACAGGCGGTTTATCGAGTGGGCCATAGATGCCGACATAGACTTCGTTGCGCATTCGTTTGTGCGCAGCGCCCGCGACCTGCAGGAAATCCAGAAGATTCTGGATGAGCGCGGCAGCCATCTTAAAATCATTGCCAAGATAGAGAACCAGCAGGGCATAGACAATCTGGACGACATTCTCACCTACAGCTACGGCATTATGGTGGCGCGCGGCGACCTGGGAGTGGAGATCCCCGCCGAGAAGATCCCTCTGATTCAAAAGGATATTGTGCGCACGTGCCGCGACAGAAAAAAGCCCGTGATAATTGCCACCCAGATGCTCCAGAGCATGATGGAGAATCCCCGCCCCACAAGAGCCGAGGTGACCGATGTGGCCAATGCCATAATGCAGAGTGCGGATGCCATAATGCTCAGCGGCGAGAGCGCATTCGGAAAATATCCCGTGGAGGCTGTCAAGACGATGACCAAGATTGCGCTGCAGACAGAAAAGGCAATCGATGTCAATCTGGAGCTGAACCTGCGAAAGGCGGTGAAGCCTGTGGCGGTGGTGCTGGCGCGTTCGCTTGTGGCCGCCACGCACGAGCTTCCGGTAAAGGCGCTGGTCTTTGACACATACACCGGCCGCGTGGGGCGCTATCTCTCTACCTTCCGGCCCAAGGTCCCGGTATATGCAATGTGCTATAACAGCTACACGATGAGGGAGATGGCGCTGGTGTTCGGCATCGAGGCCTATCCTTTTTCAAGAGTCAACGACAAGGAGGAGTTCTCCGCCAAGTCGATAGAAATGCTGACTCGCGACGGCAAGATTGCCCAGGGAGACCTGGTGGGCTTCATAGGCGGTGTGTTCGGCGCCCAGATCGGTGCCACTTATATGGAAATGAAACACGTGTAGGGCTGCATCTTACATATTTTTATGTATTTTTGCGGTTATGGAGAGAAAAGTTAAATCAAAAGTGCGTGTGCGGAGCATCAAGACCAAGGTCCGCACCGGCTTTATGCTGATTGCATTCATCCTGTTTTTCTCCAGCATAGTGTCGCTCTTCGAGTTCACCCGGATGAACAGGGTCATCACCCGCCAGATAAGCGACAATGTGAACAGCGTGAACATCGGCCGCGACATGATAGTGCTCACCGAGGACTACAATCTCGGGGTGTTCAACGCCATAAGCGGGGTTGATGCCGCCTCTGGGCAGGCCGACGCTCAGGAACCCCGCTCGGAAGGAGGCTCCTTTGACGAGCGGCTCTACAGCGCCCACAGTGAGCAGTTCATAAGGCAGTTCTCCGGCACGATGGAGGAGATGCGGCAGTCCTTCACCGCCCGCAGCACCTTCAGCGAAAAGAATTATGCCGACAGCGTGCTGCTGGCCTACACCGCATATATGCACGTGCTGCACGAGGGGGGCGACATACTCTCTCTGGACGCCCCCGAGCGCCAGGAGTGGTATTTCAACCGCCTGCAGCCCTATTATCTGAAGCTGCGCGACTATATCCAGAGCCTCACCAATGCCAGCCAGGAGGCCCTGATTGCCAATTCCAAGAAGGTTGACGCCACGTTCTACCGCAGCATCACCCCCGCCATCGCCTCGGTTGCGGTGGGGCTGGTGCTGGTGCTGCTGTTCAATTATTTTCTCAATTTCTACCTCATCAAGCCTCTCATCAGAATCAGCGGCGGCATCGGCAGCTACCGCAAATATCGCAAGGAATATAATGTTGAGGTGGACAACAACGGCGACGAGCTCTCGCAGCTCAACGACAATGTCCGCAATCTGATAGAGGACTACACATCTATGGAGAAAGGCTCCGGCGACAAAAAGAAATGAACCTGCGCGCGATAACCCGCAACATTGCGTTGGCGCTGCTGATGGATGCCGGCTTTATGCTGGCCTCGGCGGCGGTGGCGGCCTATTACCGGTTCGACGCCTCCTTCTCTCCGCTGCTGCTCTCGGGGCTGCTGACGCTGACGGTGGCCATTCTGCCGCTGGTGTTTGTGAGCAAGGGGCAGATGCGCATCACCACCAGGGACGGGATGCTGATCCTCTTTTTTGCCTGGCTGCTCTCCTGCGTGTTCGGGCTGCTGCCATACGCTCTCTACGGCGGGGAGTTCACACTCGAGAACGCCTGGTTCGAGAGCGCGTCGGGGTTCACCGCCACCGGCGCCTCCATCCTGCAGGATGTGGAGAGTCTGCCGCGCGGCCTGCAGTTCTGGCGCCACTCCACCCAGTTTATCGGCGGCCTCGGAGTTGTGGTGTTTATGCTGATAATCCTCCCTTCGTCGGGCACCGTCAAGCTCAGGATGCGCCGGCTGGAGGTCTCCAACATATCTGCGGGGGACTATAACTTCCGCTCCAACAAGATTGTGAGCGTGGTGCTCACGGTGTATCTGATAATGATGCTCGCCTGCGCGCTGCTTTACCTTCTGGCGGGGATGCCCCTCTACGATGCGGTGTGCCACGCCTTCAGCACCGTGGCTACGGGCGGCTTCAGCACCCGCAGCGCCTCGCTGGGGGCCTACGATTCGCGCTGGATTGAGCTCATAGCGATGTTCTTTATGCTGGCCAGCTCGCTGCACTACGGGCAGATATACTCTTCCGTGGCGGGGCGCAACCCGGGGATTTTCCGCAACCCGATTGTGAAGTTTTTCTTTGCCTCGATTGCGGTGGGCATCGTGCTCTCCGCCATCTCGCTGATGCTCTCCGGAACCTGCACCGAGCCGCTGCAGGCCCTCTGGCAGGCCGCTTTCTGCGTGATTTCTGCCGGTTCGTCCACCGGACTGGCCACCGCCGACACCGCCGCCTGGCCCGCGCTGGCCGTGGTGGTGCTGCTCTATTTCTCTGTGCAGTGCGGCTGCTCTGGCTCCACCACCGGCGGTCTCAAGGCCGACCGCATCTGGCTTCTGGCGCGTGCCGTCAAGGCGCAGGTGGTGAGCATCATCCACCCCAACACCGTGGTCCGCGTGAAATGGGGGGCGCAGTCGGCCGATATGGGAGTGATATCTTCCGTGGCGGCCTACACGCTGCTCTATTTCGTGATAATGTTTGTCTGCGCCGCCTTCTATGCCACCTGCGGGATGAGTCTCTCCGACTCGCTGGCCGACAGCCTGGCGCTGGTGGGCAATGTGGGTCCGGCCTACGGCGCCGCCGGCTCGATGGGCACTTATGCCGATGCCCCCATTCTGGCCAAGGTGGTGATGGGATTCGAGATGATAGTAAGCCGACTGGGCATCTACGCCTTCTTCAGCATGTTCGCAAAAAGGAATTAGGATATGGCGGGCAAGAGTTTTACGGAGACCATAACGGGCTATCTGGGTTTTGAGCCGACGGCCGACCAGAGCGCCCTCTTTGCGGAGCTGGAGGCCTTCGGGCAGGATTCGGGCTCCGATATGATGATAGTGTCGGGCTATGCCGGCACCGGCAAGACCAGCGCCATAGCGGCATTTGTGAAGACGCTGCGCCACTACCGCTACAAGGTGGTGCTGCTGGCCCCCACCGGGCGCGCCGCAAAGGTGCTCTCGGGCTTCACCGGATATGGCGCCTACACCATCCACAAGTGCATCTACCGCCAGAAGAGCACCAGCGAGGCATTTGCCAAATTCACGCTGGACGTGAATCTGAACCGCAACACATATTTCATAATAGACGAGGCGTCGCTCATCACCATAGGGGCGGGGAGCGGCGGCAACGTGTTTGGCAGCGGCGACCTGCTGGACGATCTGGTGAGCTATGTGCGCAGCGCCCCCGGCAACAGAATGGTGTTTGTGGGGGACCGCGGGCAGCTCCCTCCGGTGGGAATGGACGAGAGCCCGGCGCTGGACCTTGATTTTATGCAGAGTACCTACGGCGACCTGCACGCCGCTTCGCTCACCAGCGTGCTGCGCCAGCAGAAGCAGTCGGGCATCCTGCACAACGCCACAATCCTGCGCGAGATGGTCTCGGGCGAAGACATAGCCCTGCCGCAGCTTGAGCTGCAGGGGTTCGAAGACATCTGCCGGGTGAGCGGGGGCGAGCTCATAGAGAGCCTCAGCGACGCCATCGGCAAATACGGGCTGGACAATGTGGTGGTGCTGACCCGCAGCAACCGCCGCGCCAACCGCTACAACGCCGGCATCCGCGCCACGGTGCTCTATCGCGAAGAGCAGCTCTCGCGGGGCGACAAGCTGATGGTGGTGAAGAACTGCTACCAGTTTCTGGAGAAGGTAGACGACGAGGACTTTTTCATAGCCAACGGCGACATGGGGCGGCTGGTGAAAATCTCCAAATTTGAGGAGCGCTACGGGCTGCACTTTGCCCAGGCGACCATCTGCTTCCCCGACTACGACAATCTGGAGATAACCGCCAAGATAGTGCTGGACACCCTCACCAGCGAGGCGCCGGCCCTCACCAAAGATCAGCAGCAGGCCCTCTTCGAGGGGGTCTGGGCCGACTACGACGATATCCCCACCAAAAAGAAGCGCTACGAGGCGGTGCGCGAAGACCACTACTACAACGCTCTGCAGGTCAAGTATGCCACCGCCATCACCTGCCACAAGTCGCAGGGCGGCGGCTGGCCCTGCGTGTATATAGACAACCCCTTCTGGGGGGAAGATGTCACCGTCGATGACTTGAAATGGCTTTATACTGCGGTGACCCGTGCCACCGAAAAGGTTTTTTTAGTAAATTTCCCCGATAATTGTTTTAAGAATTAAGATAGATTATGTATTGGGTTTTGTTTATCGGTATCTCGCTCTTGAGCTACGCCGTGCAGGCGCTGCTCCAGGCCAGATACAGGAAGTTCTCGCAGATAGCCACATCCAGCGGCCTTACAGGGGCCCAGGTGGCGGAAAAAATGCTGCACGACAACGGAATATATGACGTGCAGATAACCTGCATCCAGGGCACGCTCACAGACCATTACGACCCCACCAAAAAGACGGTGAACCTCAGCGAAGGGGTTTACCGCTCCAATTCGGTGATGGCGGCGGCGGTGGCGGCCCACGAGTGCGGCCACGTGGTGCAGCACGCCACGGGATATGCTTTTCTCCGTCTGCGCTCTGCGCTGGTGCCGGTGGTGAGTTTCTCTTCCAGGATAGTGATGTGGGTGCTGCTTGCGGGCATGGCCCTCATCAAAGTGTTCCCGCAGCTGATGCTGGCGGGCATCATCCTCTTTGCAATGACCACCCTCTTCAGCTTCGTGACCCTGCCGGTGGAGATCGACGCCAGCAGGCGCGCCCTGGCGTGGCTTGAGCGCTCCGGCGTCACCGACCATTCCACCGACGAGTATGCCCACAAGGCCCTGCGCAGCGCCGCCTACACTTATGTTGTGGCTGCCCTCTCGTCGCTGGCGACCCTGTTTTACTACATTATGATATTTACCGGCGGCCGCCGCGACTAGAGTATGAAAAGAATTTGCATACCGTTTATTGCGCTGCTGATCTGCGCTCCGGTGCTCTGCGCACAGCAGAAGACGCGTCTGACAGATGAGCAGATAGTTTCGGGAGAGCTGCCCGCAGGCATCCGCAACACTTTTGATCCCGGCAAGGCGCAACCGAATGCGCCGCAGCGCGAGAAGATGCCGGAGCTGGTGAAAGGGTGGGAGAACCCCACATATTCTCCCGACAGGCGCTACATAGCATACACCAAGGATGGCGACCTCTATTCGATAGAAGTTGCCACGCGCAAGATAAACCGCCACACAAACGACGCCAGCAAGGTGGTGAGCAACGGCTACGCCTCCTGGGTCTATTACGAGGAGATTCTGGGGCGCGCGAGCCGCTACAAGGCATTCTGGTGGTCGCCCGACAGCAAGGTGATAGCATATTACCGCTTTGACGACAGCAAGGTGCCCATGTTCCCCATCTACGACGCCGCCGGGCAGCACGGCACTCTGCGCGAGACCCGCTACCCCAAGGCGGGCGACCCCAACCCCGAAGTCAAGGTGGGATTCGTGTCGGTGGAGGGCAACGCCACCGTCTGGGCCGACTTCGACCCCAAGAAAGACCAGTATTTCGGCACCCCCTTCTGGGACTTTAAGGGCAAGCGGCTGATAGTCCCCTGGATGGACCGCAGCCAGGACAATATGATTCTCTACTCCGTGGACCCGCTCTACGGCGGCAAGGAGTCGGTATACAGCGAGCATCAGAACACCTGGGTGGAGTGGCCCGACCAGATGCTCTTCAGCGACAAGGGCTTCTATATGGTGCGCGACTACGAGAAGTGGCAGCGCATCTACTTCCTCTCATACGACGGCAAGGAATTCCGCTATGCCAGCGACCGCAAGAACTACTGGGGCATCCGTCTGCTCACTCTCAGCGACAAATACCTCTTCTACACGGCGCGCGGCGGCGAGTCCACCACCCGCACGGACATTTACCGCGTGACTCTGCGCACCGGCGCGGTGCAGAGGGTCTCTTTTGGCGAGTATGACTTCTCCCGGGTCAAGGTTGGCGACGACGGCCGCACCGTTACGGCAATGATGTCCAACTGCCACACCCCCGCCAAATATGTGGAAATCAAGATTCCCGCAAGCGGCGATGTGCAGGAGAGGAATGTCGATGTGCTCTTTGACTCCAAGGGGCCCGAATACGACAACTACGAAATTGCGGAGCGCGAAATTGTGTGGATTACCCTGCGCGACGGCGTCAAGGTGCCCGCGTCGGTGATCTGGCCCATAGGGATGGACCGCAGCGGCAGCGTCAAATACCCCGTGAAAGTGGACATATACGGCGGCCCCGACAGTCAGCAGGTGTATGACCGCTACGCGGGCTGCGGCTTCGAGACCCAGTGGTGGGCAAACCACGGCGTGGTGCAGGTGACTCTGGAGACCCGCTCGGCAGGCCATCTGGGCCGCGAGGGGCTCGATGCAATCTACCGCAAGCTGAATGTGGTGGAGCTGCAGGACCTCATCGACGGCATCAAGTATTTTGACTCGCTGCCCTACATCAACTCCCAAAAGGTGGGCATCGAGGGGTATTCCTACGGCGGCACGATGTCGCTTTTGGCGGTGACCGAAGGAAGCGACTATTTCCAGTATGCCGTGGCAAGCAGCGGCGTGATGGACTGGCAGCTTTATGACAGCCACTACACGGAGCGCTATATGGACCGCCCCAAGGACAATCCCGACGGCTATGCTCGGACAGCGGTGTTTGACCGCCTCTCCAAATATAAGGGAGACAAGAGCAATATGCTGCGCCTGACCCACGGCACCGGCGACGACAATGTCCATCTGCAGAACTCGTTGCAGCTGATAGACCGCCTGCAGAGCGAGAACAAGGACTTTGAACTGATGTTCTACCCCGGCGGAATGCACGGCTACCGCGGCTATCAGGAGCGCCAGTTTGAGATGCAGAATTACCGCTTCTGGTATGAATACCTGCTGGAGGCACCCCTGCCCGAAATTTTGAAAAACAGATAAACGATTTTAAAAACGAAAATTATGGAACAGAATTATATGGATGTTGCAAAAAGCTGGCTGGGAGCCAGCTTTGACGAGGAAACCCGCGCTGAGGTGGCAAAACTCATCGAGGGCGACCCCAAGGAGCTTGAAGACCGCTTTTACCGCACGCTGGAGTTCGGCACCGGCGGCTTGCGCGGCGTGATGGGTGTCGGCACCAACCGTATGAACAAATACACGGTCGGCATGGCCACCCAAGGGCTTGCCAACTATCTCAAGCAGCTCTACGGCGACGCCCCCAAGTCGGTGGCAATCTCCTATGACTGCCGCAACAATTCCCGCTATTTTGCCGACATCACCGCAGGCGTGCTGCTGCGCAACGGCATCAAGGTGTATCTCTACAGCGACATACGCCCTACGCCCCAGCTGAGCTTCACCTGCCGCTATCTGCACACCAACGCCGGCATTATGATCACCGCCAGCCACAATCCCAAGCAGTACAACGGCTACAAGGTGTTCTGGGAGGACGGCTCGCAGATTGTGGAGCCCCACGACAAGAATATAATCGCCGAGGTGGGCAAGATCACCGACCCGAGCCAGGTCCTCTTCAACGATGACCCTTCGCTCAAGCCCGAATACATCGGCGCCGAGGTGGACAAGGCTTTCCTGGATTCAATCAGTACGCTGATGCTCTCCCCCGAGTCGGTGGCGCGCCACAGCGACATGAAGATAGTCTACACCCCGCTGCACGGCACCGGCAGCCGCACGGTGTATCCCTTCCTGGCCAAAATCGGCTTTAAGAATGTGATTCACGTGGCCGAGCAGGATGTCAACGACGGCAACTTCCCCACCGTGGTCTCTCCCAATCCCGAGGAGCCCACGGCCATGAAGATGGCTATGGAGCTGGCAGACAAGGTGGGGGCCGACATTGTGCTGGCCTCCGACCCCGACGCCGACCGCATAGGCCTGGCGGTGCGCGACGACAAGGGGCAGACAGTGCTGCTCAACGGCAACCAGATCGTGACCGTCATCACCGCCTATATGCTGGAGCGCTGGAGTGCGCTGGGCAAGCTCGGCAGCGGCAACCCCTATATGATCAAGACCATCGTGACCACGGAGCTGATGGCGGCCATCTGCAAGAAGTATGGCGTGCAGCTCTACAATGTGCTCACGGGCTTCAAGAACATCGCCCGCGTGGTGCGCGAAAACGAGGGCAAGCGGGTCTATATCGGCGGCGGCGAGGAGTCCAACGGCTTTAATGCGGGCGACTTTGTGCGCGACAAGGACTCTGCTGTGACTTGCGGCCTGCTGGCCGAGTGCGCCGCATATCTGCTGGACCGCGGCCAGAGCATCTACGGCTATCTGCAGGAGATTTACGCCGAGTACGGCTACTACAAGGAGGGCCTCACCAGCATCTACCGCATGGGCAAGGAGGGGGCCGCAGAGATTGAGAACATAATGAAGGAATATCGCGCCAACCCTCCCAAAGAGCTGGCGGGCAGCAAGGTGGTTGAGGTTATCGACTACCTCTGTCCCGAGAAGACCGGGCTGCAGAAGAGCAATGTGCTGCAGTTTATCTGCGAGGACGGCACCATCACATCGGTGCGCCCTTCCGGCACCGAGCCCAAGATTAAATTTTACTTTGGAGTGCGCGGGAATGACGCCGACGAGCGGCTGGAGGCACTCAAAAAACAGTTCGCGTAGGGCCTATGTATAACAAGCACACCAAGGTAGCCCTTATATACGACTTTGACGGCACTCTCTCGCCGGGCAATATGCAGGAGTACGGCCTGATTCAGGCGCTCGGCATGACCCCCGACGAGTTCTGGAGTGCCAGCAACTCTTACGGCGAGCTCCACGATATGAACGGGGTGCTGGCCTATATGAAATATATGCGCGACGAGGCTGTGCGGCGCTCCATTCCCCTCACGCGGGAGTGGATCGCCGGCTTTGGCCGCAATATAGAGCTCTATCCCGGTGTGCAGGAGTGGTTTGATCTGGTCAACGGATATGGCAAGAGCCGCGGGGTGGTTGTGGAGCACTACATAATTTCCTCTGGCCTCACCGAGATGATAGAGGGCTCTTCCATTGCAGGGTATTTCAAGAAGATATTTGCCAGCAGCTTTTTCTACGACGAAACGGGCTGCGCTGTGTGGCCCGCCGTGGCCATCGACTTCACCGGCAAGACCCAGTTCCTGTTCAAGATCACCAAAGGAATTATGGACATTGCCGACAACCGGCGCGTGAACGAGAGCGTCCCCGACGGCGAGAAGCCGGTCCCCTTCAGCAATATGATATATTTTGGCGACGGCACCACCGACATCCCCTGCATGAAGATCGTGAACATGTTTGGCGGCAACGCCATTGCGGTCTACAACGAGGCGGACGGGCGGGGGAGCGCCCTGGCCCGCCAGCTGCTGGAAGAGAACCGCGTGAACCTCTCGGCCCCCGCTGACTATCGCGAGAGCGGGCGGATGTATGCCTTGGTGCGCGCCATCATAGACAAGGTGTGCGCCGAGAGCGAGTATAACAAGCTCAAGAGGGGTTAACCCTGATTCGAACGCAGCGGCAGCAGCGAAATCAGAATGTAGCAGCCAAAGAGAAGCAGCGTGAAGAGGGCTGCGTAGGCTGCTGCCTGCAGGCCGCGCGGGGCGAAGATCGTTTCCAGAATTATGATTGCTGCGGCGCTTGCGCCCAGCAGGATGTGCTTTACGCCGGGTTTGCTCTTGGCGGAGAACATCCTCACGCTGCACACAAGCAGAATGCAGAGCACCGCCGCCAGTGCCGGTATGAACCACGCCGAGCAGAGCAGGGCGTTTACCGCCCCCTCGGCGCCGGCCGTTGTGCAGCAGTGGCCATATCCCACTGCCGATGCGGCCAGAATGCCGCTGGCGGGGGAGGCGAGTCCGTGGAACTCCTTGTCGCCGCTCTGATAAATGTTGAACCGGGCCAGTCTCACGGAGGTGAATGCCACCATCAGCAGCGGCACGAATGCCAGAAAGTGGGGTTCGCCGCCGCAGTTGATATTGAAGTACCAGCAGAAAAGCATTAGAGACGGTGCCAGACCAAAGCTCACCAGATCGCTGAGCGAATCCAGTTCGCGCCCCATGGGAGACGAAACTCCCAGCCGGCGGGCCAGCGCGCCGTCGAAAATATCAAATACCGCCCCGGCCATTATAAAGCAGTAAGCCTCTATGAAGAGGCCCCACAGGGCCATTATTGCGGCGCATACGCCGCACATCAGGTTAGACAGCGTCAACAGGTCGGGGAGGTATTTTTTCATTTCAAAAGAGATTGTAAGGGGTTATTTGATGCCCATCTTCTTGCGGATATCCTTGGGGATGGCATTCTTGTGCACCATAAAGCTCATTGTCTTGTGGCGTACAAAGGAGTCGGATACATACCAGATGCCCTTGTATTTGCCATATTCGCCCCAGGAGTTCTTCACCATAAAGTATTTGGTGCCGTTCTGGTCGGTGGCGATGCCGTAGATATGCATGCCGTGGTCGTCGGTAGTGGTTTTGTTGTCGTAACCCTCCTGGCGCAGCTCCTGTGTCACTGCGATTTCGGGAGCCTCCTCGCGCATCTTGGCCAGCTGAGCAGCCTTCTCCTCGGGGGAAACTCCGGTCCAGCGGACTGCGTCGCTGCCAGCCTCGGTCACTGCAGTGAGGTCGGGGTTGGTGGCGATGCCGTTGCGGGTGAAGCCCTTCTCGCTGACGTCGCTGCCCCATGCGATGGTGTAGCCCTTGTCGATGGCGTTGTACATTATCTCCATCATATCCTCCAGGGGAACATTGTAGCTGTAGTCCCAGCGCCAGTTGTCGGGAACTTCAATCACGAACTGGGTGTAGAACGGATGATGGGTGAAAGAGGTGATGGATACGTAGTCGTCGGGGTTGATGCCCAGCGACTCGGCATAGCTCTTGGGGGTGTATTTCTTGCCCTCATATTCGAACTCTTCGGGGCAGGGGCCGAGATATGCGTCCAGAATGCCCTGCAGACCCTTCTTCCACGCTGTGGAGAGCTTGCGGTTGGGGTTCTTGCTGATGGCGGCCAGATAGCCCTTCATACCCTCTGCCATCTCGCTGTGGCTGTTGCGCTTCTCGCCGTAGTTGAGACCTTCCATCACGCTCTGGGGCACGATGCCGTAGTCTTTCCATACGTGCAGCACATCTTCAGAAGAGCTGCCCTGATCAAAATTGAGCATACCGTCCAGGCGGATATACTTCTCCGCCTTGTCGCTATAGGCCTTGCTCACCACGAACATCTCGGAGAGATCCACTTCGGGACCGCCCATGCGCAGGATTTCGGACTCCAGAAAGGAGAGGGTGGAATAGCACCAGCAGGTGCCGCTGCTTGCCTGATCTTTAATTGAGGTGATGGGGAGCTCCTTGACCACCGTAAAGGTGTACTCCTTCTCTTTGGGGGGCTCGGGGCGCTCCTGAGCCGCGAGTGTGAGCGTTGCGACGCTTGCGCACGCGATGAGTGATAAAAGTTTCTTCATTTTATATAAAAATATAAATTTATAAAAGTTTCTGTTGCATCATTTGCCGCAGCAGGTTGAGGGCGCCGGAGGCGAACCGCTGCATGTTGACCTCGCGGGAGGGGGACATGCTGCTGATTTTGCGCGAGACGACCTCGGTGGCGCCGGTGTCGGGGTTGCGGTGGGCTGCAGCCACCCAGCAGGTCCCCACCGGCTTGGCCTCGCTGCCGCCGCCCGGGCCGGCGATGCCGGTAGTGGCCACGCTCCAGTCGGTGTCCAGCAGGTTTGCCACGCCGCGCGCCATTGCTTCCGCGCACTCGCGGCTCACCGCCCCGACAGTGTCGAGTATCTCTTGCGGAACATTAAGTAAGTTATGCTTTATCTCATTGGAATAGCTTGTTACGCTGCCTTTATAATAGACGCTGCTGCCGGGCACTGAGGTTATCAGATTGGACACCAGACCGCCGGTGCAAGACTCAGCGGCGGCTATCGTCTCCTGATGCGTCAGCTCCGGAGGGGCCTGCAGCAGGCGGGGCAGAATGCTCTGCAGAGTGTCATTCCCCTCGCCGTATATATATGTGCCGAGTATCGAATAGAGACCCTTCACGGCGCTCTCCAGGGCCTCGCGGCGCTCCGGGGCGTCCGCTCCGTAGAGAGAGAGGCGCAGCCGCACGCCCAGAATGGCGTTGGGCAGGTATGCCAGATGCAGAAAATCGGGCAGGGAGCCCTCCCAGCCCTCGATCATCTTGGAGAGCACCGACTCGGCCAGACCGAATGTGCAGATGGTGCGGTGAACTATGCTCTCCAGGCAGAAGTGGCTGCAGATGGCCTTCTGCACATCTTCCAGCGCGCCGATGGTCTCGTAGGGGACGCCGGGCATGGAATAGAGCAGGGCGCTGTGGCCGTAGCGGGCCTCGTCAAAGTGGAATTCCATTATGGGGGCGGTGCCCAAACGGTTGAGTATCACGTGTGCCGTGTCGGGCACATCGGCCTGCGCGCGGTTGATGTCCAGCATCTCGATGCCGCGGCGGGCAAGTATCTGCACTATTATGGCCTCCTGGTCGCTGTTGTGCACAGTGCCGGTGGCGCCGCTCAGGGTGGCGAGGGCCTCCTTTGTGATGTCGTCCTTAGTTGGACCAAGACCTCCGGTGACTACCACCACATCGTTGTTTTTTAGCAGATTGTCAAGATGACTCAGGATGGTGGCGCGGTCGTCTCCGATAGAGGAGATATTCTGCACCTGCACCCCGATTGCCTCCAGCGCCCGCGCGATGTGGGAGGAGTTGGTGTCCACAATCTGACCTATCAGAATCTCGTCGCCGATGGCGCAAATTGCCCCTTTTTTCATTGTCTTTTTACCTTTTTGAGATGTCGGATTATCCGTTTTGCAAAGAGCGGCCCCTCATATATGAAGCCGGTGTAAACCTCTACCAGCGAGGCGCCCGCATCCAGCATTTCCTCTGCCTGGGCGGGGGTCATGATGCCTCCCGACGCGATTATGGGCAGCAGGCCGCGACTCTGTGCGTGTATGTATTTTACAGTCTCCAGCGATTTGGCGTAGAGCGGGGCGCCGCTCAGGCCGCCTTTGGACATATAGGGGGCGGAGGGGTCTTTTGCCGTGACAGCCTCCCTGCTGCGGGTGGTATTGGTGGCCACAATGCCGTCTACGCCGTTTATCAGGGCCAAATGGATTATGCGGTCCAGCTGCTCGCGGGTCATGTCGGGCGAAACCTTGAGCAGCACCGGGCGGCTGACTTCGTTGTAGCGCACAACCTCCATCACGCCCTCGATGATTTTGGGCAGGCCGTCCTCCTGCAGGCGGTCCAGATCTTTCACGTTGGGGCAGGAGACATTCACCACAAAGAAGTCCACGAAGTCATACAGCAGCGACATCACGTAACTGTAGTCCTTGTAGGCCACTTCATTGGCCGTGGAGGCGTTTTTGGAGATGTTTGCCCCTATGATGATGTCGGGGTGGTCTTTGCGCAGATGCTGCAGCACCGCCTTGACCCCTATATTGTTCATCCCCATGCAGTTGACCAGGGCGTGGTCCTTGGGCAGGCGCCATAGGCGCGGGGCGGGGTTGCCCTCCTGCGCGTCGGGGGTAATGGCGCCGATCTCCATAAAGCCGAAGCCCAGGTTGGCGAAGTCGTTGTAGCACTCGCCGTTCTTGTCCAGACCGGCCGCAATGCCCACCGGATTGGGGAATTTGATGCCGAAAAGCTCCCGCTCGAGCTGTTTGCTGCGCCGCTTGCACACCAGACGTATCAAGAGCCGGCAGCCGGGGATATAGCGGGCCGCCTTTAGCAGTGTGAGGGTTATCTTGTGGGCTTTTTCCGGCGGAAACAGAAAGAGCAGAGGTCTAATCAGCAATTTGTACATACAAGCACAAATGTACAAATTTTATCTCACCTCGAAGGTCCCGTCTGTATATAATATGGTGATTTGTGCGATGCGTTTTTCGCGTGCAGAGGGCGCCGCCGGCCTGACGGCGGGATTCTCGCGGGGGTTATTCCGCCCGATTTTGGGGGCAACGGGGTCTGACTCAGGAGCTTGGAGCGGCTGCTGCTCTGCAGCGCTGCGGAGCAGGTTTGGCTCGTCGGGGGACTCATTTGCGGCTGCAACAGGGCTCTCCAGCGGCTGTTGAGCATCCTTTTTTGTCTGCGAAATGCCAAAGAATAAATCTGGCTCAGTGGAAGTTGCGGCAGCGTTCTCTACTTCTGCTTCAAGTTGGGAAGGGGCGGGAGCCTCTGTTATGGGCTCAGCGGCGGGCGCGCTCTTGGCGGGAGAAGAGGGCAGGTCGCGGTATGCCTTGCCGGTTCCGAGTATCAGCCAGTCGGGGTTGATCTTGGGGAAGGCGAGGAGCATCTTGTTTATGAATTCGAAGCTCGGCTTGTTGCGGCCCGAGAGCAGGTGCGACACTCCGGAACGCTGGATGCCCAGCTTGTCGGCAAATTGGCTCGGCGAGAGCCCCTCCATCGTGAGGAAAAGTTTGAGTCTTTCTTCCATAAAAATCTGTAAACCGATTTTTACAAATGTAGTGAGTTAATTTTAACCCCGCAAGTTAAGGTTGTAAATTACAAATGTAAATTACAAATGTTTGCAGACTGAGGGGAATTTTTAAGAATAAGAAGAGTGCTGCAGCGTTGATGCTTTACTTGCGATTTTTCCGCTAAAGGACTGGGTTTGCGTGCGGTGTATTTTTGTGACGCGGGCCCGTTTCCACAAAAGTCCCCCCTCGGGCCCATTTGGTTACAAAATGCACCATCAACTGCCTAAAGTGAGTAATTAACTAAATCTGCTAAAACACTGGGTTTCAGAAACGAAAAAAGTTGACTTGCTCTATATAACTTTTTGTTATTGAACATTTGTGGATTATGAACTCCTTAAATCAATGCAGATTTGTAAATCGCATAATTTTTAGCGCATGTTTACAAAACAACAAATGTGAATTACAAAAGTTTACAAAATTGATACTTTAAGCAATACTTTAGATACCTGTTTTTCGCAGAATCCTGTACAATTTTTATCTTTGTCTCAAATAAGAATTGAACGATGATTCCCGATATTGATATAAACGAATATGACTACCCCCTTCCGGAGGATCGGATAGCGAAATTTCCACTCCCCAACAGGGATGATTCCAAGCTTCTGGTGAATGTTGACGGCAATCCGCGCGAAGAGCGCTTCCGCGACATCGCAAAATTCCTCCCAGCCGATTCCCTGATGGTCTTTAATCAGACCAAAGTGATCCCGGCCAGGCTTTTCTTTAAAAGAGACACCGGAGCTTTGATAGAAATCTTCTGCCTTGAGCCATACGAACCATCTGACTATCAACTTTGTTTCGCGGCTACTTCCAGTTGTCGCTTTAAGTGTATGGTGGGCAATCTCAAGCGCTTTAAAGGGGTCGTGTCTCTGGTTACGGAGCACTGCGGCAGCGAGGATCGCGCCGCGATAGACGCCCTGTGTCTCAAGGCCCGGATGGTGGAGCGGCAAGACAATACCTGCATTGTGGAGTTTTCCTGGGCCGGCGGCCTCTCTTTTTCTGCCGTAATGTCGCTCTGCGGCAATATGCCCATCCCTCCCTATCTAAACCGCGACACTCAGGAGATTGATTATACCCGCTACCAGACAACATACGCCCGCGAGGAGGGCTCTGTGGCAGCCCCCACCGCCGGCCTGCACTTTACATCTGCGGAGATGGAACAGATTGCCGCAAAGGACATTGACATAGAGTACCTGACGCTTCACGTAGGTGCGGGGACATTCCTCCCCGTGAAGAGCCGCAACGTGGCGGAGCACACAATGCACAGCGAACCGTTTGAAGTAACCCTTGAATTTCTTAATATACTGAAAGGCAAACTTGGTAACGGGAATGTTATCGCCGTGGGCACCACTTCTACCCGCACGTTGGAGTCGCTATATTATGTAGGTGTGCACTGCATAGAGCGCGGCACTCCCGATGATGTGCTGCAGTGGGAGCCATACCGCGACGAGGGCTATTCCTACACCGCCAAAGAGGCTATTTCTGCAATTATCAAATATCTCAACGATAATAATTTAAAAAAGATAATCGCACGTACCAGTTTAATTATTGTGCCGGGCTTTGAATACCGCCTGATAGATTATCTCGTCACTAACTTCCATCAGCCCAAGAGCACCCTGCTGCTGCTCATCACCGCCCTTATCGGCAGCGGATGGCGGGATATGTACTCTTTTGCCATGGATCACGGTTTCCGCTTTCTGAGCTACGGCGATTCGTCACTTCTTAAGCGCAGATAGGCCGCTGTGAATGTTTATTTCATTATATTTGCTCACTTTTTAAATATTCAATGATGGTAGAATTTCTGGACAAGGCGCCGCTTGGCAACGGATTGATGCTGCTTCTGTGCTCCATAGCACTGGCAGTGACCTGCGCCGAGCTGTGTGTCTCGGTTTCCCGGGGAAAGCTGTTGGCGCGCAGCGTCATTGACACCGCTTGCAGGGCGTTGCTGCTGGTGGCCGCGTGCGCTATGGCGGGCTTCCTGCTCTCCCTGATACCTGCGGGGGACATTTTGGGCAAGGTGATTTATTATGCGGCAGTAGTTCTGGCCACAGGTGCCGCGCTCTTTATATTTATACGTGGGCTGCAGGCCCAGGTGCGCACCGCTACGGCCAACGCCCTGCGCAAGAGCGCGGGTCCGGCCGCCGCGGCCCGTTTTGCAAAGGGGTGGCTGTTTGCCCTCTCTTCGGTTGCGACTGTGGCCGCCGCGCTGGCGCTTGCATGCGGTCATCCGCTCTACTGGCTGCCGATGTGCGGAGTGGCTCTCACCGCCGCGGCGCTGCTGCTGGGGTCGATTTTCCTGCCGCGCCTCTGGTATGCCCTCGCGGCCCTTGCCATAGCGGCATTTGCAGTGGCGGCCCTCTGGAATGCGCTCTCTGCGGCGCAGGGCGTGCAACTGTATTGCGTGTTGCCCTCGGCCGCCTCTACTGCACTCGCAGTGGCCGCATTCGTGGCTTTAACCGTTAGAAAAGAGTAGGATGGAGGATATTTTTGCTGATATAAGGCCTTATACAGATGCAGAGGTGGCCGAGGTGCTGCCTGTTCTGGCAAAGAGCAAGCTGGTGGCGGCGGGGGGCAAGGTGCTCTTCCCCGGCCAGAGTCCCGAAGCGCTGCAGAATCTGATTGCAAGCTGCCGCACGGTAGACGAATTCCAGGAGAAGGTAATCTCCAAAGTTGTGGGAATGGATCTTGAAATTTCCCACAGCAGCCTGACATACAGCGGCGTGGAGAACTTTATCAAAAGTGACGGTTCGGTGGGGACATTCTTGATGCTCTCGACCCACCGCGACATAGTTCTGGACCCGGCCCTGGTGCAGTATACCCTTTTTCTGAACCATCTGCCCACCACGGAGATCGCCGCCGGCGACAACCTGCTGGACAACCCGGAGGTGGCGATGGTGATGCGTGCCAACAGAATGGTCAAGGTGGTGCGCAGCGACAATGCCCGGGTGGTGTACGACACTTCGCGCCGCCTGTCGGCCTACATCCGCAGCCGCGTGGCCACGGGAGAGAAGTCGCTTTGGATAGCCCACCGCAGCGGACGCACCAAAGACGGCTGCGATTGCACCGAGCAAGGGCTGCTCAAGATGCTGGATATGAGCGGGGAAGGCGGCTTTGTCGAGAGTTTTGGTGCGCTGAACATAATGCCGGTGACCATTTCCTATGAATACGAGACCTGCGCGGCGCTCAAGGCTTTGGAGCTCTACAGCAAGGAGAAGCAGGGGTTCTACCGCAAGAAGCCGGGAGAGGATGCCAACAGCATGCTGCAGGGATTCATCCAGCACAAGGGGCGCATCCACGTCGACTTCTGCAAGCCGATAACTAGGGAAGAGCTTTTGGAGGCCGACTGCGCAAATCGTAACGAGAAATTTCGTATATTGGCAAGTATTTTGGACAGCAGAATCGCCTCTTCGTTCAGGCTTTGGCCCAGCAACTGGGCTGCGGCGGACATTTTGAGCGGCGGCGAGACCTATCTTAAAGAGGGCAGGTACACTTTGCAGGACCGGGAGAATTTAATCGACCATGTCAAAAAGGAGTGCGAAGGGATGCCGGCCGAGATTTACGACAGGGTACTGAACATTTATGCGGCGAACATTATTAACAAAAAACAATAGAGAAATGAAAAAGATTGTATTGCTTTTGGCTTGCTCCACAATGGTACTTTCCAGCTGTGGCACTTGGTCTAATCTTGCAAAAGGCACAGCCATCGGCGGCGGCAGCGGTGCAGCCGTAGGTGCAGGCATCGGCGCCCTGGTGGGCAAGGATTCCAAATCGGCCGCTATCGGCTCCGCCATCGGCGCTATCGTGGGTGCCGGCGCAGGTGCCATCATCGGCGACAAGATGGACAAGAAGGCAGAGCAGCTTGCAGCCATCGAGGGTGCGACCGTAGAGACTGTGACCGACGCCAACAACCTGACCAGCGTGAAGGTGACTTTTGACAGCGGTATCCTCTTTGACACCAACAAGTCTACTCTGAGCACTTCTGCAAAGAAGTCTCTTAAGGATTTCGCATCCAAGATGGCCGATATGCCCGACACTGACATCACCATCTGGGGTCACACCGACAACACCGGCAGCGCAGCTGTGAACGAGCGTCTCTCTCTGGAGAGGGCTAATGCTGTGAAGAGCTATCTCAACGGTCTGGGCATTGCCAACGGCCGTATGGAGAGCGCCGGCAAGTCTTATAACGAGCCTGTGGCTTCCAATGATACCAAGGAGGGCCGCGCTCAGAACCGCCGCGTGGAGGTTTATATTTCTGCCAACGAGGCGATGATTGCTGCAGCCGAGGCCGAGGCCAAATAGTGCTGGCGGCAGTTTTAAAAAGGCGGCTTTTCGGCCGCCTTTTTTAGTTTGGAGTACAAGATTACAGGAAATGTCAGCGCTCATTCCACTTTCAACTCTCCACTTCTCTAAACTCTACACTCTAAACTTTTGCAGTCTTAGATATAGCCGCGCATCAATGCTCCGCCTGCAAGGGGCTTGGCTGGTAGAAAAAATACCAGCTACGCCCCTTCAGGCATCCGCAATTTTGATGCGCTACAACGCTCGCTCAACTTTCAACTCTCCACTTTTCTCAACTCTAAATTCTACACTCTAAACTATTGTTTAAAACGATGAAAGGAATAGCAAAAGCGATAATGGCGGGGATGCTGGTGGCGGCGGCCGCTTGCGACGCTCTTTCAAGCGGCTGCGCCGATGACCGCCGCTACATCGAGGAGTGTCTGCCGGCGTGTCTGCAGCGCGATGCGCTGGCCGCCGCCGTGGATGCCGCCGCTTTGAGCGGCACGCCGCCGCCCCGGATAATCTCTATCCGCTACAGCGCTATCGACCGGCAGTGGGTGGTGAAGATGGAGGGCGCCGCCACTCAGTATGTCAGCGTGATGGAGCGCGACGGTGGCAAGCTGTATCTCTACACTTCCAGCCCGATGGGCGACAACTCGCGCGAGCTGGTGCCCTAGCGCGCCAGTATGGCCTCTATCAGGGCGTCCAGAGAACTCTGCCGGGAGAGGGTCTCCAGCGGGAAGGCGAACGTGTAGCAACGGTAGTCATCCCCTTCATATAATACTGCCGCCCCGATGCCGGTGTCGTCGTATTCCATAATGGATTGTGCGCCGCCGGCAGGGGCAATGCCGTCGGGCGACTCCACGCAGTAGCTGTAGATGTTGGGGATGTTGAAGAAGCACCAGTGCCGCCCCTCCAGACCCCCTGAAATGCCGCGCAGAGTCCCCTCGCTGCTGGCGCGGGGGCAGACGCGGGTGATTTTGAGCACATCCTCGGTGAACTGCCGCTCGCGCTCCATCTCCTGCAGCGTGGCCTCGGAAGGGGCGGCGCTGTAGATGAGCTCGCGGCTGTCGGTGGCGATGTATGCCCCGGACACTATCAGGGTGCCGCCGCTGCCCTTGAAGCTGCGCAGGGCGGTCTGCAGCCCTTCCGGAAAGATATTGTAGGCGAACTTGCCGCCGCTGCGGGGAGTTCGTACCTGTTTGCCGCATACAAGGTCGCAGACGGCATAGCGGGCGAGGTCCACATCGCCGCCGGCGACGGCGCTGCGCGATGCGCTGGCAAATCCGTGCCCCGCCTTCATAAGGGCGGCGCCGTGCTTGAGCGGATAGTCAAAGGTGTTGCCGGCGATGACCTTGTCTTCCCACTCGCCGCCGCTGGAGCCGAATGTGGCCTCCTCGGGGGTCAGCGGGGCGCTGTAGCGGCGGAATTCATATTGAGCCCCGGCGTAGGAGATGTCCCTCATATATGCCACGCCGCAGTCCAGTGCGGTGTTGAATCCGGCGTACACGGTGCGCACAGCAGAGGTGTCGGGCAGTTCGAGCCCGGCACAGGGTAGGGCGGCGCCCCCGGTGGAGTCGGCAAACCAGGCGGGCGGGGCCAGCCTGTCAAAATTGTTGACCACGATGGCGTCGGCCTCGCCCCCGTCCTTTACGATGCCGGCCGAGAGGGTCTCGCCGCAGAGGCTGCGGCCGCCGCTGCCCACAGAGGCCACCTTGAAGCTGTACACATAGCCCGGCTCCAGAGTCATCTCAAACGACTCGCCCGTCACGGGAGTGCCGTTGTCAAAGCCGTCCAGACCCGCTTCCGGGTCGCCGCCGTATTGCCCCGCCTCGTCCAGAGGGAGGATGCGGGTGTAGACCATATAACTGTCCGCCGTGGCGGAGGGCTCCAGGGGGTCGGCTGTCGGCTTCCAGGTGAGGCGGGCCGCTCCGCCGCTCACCTCCAGCGCCATGGAGGAGGGGGGCAGCGGCGCCACGGCATAATCCTCCCCGGCCAGATAGCCTATAAAGCGCAACATTCCCTTATATACTGCCCGCGACACTGTAAACTTGAACACGGGGTCCAGCCCCAGCTGCATGTCGGCCAGATTCTGGTGCGAGAGCATCTCCAGCAACATTGCCGGGACATAAGGGACGCGGCTCTCGTAGTACGATTTGTCCCAGATGCTGCGGCGGCTCCAGTCGGGCTCCAGCGTGGCGCGGATGTCGCTGACCACCTGACTTTGCACTATGTCGGCGAATTCGCGCCCCACGGTGCGCGGCCCGCCGCCGGGGTAGAAGTCGCTATCGTCGCTGGTCTTGGTGTAGATGGCCAGAGTCCCCACCACCGAGTCGCCCGGGGTGATGCCGGCGTCGGAATGGAGCGCGAACGAGAGGTCCACGGGGATGCGGTAGCCAGGCAGGCCGGCGGCGCGCTGCGAGCCCCCCAGCAGGGCGTTGACCCACAGCGGGCGGCTCTTGTAGTCGTCGTAGTAGTCGTCGCGGAAGGCGGTGGTGCTGTATAAGGTGTCGGCCATTCCGGCCCACTGCAGATAGAGGCGGGAGCCCTCGCACCAGCGGGGCATCCCGGAGGTGCCGGTGACAGGCTCATTCTCGAAAGTGCGCATCTTGCCGTCGGCATCTCTCTCTGTGGGGCGGCGGGAGATATTGCCCATGCCGCCCCCGAAGCGCACAGCGTCGGCAGAGACAATCTCCCCGCTGCGGCCGGTGTCGCTGGTGAGGGTGACTCCCTGCCCGGGAACTCCCGGAGTAAAGCCGAAGGTGCCCAGATAAATCCAGGTGCCGCCCCCCATTGTCTGATTCACCAGAAAGTCGGTGTCGCCGCCGTTGTGGCTCACTCTGTAGCGGGCGCCGGCGGTGCTGCGAGCGGTGGTGGCGTAGGAGACATACACCGCATATTCGCCTGCAGCCTCTATGGCGGGGATCCAGACGGCGGTGGAGGCGTCGCGGCTGTCGCCGCACGATTCCACGCCCCGCACGCTCCCCTCCTCAAAGGGGTTCTGGCCGTCGGTGTAAATCTCTCTCGTGTGGGCAAAACCCTTCCCGGGGAGGGTCTCCCAGGCATATTTGCCGTCGGTCTCGGCGTAGGAGCCGTCGCTCTGCGGCCCGTCGCCGTCCACGATAAGCTCCCGCCACTGGATGTCCCGCTCGCGCGGCAACATCACCACCGCCCCGGCATTCTCTATCATCGGCACCAGAAAGGGGAGGACATAACTCTGGGTAAAGAGGTCCTCGCAGGTGGTGAAAAGGCGGGGCCGCTGCCACTTCCAGAGCCCCTCGGCCTGATTGTAGTAGCGGCCGTGGCTCTGCCAGAGGGCGATGTGCCGGCCGCTGAGGGGGGCCTCCACCGGGCTGGAGATGTTGCGCACCAGCGGCTGCGGAGCGGGCGCGCGGAGCACCTGGCGCTGCTCATCTTCTGCGCCGAGGCCGCTGCCATAGCGCCCCACAAGCTCTTCCAGCGGGGTGCCGCACGAGTATGCCTTGAAGCTATTGCGGTAAGAGCGGTATTTCTCCGGCATCCGCCGCGAGATTATGTCGTTGATTTCCAGCAGGTCGTCGCTGCTGAGGGTGCGGTCGCTTATGTAGCGTGAAAAATATATGTGCAGCTTTTTGCCCCGCACCGCCACCTTGTCCACCGTGAGCTTGCCGCTCATGGTGCTGTGGCTGGCAATCACCTCCTTGATCTCCACGCACATCGGGGAGAACCAGCTTCTCAGCTGCCGCTTGCTCTGGGCGGAGGCACTGCAGGGGAGCAGCATCAGCAGGGCGGCAATCAGCGCGGCAAATCTTCTCATCTACAAGCTGCTGCGGATAAGTTCCACCAATTTGCCGACCCCCTCTTCCTGGGGAATGCCGCGCATCACGGGGGT
Source organism: bacterium (assembly GCA_963637965.1). Lineage (GTDB taxonomy): Bacteria > Bacteroidota > Bacteroidia > Bacteroidales > UBA932 > Equibacterium. Next base: position 43,336 of record CAVHPI010000008.1, read on the forward strand.
CGCCCCCTTGTAGAGGGTCACTTTGCCCCCTCCTTCGCCCACATAGCCGAAGTCGGCGTCTGCCATCTCGCCGGGGCCGTTCACAATGCAGCCCATCACGGCAATCTTGACCCCCGCAAACTCGCGCGTGGCCTCCATTACCTGGGAGAGCAGGCTCTGCAGATTGTAGAGGGTGCGGCCGCAGCCGGGGCAGGCGATATATTCGGGTTTGGTAAAGCGGCGCCGGCAGGCCTGCATCAGATCATCCTTGAAGCCGCTGATTTCCGCATCGGAAAGGGGCCGGCCGCCGACGGTCGCCTCCATTGAGAAGTCGTCTGTATTGCAGTCCAGAAGGTCCGGGCCCGCCAGAAAGGAGGCCTTCACCAGAAAATCTTCGCGGCTGGCCGCCTGCACCCTGTAGCGGGGCCTGCGCGCATCGGCGGCGCCGGGAATCTGCACCAGGCAGCTCTGAAGGTCGCTCTGCGCAAGGTCGCGCAGCTTGATGGCCACCGGCACCTCGTTCACCGGATTCTCGGTGAGCGACACGCGGATGGTGTCGCCGATGCCCTCGCCCAGCAGCGTGCCGATGCCCACGGCGGACTTGATGCGCCCGGTGTCGCCGGCCCCGGCCTCGGTCACGCCCAGATGCAGCGGGAAAATCATCCCCAGCTCATCTGCCATGGTGCGGTAGAGCAGCCTGTAGGCGGCCGTCATCACAGTGGTGTTGCTGGCCTTGAGCGATATTGTCACATTGTAGAAATCATTCTGCACGCACACCTGCAGATACTCCATCACGGCGCGGACCATCCCCAGCGGGGTGTCTCCGTATTGCGATGTGATGCGCTCTCCCAGCGAGCCGTGGTTGAGGCCGATGCGCAGCGCGGTGCCCCTGGTGCGGCACACCTCAATCAGCTCTGCGAGCTTGGCCATGGCCACAGCGTGGTCTTTGGAGAAGTTGCCCGGATTGATGCGCACCTTGTCGGCCACCAGAGCCGCCGCCAGCGCCACGTCGGCGGAGAAATGGACGTCGGCCACCAGCGGGGCGGATATCCCCTCGGCGCGCAACCTGCTGCGGATCTGCCCCAGAGCCTCTACCTGACGCAGTCCCTGGGTGGTGAGGCGGATTATGTCGCACCCGGCCTCTGCAAGGGCGCGGCACTGCGCGACGCTGCCTTCTATGTCCAGGGTGTCGGTGTCGCACATCGACTGCACGGCAATGGGGTGGCCGTGGCCGATGACCACGCCGCCGATGTTACAGGAAATGTATTTCATCAGAATTTATAATACAAAGTTCCGCTGAGCATAAGCACTCGCGGGTAGGCAAACAGCCAGTATTCTTCGCTATAATAATATGTATGGAAGTAGCTGCTCAGGCCCCATTTGTAGTTGGCCTCCAGCTGGAATTCAAACGGACCGAACATCACGCCCAGGCCGCCGCCGAAGATGAGGCCGTAGTCGAAGCGGTTGTCGTAGTACTTCCATTTCTGCTCGTCTTCGCGGTCGTTGCTTATGCGGTAGCCTGCATACGGTCCCACATTGGCAAAGAGGCGGAACGCCTTGATGTTGAAGCGCAGGTTGCACATCATGTCCAGCTCCGCCACGGTGTATTTGACGCTGGGGATATACTCGGCGGTGAAGCCTTCCCGCCCCAGCCGGGCGATGACCTGGGTGCCGAAGTTGTCCATCATGTCCCACAAGTCGTTGTAGTAGGTATACACCAGGCCGAAGTTGTTGGGGCATATCACGCTGCCGGAAATCACGTCGGGGCTTATCTGGGCGGTGGAGAAGTTCACGCCGTAGCGGACGCCTATCATGTGGGTGCTGTGGAACTTCTTCACCGGCTTCACGCTGACATCCTGCGCCAGCACATCGGTGCCGGTGGGCAGGTCGGCGTTGTAGTCGGGGATGGTGAACACGGTGTCCTGCGCCGCTTCCGCGCCTTCCTGCGGGGTCTGCGCTTGCAGACATACCGGGCAGAGCAGCAGGGCCGCCGCGCACAAAATCATATATGAACGGTTTCTCATGGCTATTCGAATATCTGCTTGAGGTCGATGTCCTGAATTATGTCCATCTGCTCTTTGATTTCAATCACGGTGGAGCCGCCCGCCAGGGTGAAGAGCTTCATGCGCTCCGCCTGCTTCCACTTGAGCAGGTTGCCGGTGTCAAAGAGACCGTTGTTGTTGCGGTCTTCGGTGAGGCGGATGGCATACTTGCCCTCGCTCAGGTAGGGGAAATAGTAGGTGCTGTCTCTCAGGACCTCATATTTGCGGAACACCTTCTTGCGCCCCTCGTCGGTGAGCTCCACGATGTAGCGCTTGGAGTCGGTGCCGCTGATGTTGAGGGTTATGGTGGAGAGATTCTCTGTGTTGGGCAGCTGGAAGTCCTTTTTGGAGGCCTTGTTCTTGCGGTGATAGACATCCCAAAATGTCGCCTCGGGAATCGAGAGAGTGTATTTGTAGCCGGGACGGTAGGGCTCGGTGTTCTGCAGCACATAGCGCATTATGTTGGTGGTGTCCTGCGTAAAGGTGAACGAGGCGGTGTCGGTCTGGTTGCGGGTGTTGGTAGCCAGCAGCAATATCGAGTCCAGGCACATCTCCACCACGGGGCAGGAGAATTCCAGCGTGATGCCGTCCTGCTCCACATTGGATTCGGCCAGAGTTATCTTGAGGTCGGTGAGGGTGTCGGCCTCTGCCGCCTTGCGCCCCTCCTCGGTCTTGGCCTTGGCCGCCTTATCTTTGCTGATGGCGGCCGAGATGTTCTCTGTGGTCAGGGCCAGATGGCCGGTGCTGTCGGTCTTCATATAGGAGACTGTCATAAACAGGCTGTCCTCGGGCGGATATTTGGTGTTGAGCCAGAAGTCGAAGCTGTCCCGCTGAGGGGAGAACTGCATAATGATGTCGGTGGAGTCGACGCCCAGAATCTGGAACGAGCTCAGCTCCACGTCGGGGGCGGAGAAGGTCACGTAGCCGGTCTTGGCCGCCTTGCGCCCCTTGTCTTTGATATACTGCTTGCTCTGGAACTCCTTGAAGATGGCGATCTCGTAGGTGCTGCGGCGCGCCTGGCAGGCCAGAGTGTCCTTCATGTCAAAGCCCATCAGTTCGTAGACGGAGTCGCGCACCACCATCGCGGGGGTGATGGCGGTGTCCAGAAAGCCGATGCGCTCTTCGCCCAGGTTGTAGAGGTAGTCGCCGCTCTCGTCGCTGCAGGCGTAGATCCAGTAGGGGCCGCTGCCGATGTTGCGGATGGAGAAGAAGCCCCAGTCGTCGGTGCGCCCCACCGCGTCGGGCAGGGTCAGGATGCAGGAGGAGTCGCGCCACTGCCGGTAGAGCATCACCAGAGCCTTCTTCACGGGGGTCAGGTTCTCGGCGTCCAGCACCGTGCCGGTGATGTAGAGGCTGTCCACTTCGGGGCCGGTGGAGAAGGTGTAGACATATTTGGGAGCGATGTTGCCCTCGTTGTTGTCTGCCAGGGCACTGCCGAAGTCGATGGTGTAGGTGGTGTTCTCCTTGAGGGTGTCCTGGAAGGTAACCACTATCTCCTTGCCTTTGACTTTGGCTTTGGGTTTCTTTTTGTGGGGAGGGGAGAGCAGGATGCCGTTTGCGTCCTTGACCACGGTGTATTCGTTGTAGCGCAGGCGCACGCTGCCTCCGGTGCGGGGGAAGGCGGTGTCGCCCCGGGCAGGGTTCACCGCAATCAGCACGGGGGGAATTGTGTCTTTGGGGCCGCCCATCGGGGAGGCCTTGGTGTTGGCGCAGGAGTGTGACACTGCGCAGCATATCGCGGTGCAAACTATCAGCCCCGCCGCTATAAATCTATTTCTGTTCATCTCTAAACTCTAAACTCTAAACCCTAAACTTTCAACGCCCCGGCACCCCACCGCACATTATTTATTTATGACCCCAACCCTAAATCCCTTCCCCCGGGAAGGGACTTGCTGTCGGCACTATCGTGCCTCTAAACTTTCCACGCCTCTAAACTCTAAACTATCAAAGCCTCGGCACTCCCACCGCACATTATTTATTTATGACCCCAACCCTAAATCCCTTCCCCCGGGAAGGGACTTGCTGTCGGCACTATCGTGCCTCTAAACTTTCCACGCCTCTAAACTCTAAACTATCAAAGCCTCGGCACTCCCACCGCACATTATTTATTTATGACCCCAACCCTAAATCCCTTCCCCCGGGAAGGGACTTGCTGTCGGCACTTCGTGCCTCTAAACTTTCCGTGCCTCTAAACTCTTCCTACTCAATCTCCACCCGGTTCACCTTCTCTATCCCGTTAATCTTGTCCAGCGACGCGATCGTCTTGTCCAAATCGGCCGTATCGTGCACATAAATATCCACAAACCCATCGAAAATTCCATCGTGCGCCTCCACCGAAATCTTGCGCAAATTAATGCCCAGCTTGCCCGACAGCTGATAAGTTATATCATTGAGAATCCCCATCCGGTCGATGCCGCCAAACTTGATGCGCGCCAGATATGACATCATGAAATGGTGGCTCCAGCGCACATCCACAACCCTGTTCCCGGCCGTGGCGGCCAAGTTCGTGTATGTGGGGCAGCTGGTCTTGTGGATGGTGATGCTGCCGTCGTTTTCCAGCACACCGCCGACATTGTCCCCCGGAATCGGGTGGCAGCAGTCGCTGGTGTTGAAGGTTATATTGTTCAAGTCCAGCTTGTCCAGAATCTTCTTGGAATTGCTGGCGGGCAGCTTGAAGCCCCACATCTGCACATTGCGCCGCTTGGCGTTGGTGGTGAGGGCGGTGTCAAGCTCGGCGCCCAGATCAATCAGGCCGATGCCGATTTTGTTGTAAAGCTCGTCCTTGCCGCCGGAAATCTTGTAGAAATCCAGCAACTTGCGTATCACGCGGGTCTGCATCTGTATGTTGCGCTCTGCGAGGGCGTCGCGCAGCATCCCCATGCCGCGGTTTACACTGTCCTTGCTCATATCCTTGAGGGCGTCCAGCACCGCATTGCGGGCCGACGTCGTCTTGAGAAACTCCAGCCACTCGCGCTTCACGCGGGATGAGTCGGAGGTGATGATCTCCACCTGGTCGCCGTTGCGCAGCTCAGTGGAGAGGGTCACCAGCTTCATATTGACCTTGGCGGCGATGGCGTGGCAGCCGATCTGGCTGTGGACATTGAAGGCGAAGTCCAGCGCCGTGGAGCCTTTGGGCAGGCTGCGCGACTCTCCGGTGGGGGTGAACACGAATATCTCCGAGGTCAGCAGCTCCTTGTGAACATCGTCCAGGAACTGCAGCGCGTTGGCGTCGGGGTTCTCCAGAATGTCCTGCACATATTTGAGCCAGCGGTCCATGTAGTCGTCGGTCATCTGCCCCTGCTTGTAGCTCCAGTGGGCCGCCACGCCGCGCTCTGCAATGGAGTTCATCCGCTCCGAGCGTATCTGCACCTCTATCCACATTCCGTTGTACATCACCGTCACGTGCAGGCTCTCGTAGCCGTTGACCTTGGGCTCGCTGACCCAGTCGCGCACGCGGTTCTGGTTGTAGTGGTACCTGCCGGTGATCTGGGAGAATATCTGCCAGCACTGCTCGCGCTCCGAGAGCCCCTCGCGCGGCTCAAAGATTATGCGCACGGCATATATGTCGAATATCTGCTCGAACGGGATGTTCTTGGTGTGCATCTTGCGCCAGATGGAGTAGGGACTCTTCAGGCGCTTGAGGATGCGGGCCGTGGTGCCGCTCTCGCGCAGCATTCCGTCCACTTCCCCCACGAACGATTCAATCTCGCCCCCCTTGGTCTCCATCAGATGCTGCAGCTCGCCGTCGATGCGCTTGGCCTCCTGAGGCTCGTTGAAGCGCATCCACACATCCTCCATCTCGCTCTTTATATTATAGAGGCCCAGCCGGTGGGCCAGCGGGATAAAGATGTACATCGTCTCGCTCAGAATCTTCTCCCGCTTGTATTTGGGCATATACTGGATGGTGCGCACGTTGTGCAGACGGTCCGCCAGCTTGATGAGCACTATGCGGGCATCGTCGTTGAGGGTGAGCAGAATTCGCTTGAAATTCTCCGCCTGCAGGCTGCGGGTAGCCTTTGTCTTGAGGCTGTCGTTGTCCAGGGCGCTCTTGATTTTGGTGAGCCCCTCCACCAGGCTGGCGATTTTGTCACCGAAGAGCTGGCGGATATCGTCCACCGTGTATTCGGTGTCCTCCACCACATCGTGCAGCAGGGCGGCGCAGATAGACTTGCAGCCGAGCCCGATCTCCTGCACTACAATCTTGGCCACCGCTATCGGGTGGATTATGTAGGGTTCGCCGCTGCAGCGCCGCACGTTGCGGTGCGCCTCGTTGGCAAAGTCAAACGCCTTGAGCACGAGCTCGTACTGCTGCTGGTCGGCGCAGCGCCTGAGGCTGGCCAGGCGGAGCTTCTCAAACTCGCGGCGGATTATCTGTTCGTCTTCTTGATTGAATGTGCTGCTGCTCATTACCGAGTTTCTCCATTGGGGTCGCTCTCTTCTGCGCTCGCGCGTTCCAACTTGTGCAGGAGGGCCTTGCGGCGGGCTTTCTGCCGGTCGCGCCGGATGTTGAAGAGGACGTCTTTGTCGGGGTCAAAGTCCGACACGTGTTCGTATGAATATGTAAGATACACTCCGAAGAGGATTATCTGCCAACTGTAGTTAAGCCACAGGAACATCAGCGGGATGGCGGCAAAGGCGCCGTAGACGCCGCTCAGCTTGGTCACCATCATCTGGGTCTCGAGGTAGATGTACTGCAGCAATACGAATGCCAGAGCGGTCCAGATGGCCGCCTTGATGCAGTCGAAATAGTGCACCTTGACGTGCGGGATGAACTTGTACATAAGCGAGAACACCAGCAGCGCCACGCCGTAGAATATCACCCAGTAAAGGCCGGAGGCGAAGAACCGGATCACCGGCAGCTTCTCCAGGGCGCTGATGAACGATGTGAAATAGCCCGCGCCGTAGAGGAAGAATATCAGCACAAAGGGGATCAGCACCAGAATCAGCAGATACACCCCGACGCTCTTTACGAAGGTGCGGGTGCGCTTGACGTTCCAGATGTGGTTGAATGTGTCCTCTATGCTCAGCATGAGGCGGATAATCATCCACAGGAAGGTCAGAAAGCTGATGATTCCGAACAGCCCCCTGGTGGTCTGGTCCACGATGTTCTGCGCCCAGCCCAGGATGGTGTCGGCCAAGTGCTTGTTCTCCCCCAGGTAGGGCTGGATCATCTCCAGCAGGGTGTCGTCCAGCCCGAAGCTGAGCGCCACAAACAGCACCACCGCCACCAGAGGCACTATGGACATCGCCGTGAAGTAGCTCAGGAACACCGATTCGCGGCCGATGCGGCCGGTGAAGTAGCGCGATGCGGTGAGAGTGGCCACCTGTATGCGGTGCAGGACCTTCTCGCTCAGCCGCATAGGCTTGGAGAAGTCCAGGCGCCAGAGGTCGTAGGTCAGGAACTCCAGCAGATCCATGACCGCGTCTATCCACCGCTTGACGGTGTTCCGTATGCTCTCGAAAAGGGGATTCATCTGCCGATAAGCTCGTAAAAACGGTTTTCGTCTATGATTTCAACCCCCAGTGCGGCGGCCTTCTTCATCTTGGCCTCGCCCGGCTTGTCGCCCGCAAGAAGGTAGGCGGTCTTGGCGCTGACGCTGCCAGGCGAAGTGCCTCCGTGGGCCTCGATGAGGCTCTTGAGCTCTTCGCGGGAGACGCTGAAGACGCCCGACACCACCACCGGCTTGCCCGCTAGGGCGTCGGAGAGGGTCTCGGCGCGGCTGCCGGCAAATTGCAGCCCGGCGGCCTTGAGTGCCTCTATCAGGCGGAGATTCTCCGGGTCGGAGAAATATTCCTTTATGGATGCGGCCACGATGGGGCCGATGTCTTCTGTGGCCGACAGTTCATCTATGGATGCTGCGGCAAGGGCGTCGATGTCGGGAAAAGCCTTGGAGAGCGCCTTGGCGGTGGTCTTGCCTATGTGGCGGATGCCCAGCGCATAGAGGACTCTGGAGTAGGGGACGCTCCGGCTGCGGGCGACGCTCTCCAGAAAATTGTCGCAAGAGCGCAGTTGCCACCCCTCGAGGGTCAGCAGCTGCTCTTTGGTGAGGGTGTAGAGGTCGCTCAGGCGGCGTATCAGCGAGAGATTGTAGAGCTGCTCCACCGTGGCGCCGCCCAGCAGGATGTCCATCGCGTCGCGGCTGGCAAAGTGCACGAAAGCCGCCTTGATCTGAGTGGGGCAGCCGGTGCGGTTGGGGCAGTAGTGGCGCGCCTCGTCTTCGTCGCGCACCAGGGGGGTGCCGCAGTCGGGACAGAGGGTGGGGAAGTCGGGCACCCGGGCGTCATCGGGACGCCGGCTCTTCTCGATCCCGGTGATTTTGGGGATGATTTCGCCCCCCTTCTCCACATACGCCCAGTCGCCGATGCGGATGTCCAGCAGGTCCATCTGGTCCTTGTTGTGCAGCGACGCCCGCTTGACCACCGTGCCCGAGAGGGGCACCGGCTCCAGATTGGCCACCGGAGTCACCGCCCCGGTGCGTCCCACCTGATAGTCTATGCTCAGCAGGCGGGTCAGCGCCTGCTCCGGCTTGAACTTGTATGCCGTGGCCCAGCGGGGCGACTTTGCGGTGAAGCCCAGCTTCTTTTGCATCTGCAGGTCGTTGACCTTGATCACCACGCCGTCGGTGGCGTAGGGGAGGCTCTTGCGGCGGGTGTCCCACTCGTTTATGAAGCCGATGACCTGCTGCGCGCCCGTGAGCACCCTGGAGAGGCTGCTGGTGGGCAGGCCCCAACTTGCGGCGGCCGCGATGGCCTCGCTGTGGCTCGCGAAGGGGAGATCCTCCCCCAGCATGTGGTAGAGCACGCACTCCAGACCGCGCCCCGCCACCTGCGCGCTGCTCTGCAGCTTGAGGCTGCCGCTGGCGGCGTTGCGGGGGTTGGCGAAGGGCTGCTCGCCAATCTCCTCCTTCTCCGCGTTGAGGGCTTCGAACGAGGCGTATGGCATATAGATTTCGCCGCGTATCTCAAATTCCCGGGGCCATCCGCTGCCGGAGAGCTCCCTGGGTATGGAATGAATCGTGAGTATGTTGTCTATGACATTGTCGCCGCGGACGCCGTCGCCGCGGGTCACGGCCCTTTGCAGACGGCCGTCGGCGTAGGTCAGGCAGATGGCCACCCCGTCGAATTTCAGCTCGCAGGAATATTCCACCGGGGAGCCGTATTCCTGCTCTATCTTGCTGCAGAAGGCCTGCATCTCCTCACGGCTGTAGGTGTTGCCCAGCGACAGCATCGGATATTTGTGGGCCACCTGCTCAAACTTGCCCCCCTGTCTTGCCGCCTCTTTAGCGGCCGCGCTCCCGTTTGCGCCCTTCTTGCTGACCGCTGCGCCTGCAGCCTCACCCGTCGCCCCGTTTTCCTGCAGTCTTGTAGGCTTGCGAAGATGCGGGTCCGCCGCAAGGTCGCTCCCCACCGTCTGAGTGGGCGAGTCGCTCCGCACCAGGTCGGGATACATCTTCTCGAGCGACTGCAGCTCCTGCATCTTGAGGTCGAATTCAAAATCGGAAATCACGGGGCGGCTCAGCACATAATAATTATAATTATGCATCCTGAGCTCCTCGCTGAGAGCGGCAATGCGCTCTTTTGCAGCCGATTTGGATATTTTTGCCATAGACGGAAAATGTAAACTGCAAATATACTCAAAAAAATCCGCTTTTTTTCTAACTTTGCCACCCCTTACAAAAACGTAATATGAAAGACTCCATCATTATCCTTTGCGGCGGCGGCCCCGCTCCGGGCATGAACACCGTCGTTTGTTCAGTAGCTAAAACATTCCTCTCCAACGGTTACCGCGTAATCGGCCTCCACGGCGGTTACTCCGGCCTGTTCAGCAAGAACCCCCGCACGGAGGACCTCGACTTCTTCAAGGCCGACGCCTACTTCAACCGCGGCGGATCTTATCTGCAGATGAGCCGTTACAAACCGACTCAGGAGGATTTTGAGAAGAACTTCAATCTCTCCCTGTTCCAGGACAACAACATCAAGCTGCTGGTTACCGTGGGCGGCGACGACACCGCTTCCACTGCCAACCGCATCGCCAAGTTCCTCACAAGCAAGAACTATCCCATCAGCAACATACACATCCCCAAGACCATCGACAATGACCTGCCGCTCCCCGGCAACGCCCCCACATTCGGCTTCAACTCCGCCAAGGACGAGGGCGCGCACATTGCCCGCACCGTGTATGAGGATGCCCGCACTTCGGGCAACTGGCTGCTCATCTCCGCGATGGGCCGTTCCGCAGGCCACCTGGCACTGGGCATCGGCGAGGCTACCCACTGCCCCATGACCATCATCCCCGAGATGTTCAACAAGACTGACATCACCATCGACAAGATCATCAAGCTCACCGTTTCTGCAATCGTGAAGCGCATGATTCTGGGCATCCCCTACGGCACCGTGGTGGTTGCGGAGGGCGTGTTCCACGACCTGGCTCCCGAGGACCTGAAGTCCACCGGCGTGCACATGACCTACGACGAGCACGGCCATCCCGAGCTTGGCAAGATCAGCAAGGCCGTGATGTTCAACGACATCCTCGACGGCGAGTTCAAGAAGATCGGCCTCAAGATCAAGACCCGTCCCGTGGAGATCGGCTACGATGTCCGCTGCCAGGACCCCATCGCATACGACCTGACATACTGCAGCGAGCTGGCTATGGGCGCATACGAGCTCTTCAGCAAGGGCGAGACCGGCTGCATGGTGTATGTCGACGCCAACGGCGACGCTCATCCCCTCTACCTCAAGGATCTGCAGAACGCAGAGGGCAAGATTCCCCCGCGCCGCGTGGCAATCGAGGGCGGTACAGCGCAGAACTACTACAGCCACATCTGCCACTACATCACTCCCGCCGACTACGAGGCCGCAAAGGCTTACGTGGCCAACCCCGAGGAGTACGATTTCAAGAAAATCCTCAACTGGTAGGCGTCCCAAACGCCTCAAGAGAGCCCTGCAGAGCGTCTGCGGGGCTTTTTTTGTGCCGAAGCGCAAAAGCATTATATTTGCTGCGATATGGCTAAGAAAAACAAATCCCCCTACAAGCAGCGGCTCAAGGCCCGCGAGGTAAACAACACCACGCTGCGCCGCGTGTATCAGTATTCCACCACCAAATACACCCGCCGCCACGCCACCCAATATGTAGACGGCACGCAGGCCTACACCTACGGCACCTTCCGCGAGGCGGTGGAGCGCCTCTCGCAGCGAATGTCGCGCTACGGCATCAGCTGCAACGACAAGGTTGCGGTTCTCTCGCAGAACATGCCCAACTATCTGGTGGCATTCTTCAGCGTCACCGCCTTCGGGCGGGTGCTGGTGCCCATTCTGCCCGACAGCAGTACCAATGAGATAGACAACATTCTCACTCACTCCGAGACCAAGGCGATATTCGTTTCCAAAAAGCTGCTGGGCAAGCTCAGCGAGCAGATCAAGGAGCGTCTGACATTGGTCATCGACATCGAGACATTCGAATTCATAAAGAAAAACAAAGAGGACTTCCAGTGCGACGGATGGGTCAAGGAGCCCGCTCCCGACGATCTGGCCACCATCATCTACACCTCCGGCACCACCGGACGCGCAAAAGGGGTGATGCTGAGCCACCGCAACATCTGCCACAACCTGGTAGCCTCCTACAAGGCTCAGCCCCGAGGCAAGCGGGACCGCTTCCTGAGCATCCTGCCCATAGCCCACACCTACGAGATGGGGGTCTCCAGCATCTACTCTTTCTACTGCGGCGCGTGCGTCTATTATCTGCACAAGCCGGCGGCGGTGTCGGTGCTGCTGCCCGCCCTCAAGAACATCCGCCCCACGGTGATGCTCTCCGTGCCGCTGGTCATAGAGAAGGTCATCAAGAACAGCGTGTTCCCCACCATCCGGGGCAGCCGCGTGCTCACCTGGATGGACCATCACACCCCGCATCTGCTGCACAGGCTCATCGGGGGGCGTCTAAGGCGCACTTTCGGCGGCAAGATGAGCTTCTTTGGCATCGGCGGGGCCAAGCTGGACCCGGTTGTGGAGAAGTTCCTGCTGGACTGCCGCTTCCCCTACGCGCCGGGCTACGGACTCACCGAAACTTCCCCCTTGGTGTGCAACGTGCTTATGAACAAGCGCAAGAAGGTCGGCTCCATCGGGGTGCCCACCTACAAGGTTGAGGTGCGGCTCGACAATGTGGACCCGGAGACGGGCGAGGGGGAGATAGTGTGCCGCGGCGACAATGTGATGCTGGGCTACTACAAGGATCCCGAGCGCACGATGAGCGTGCTCGACGACGACGGCTGGTTCCACACCAACGATGTGGCCATTTGCGACAGGGACGGCTACTATTTCATTAAGGGCCGCCTCAACAACACCATTCTGGGCGCTTCTGGCGAGAACATCTATCCCGAGGAAATAGAGCAGGTCATCAACAACATAGAGGGGGTGGACGAGTCGCTGGTAATGGAGCGTGACGGCCACCTGGTGGCGCTGGTCAAGTTCAACGACAATGTGCTCGACTGGAACCAGGCTTCCGAGGACCAGTTCTTCGAGAATATGGAGGCGCGCAAGAAGGCGGTGCTGGAGTGGGTCAACAAGGCCGTGGGCAAGAACAGCAAGATAGGCGAGGTGGATGCCATGAAGGAGCCCTTTGAGAAGACCGCCACCCAGAAGATACGCCGCTTCCTCTACAAGAATTTCCGCGGAGACGACAGCCGCAAGGGTGCCGCCGGCAAGACGCCGGAGGCAGACAAGAGCAGAAAGAATAGTGGAAAAGATGTGGAGTAAACCGTGGACTATGCGGCAGGGCTTTGCCATAGGCTTGGTCCCGGTGCTGCTGGGGCTGGTGCTGCAGCTGCTGTCAGGGCCTGTCCCCTGGTCTCTGATGGCCTTCCCGGTGAACATATTTGCGCTGTCGCTGCTGGTTGCGGCGGTGGCTGTGATGTACGCTCTGCGCCGCAAGGTCTATCTTTTCGGATGGATGATGCACTACGGCGCCGCCGTCCCCAGCCTGATTTACGCTCTGACTCTGACGCTGCTCATGGGCTTCACCGCTCAGGGAGCCGACGGATTGCCGGGGATAGGGCAGATGCTGCGCTTCTGGCCCTTTGTGCTGGCGTGGTGCTGGATGCTGCTGATCGCCGCCCTGGCCACAGCGGATCGCATCGTGCACTTCAAGGCGGGCAACATCCCGTTTATTCTGAATCACCTCGGGGTGGTCGTGGCGGTGGTTGCCGCCACTCTTGGGGCCGCCGACCGGCAGGATTTGCGCATAATCTCATATCGCAACATCCCCGAGTGGCGGGCGGTGCGCGGCGACGGCACAATGCAGGAGCTGGACATCGCCATAGAGCTGCACAAGTTCATAATGGAGAGCTATCCCGACGGCTCTCCACGCCGCTTTGCCTCTGAAATCACGGTGCACCGCCAGAAGGGGGAGAGCACTTCCGGCACGGTTGAGGTCAACCATCCGATGAAGGTGGCGGGTTGGAAGATATATCAGTATGGATACGACACCCGTCTGGGGGCCGAGAGCCGCTACAGCACATTTCAGGTGGTGCGCGACCCCTGGCTGCCGGCGGTGTATGCGGGAATTTTCATGATGCTGGCCGGGGCGCTGTGCCTGATGCTGTTCTCCGCCCCCGGGCCCGCCGCAGAAGATAAGGAGCAAGAGTGATGAGTTGGAACGATTTTATATGGTTTGCGCTGCCCAGCGTGGCGCTCTGGGCCGCCGGGGCATATTTTGCCTGGAAGGGGCGCCGCCCCCTGGTGTACGCCTTTACCCTGACCGGCATCGCGCTGTTTTTCACCTTTATCGTGGGGATGTGGATCTCTCTGGAGCGTCCGCCGCTGCGCACGATGGGTGAGACCCGCCTCTGGTATTCTTTTTTCCTCCCCGTCGCCGGCATTTTCGTTTACAGCCGCTGGCGCTACAAGTGGATTCTCTCCTTCAGCACGCTGCTGGCGCTGGTGTTTGTGTGCATCAACCTCTTCAAGCCCGAGATACACTCCACCACGCTGATGCCGGCGCTGCAGAGCCCCTGGTTTGCCCCGCACGTGATTGTGTATATGTTCTCTTACGCCCTTCTGGGGGCGGCCACGGTGATGGCGGCCTATCTGCTGTTTTTTGTGCGGCGTACTCCCACGCGGCGGGAGATGGGTCTCACCGACAATCTGGTGTATGTGGGGCTGGCGTTCCTGACCTTCGGGATGCTTTTCGGGGCGCTCTGGGCCAAGGAGGCGTGGGGCACCTACTGGAGCTGGGACCCCAAGGAGACCTGGGCCGCCATCACCTGGCTGTGCTATCTGGTGTATGTGCACTTCCGCAAGGCGCGCCCTGCCGACAGCTCTATGGCCTGCGCCCTGCTGCTGATTGCCTTCGTGTGTCTGCAGATGTGCTGGTGGGGCATCAATTATCTCCCCAGCGCCCAGGGACGCTCTGCGCATACCTACCGGTAGGCAGGCATATCAATATACTTTGACCTGGAGCTTGGAATAGGCCCTTTCCGCTTTTGCAAGCGCTTTCTCTACCGTCTCGTCGGTGGCAAGGATGACTCCGACGCGGCGGTGCCCCTTGATCTCGGGCTTGCCGAAGAATCTGACCTGAACCCCAGGCTCTTCAAGCACCTTGTCGACATTCTGGAACTCATATTCACTTGTGTCGCCCTCCACTACAATCGCCTTTGAGGCCGACGGCCCCAGGAAGCGCACTTCCGGAACGGGCAGGCCCAGCACCGCTCTGGCGTGGAGGGCGAATTCCGACAGGTCCTGCGAGATCATAGTCACCATTCCGGTGTCGTGCGGCCTCGGAGAGACTTCGCTGAATATTACATCCTCTCCCTTCACAAAAAGTTCAACTCCGAATATTCCGTATCCGCCCAGGGCGGCGGTGATTTTGCCCGCGATTTCCTGCGCCTTCTTCTCCGCAGAGGCGCTCATCCCCTGGGGCTGCCAGGATTCGCGGTAGTCTCCGTCCACCTGATGATGGCCCACAGGCTTGAGAAATGTGGTTCCGGCGCTGTGGCGCACGGTCAGGAGGGTGATTTCGTAGTCAAAATCCACAAAGCCTTCCACGATGACCTTTCCGCCGCCGGCGCGTCCTCCCTCCTGAGACACTCTCCAGGCCTCGGCAATCTGAGATTCATTCCGAATCACGCTCTGGCCGTGGCCGGAAGAGCTCATTACGGGCTTTACGACGCACGGGAATCCGATTTTTGCCACCGCAGCCCTGAATTCCTCTTCGTTCCGGGCAAATTCGTAGCGCGATGTCGGAATTCCAAGCTCCTCCGCCGCAAGACGCCTGATGCCTTCTCTGTTCATCGTAAGGAAGGTCGCGTTGGCGGTAGGGATCACCGTGTAGCCTTTCTTTTCTAGTTCTACCAGCTTGGGAGTGGCTATCGCTTCCACTTCCGGGATTATCAGGTCGGGTTTCTCCTCCTCGATCATCGCGGACAGCGCCTCGCCGTCGAGCATCGAGAGCACGTGCGACGACTGCGCCACCTGCATTGCGGGGGCGCCGGGGTATTTGTCCACGGCCACGACGTGCACACCGTAGCGCTCAAGTTCAATAGCGATTTCTTTTCCAAGTTCTCCCGAGCCGCAGAGGACGGCTTTTTTCCCCACAGAAGTGAACGGATTGCCAATATTTGCCATATCTGATGTTTGTTGATTGTCCGCCGCAAAAGTAGCAATTGTGGCGGACAACCGCAAAACGGATGGGCAAATGCCGGGAATATTCAAAGAGATAGAAGTCGTTGAACTCCTGCACTGTATATTATTTGTCGCCTAAAGCTTTAAGAATATCCTCGGCAAGGAGCTCCGCAGTGAGGCGGTTCGCTTTCAGAAGGGCGTCCACGGCATAGTGATCCTCGAACTGCTTGCGCTGGCCGCGGACCAGCACCTTCACAGGGCTGTCGCCGTAGTATCTTGCGATCTTCTCGCCCCATCCTCCGTCAATCTGGCCGTCCTCAATCGTGAGTATAAGTTCGTGGTCCGCCTTCAGGCTCTCGAGAGTGCAGGTGTCCAGAGCGGTGATGATGCGGGGGTTTATCAGCGTGGCATCGATTCCGCGAGCCTTGAGCTCTTCGCAGACGGCCTCTCCTTTCTGATAATAGCATCCCAGGCCGAGAACGGCCACACGGCTGCCTCTGCGGGTGATTTCGTATTCGGGAGCGGACCAGTCCACGCCGGCAGTCTTTGCGTCGGGGCGGGAGATGACCTCGCCAAGCGGAACGCGGACGGCCACGGGATGCTCTCTATAGGCGAGCGCCCAGTCAAGCATAGAGAAATATTCTTCACGGCAGGAAGGTGCCAGATAGATGAGGTTCGGGATGTTTGAAAGCAGCGTGATGTCGTAGAAGCAGGTGTGGGTCACATCGTTCATACTCTCGATTCCGCCCCAGAACACCAGCATCAGCGCAGGGTTATTGTTTATGCAGAGGTCTTGCGAGAGCTGGTCGTATGTTCTCTGGATGAATGTGCTGTAAACGCCCCATACTGGTTTTCCGCCGCGGCGGGCGATTCCGGAGGCCATTGCAACCGCAGTTTCCTCGGCGATTCCCACATCCAGGAATTGCCTTCCGGCCCGTTCCCTGCGCTCCCGGGTGAATCCGAATACTGTCGGGGTGCCGGAGGTAATGGCCACAAGCTGCGGATTTCGGGGCATTTTTTCCAGAAGGTAGCGAGCGGTGAGGTCGCCGTAGTCCTCGCCCTCCGATTTAAACTTGGGTTCTCCGGTTTCCGCAATAAACGGAGCGCCGTAGTGCCATTTCTCCTTGTCGGTTTCTGCATACTGCAGCCCCTTGCCCTTGAGGGTGTTTATGTGCACGACAATCGGCCTGTCGATATCTTTCACCTTCTTGAAGGCTTCGATAAGGGTGGGGATGTCGTTGCCTTGGGGGACATAAAGATAGTCGAGTCCCATAGCCTTGAACAGGTTGTTCTCTGCTTTGCCGCAGGTTTCGCGGAGCAGCTGCAGGTTTTTGTAAAGGCCGCCGTGGTTTTCCGCGATGGACATCTGGTTGTCGTTGACTATGATGATGAGGTTGCTGCGCAGTTCCGCTCCGGCAACGTTCAGCCCCTCGAGGGCTTCTCCTCCGCTGAGCGAGCCGTCGCCAATCACGGCGATGATATTTTCCCGCCCGCCGGCAAGGTCGCGCCCTTTTGCAAGGCCGCATGCAAGGCTGACGGAGGTGGATGTGTGGCCGATTACAAAATGGTCGTGGCTGCTCTCCGACGGTTCGCTGTAGCCCGTCACGTCGTCGTAATGCGCAGCCTCCATAAAGGCCTGCTTTCTGCCGGTGAGGATTTTGTGGGCATAGCTCTGATGGGAGACGTCAAATACGATTTTGTCTTCCGGGGAGTTGAATACATAGTGCAGAGCGATTGTCGCCTCCACCATTCCCAGATTCGGCCCCACGTGTCCTCCGTGGTTGCTGAGTTTTTCAATCAGGCAGTGCCTCAGCTCATCGGCAAGCACGTTAAGCCGGTCTGTGGAGAGTTTCTTGATATCCTCGGGACCGTTTATTTTTTCTAGATACATTTCAATCTGTTTTTTTCAGCCTCAAAGATATTCAGAAATCGGGAAATGCTCCAATACCTGCAATGCGGAAGTTGTTACCTTAATTCCGGTGCGGGAAGCCTTGTCGTGTCAATATTTGCTGCGGTTTTTTTTCAAGCGGCCGGCTTCTTGTCCTCATCTTTTTTGCAGTGTACCAGCCTCAAAAAGTTGACACGAAAAATTTCTCACTGCATTCCTGATTCCGAAAACGCTGCATTCTTGCTGCCGATTCCCCGGGTGCCGATGCTCCGAAATACGCACTCGCACTCACTTTCCCCAACTCCCCAACTCTCCACTCCTTGCAGGCGGAGCGTGATGCGCGGCGGAATCTAAGACGACAGGAGTTGAGAGAACTCGTCCCGAAGACTCTGTTGCTCCATGACCGTCAAATCCTCACTAAAATGTCTTCCCTGCTTTGACAAGTGCTGTTGCAAGCGCAGCCTTCCAGAATGTCCAGTCGTGGCTGCCGGCACGCGAAATGAGTTCGTACTTCACATTCTGCTTGGTAAGCATCTGGGTGAATTCGT
>CAVHPI010000009.1:0-56735 GCA_963637965.1 bacterium
CTGATCCTGCATGTCCTTGATGTCCTTCCGGATGGAATCGATTGAGTCCTTGATGCCTTTGATGTCGTTTTCGCAGGTTGCGACGCGGCCGGTGAGAGTTGTGATGGAAGTATTGATTGTCGCAACCTCGTTGTCAATACGTGTGTTAAGCGTGTTGACCTCGGTGGCGAGGTTCCCTGTCAGCTTACCGTCAAGGGTGTTGATGGCTGTCTTAATGGCGGCCTTGTAGGCATTGGTGATCTCGACCTTCTGCGCGGCCAGGTCAGCTTGGAGCTGGATTATTGCGGCCGCGTTGTCGGAGATGGCCCGTGAGTTGTTGGAGATGGCCGTGGCGTTCGCGGAGATGAGGGACGCGTTGGAGGCGATGTCCTCGGCGTTCTTCGCTATGTCGGAGACGTTCTTGCTTATATTCTGCTCGTCGGCCGTGGCGAGGGTCTGCAGGGCGGTGATGGCAGCAGCGTTGATCTCGATGGCGGACTCGTTCTCGGAGATGAGCTTCTTGCTGTCGGAGATGAGTTTCTCGCAGGCGTCGATGTCGCCGGAGTTCTGGGAGATGCTGAGAGAGTTGGCGGCTATCTGACTGGCATTCGCGGAGATGGAGCTGGCGTTGGCAGCCACCTTGCCGGAGAGTTCGGCTATCTCGGTGTTGGCGTCGGCGAGCTGCTTCGTAAGGCCGTCGATTAGGGTCCTGTTGGCGGAGATTTTCGTGTTGAGGCTGCTCTCGAGGCCGGTGATGAGCCCTTCGAGGTAGGTCTTCTGGGAGTTGAGCTTGCCCTCGAGGCTTGTGCGGAGGGCGTCCAGTTTGCTGTCCGCCTGGGCGGCCGTGTAGTAGCCGTCCAGCAACTGCTCCTTGACCCATGCTTTCAGGGATTTCTCGCTGGCGGAGATGGCGTCCGCAATGGCAGACTTGTAGGCCGCGCTGATTTCGTCGATGGCATTGCCCAGGGCCGTGGCGGCATTGTCGGCCGCCGACTTGATCTCGGACTGCAGTTCGCGGCGGAGCCCGGAGATGGCGGCGTCCAAGTCTTCCTTCAGCCCCGAGATGTCCGACTTCATCTCTTTGATGTCGGAATTGATGGACTCTATCTGTGACTGAATATCGGCCACTATGCCCGCCGTGGCGGTGTACTGGTCGATGGTGGCGAAGGTCGCGGATGCCCAGTCGCGGGTGGCCCTGATGCCGCCGTTGACGTAGGATCCGAGGCTGTCTATCTGCTTCTGCAGGTCGCTGTCCCTGCTCTGCAGAATTACTATCGATTCGTTCAGCGACGTCATCTGCGTCTTCACCGTCTCCTTATAGGCTTCCAGCCGGGCAAGACAGTCCGCCTCTGCGATGTCGATCTTGGAAGACAGTTCGGTCTTGAGGGCGGAGATGGCATCTGACAGGTCGGCATCGGTCTTTTCGAGTTCTGCGGTCTGGCTCTGGAGCACGGTGATATAGTCCTGCAGGGCATCGTCGGTGCTCTGCAGGGATGCGATCGAGGTCCGGATGGATGCGATTTGGCCTTCGATGGACTGGATGCTGCCGGCCTTCAGTTCGTCGATCTGGCGCTGCAGATTATCGATGTCGGAGTTTCTGGCGCAGCCGGCCACAATGGCCGCCACCGCCGAAAGAAAAAGAATCAGGGGAAACTTGGCGATAATCTTCATGTCTGCTTAATATTAAGCAGTTCTTACAAATATAGGAAATTTCGGGAAAGACTGCACTTTTTGCGGATGATGTCAGGCGAGTTTTCTACATTTGTAAAATGAGGAAGGATTTCGGTATTCATGGGTCTGCCGCGTCTGATTGCGGATTGGACGGGAAAACATCAGGTCGGGCTAAAAGCAAAAAAGCGCGCTGCCTGATAAATCTTTTACTTGCTGTGAGCATAGCGGGCACTTATGCAAAAGCCGAAGACGACGGCTTGAAGCTGCACTACGACGCGCCGGCAAAATATTTCGAAGAGTCGCTGGTCATCGGCAACGGAACTATGGGAGCCTGCGTCTATGGCGGCGTTGCGCAAGACGTCATATCGCTCAACGACATCACGCTCTGGACCGGCGAACCGGAAAGGCCGGAGACCGCCCCCGATGCCTGCCGGGCGGTGCCGGAAGTGCGCAGACTGCTCGACGAAGAGGATTATCGCGGTGCCGACATCGCAAACCGCAAAATACAAGGGCACTACAGTCAGAACTACCAGCCTCTGGGGACACTTGTCATTGATTATTGCGACGGCGATACCGCAGTCTCCGGCTACAGGAGGCACCTTGACATCGGCAACGCCATCGCCCACGTGCAGTATCTCAGGCGAGGCCGGCTGTTCCAGACAGACTATTTTGCCTCCGCCCCCGATTCAGTGATCGTCATACGTCTGAAATCCGAAGACGAGCGAGGCATCAGCGCCATAATCTCTTTCGATTCCCCTCTGCCGCACACAACTCTGGCACAAGGCAGTGAAATATCTGCCGAAGGTTATGCCGCCTACCATTCATATCCCTCCTACTACAGCGCTGCGCAAACCAAGCATCTGTACGACCCTGGCCGGGGCGTGCACTTCCGTACGCTCATCCGCGTGGCGGCCGATGGCGGCAAGGTGGAAGACACCCCGGAGGGAGGGCTCAAGATAGACGGCTGCCGGGAGGCGACGGTGCTTGTCGCCAATGTCACCGGCTTCAACGGCTTTGACAAGGATCCCGTGAGAGAGGGCCGCGACTACAGCCGTCTGGCGGAGGATCGCATAAATGCCGCCGCCGGCAAAACGTATGACCGGTTGCGAAGCGCCCACATTCAAGACTACAGACATTACTTCGACCGGGTGTCGCTCAATTTGGGCAAGACCGACGGGGATATTGCCAGGCTGTCCACCGACCGGCAGCTGCGGCTCTACACCGACTGTCAGCAGGATAACCCCGAGCTGGAGGCGCTCTATTTCCAGTACGGACGGTATCTGCTCATTTCCTGCTCGCGGACGCCCGGCGTCCCGGCCAACTTGCAGGGACTCTGGAACGAGAGTATCCTGCCGCCCTGGAGCTGCAACTACACCACCAACATAAATCTGGAAGAGAACTACTGGGCCGCCGAAACCGCCAACCTGAGCGAGATGCACCTGCCGCTGCTTGGATTCATAGCCAATGCCGCAGTCACGGGCGCTGCCACGGCCAAAGCCTATTACGGCGTGTCAGACGGCTGGTGCATGGCCCACAACTCCGATATCTGGGCAATGACTTGTCCGGTGGGATTGAAAGCCGGCGACCCTTCGTGGGCCTGCTGGCCTATGGGCGGGGCCTGGCTCTCGACACACATCTGGGAGCATTACCTCTTTACACAAGACCGGGCGTTCCTGCGGGAATACTATCCCGTGCTCAAGGGTGCCGCGGCATTCTGTATCGGCTGGCTCGTGGAGAAGGACGGCTACCTGCTGACCTCGCCCGGCACATCTCCGGAAAACACTTACCTTACCCCCGACGGCTATGTCGGCGCCACATCCTACGGCAATACCTCCGATCTGGCGATGATAAGGGAATGCCTTTGCTGCACCCGCGAGGCTGCCAAAGTGCTGAAAAAAGACAAGGCTCTGCAAAAAAAGATAGACAGGACGCTCGAAAAGATATATCCATATCAGATAGGGAAGGAGGGCAACCTGCAGGAGTGGTACCACGACTGGCCGGACAGCGATCCGCATCACCGCCACCAGTCGCACCTCTTCGGGCTCTATCCGGGCCATCAAATCTCTGTGGAGCGGACGCCGGAGCTGGCCGCGGCCTGTGCCCGCACGCTGGAGATGCGGGGCGACAAGACCACCGGCTGGAGCTCCGGATGGCGCATCAACCTTAACGCCCGCCTGCGGGACGGCGAGAAATCGTACAGGACCCTGCGCAATTTGCTGCGATATATCAGCCCCGACAATTATGAAGGGGACGACGCCAGCCGCGGCGGCGGCACCTATCCCAATCTCCTGGATGCGCACTCTCCCTTCCAGATCGACGGCAATTTCGGCGGATGCGCGGCATATGTGGAGATGCTTATGCAATCTACGCCAAACACCATTACGCTGCTGCCGGCCATCCCCGCCAAGTGGAGAGAGGGCAGCGTCAGGGGTATTTGTGCGCGCGGCGGTTTTGTGGTGGATATGGACTGGAAGGAGGGAAAAGTCACATTTTTGACGGTGCACGCCAGAAATGGGGGTAAAACCACCATAAACTTCAACGGTACGTCAAAGACCATCCGGATGAAGGCCGGCGAAACCAGAAACATAAATCAGGAGTAAAATTGGTAATGATTTCCGGATTGCCGGTGCTGGGCGGAATACCCGCTTTTGAATATTTTTGCACATGCGTAAAATTTGGTTCATAATAATTTCAATTGTAATGTCAGTGAATATTTCCGCTCAGAATCTATCCGAGCGTCAACTCCATCTTGCAAAGTGTGCCGCGCTTGAGGCTCAGGGCGACCTTGAGCGTCTGAATGCGGCTGTCCGTGCGGCACTGGATGCCGGGGTCAGCGTCAACGAACTCAAAGAAGCGTTTTCTCAGCTGTATGCCTACACTGGTTTTCCGCGCTCGCTCAATGCGCTTGGCGTGCTTTCAGAAGTGCTCAAAGAGGGCAATGCGGCCTGGAAGGAGGGCAAGCCCTGGGTGCGCCCCGCTGTATGGGACAATGCCGGGGAGGCTCTGAAACTCGGGACTGAGATCCAGACAAAACTGAGCGGGAAGCCTTTTGACTACACGTTCTGCCCGCAAGACGACTTCTACCTGAAGTCGCACCTCTTCGGAGACATATTCGCAGGAGAGCTGCTCTCGCCTGCGGACAGGGAGATTGTTACCGTGGCGGCCTTGTCGGCCCTCAAAGGGGTGGCACCGCAGCTTGCCTCCCACAAGGCCGGAGCGGTGCGTATGGGCAATACGCCGGAGCAGATCGGCGAGCTGTGCAAATTTTTGAGCGACAACGGCCTGAGCCAGTGCGACGCAGCGGCGGATGCCGCGGCCGGCGATTGGGGGCAGGGGGTCCCGAACACCGGCTATGCCCAATATTTCGTCGGAAATTCCTACCTTAACCCTATCACTCCTGTGAATCTTGCGTCGGCGATGGAGAGCGCCCTGCCGCTTTCGAATGTGACCTTTGAGCCCGGCTGCCGCAATAATTGGCATATCCACCACGGCGCGCGCCAGATTCTTATCTGCGTGAGCGGACGCGGCTGGTATCAGGAATGGGGCAAGGCTGCCGTTGCGCTCAAGGCGGGCGATGTGGTCGACATCCCGGAGGGGGTCAAGCACTGGCACGGTGCGCAGAAGGACAGCTGGTTCCAGCACCTTGCGACCCACGTTGCAACCGGCGGCGATGTGAGCAATGAATGGCTCGAGGCTGTCAGCGACGGGGAGTATGCCCGCCTGTGATCATTGAGGCGTTGATGTTGCGGCCGCACAGCCTCCCTTCGCTTATGCTATATTTTATCACGGGTTTGTGATGCATTGGTCGGAATTTATTACTTTAGCAAGACAGACTTGATATGCTATGAAAAGAATATGGCTATTTGCAATTGCGATCGGCTCTCTCGTGTTGTGCTCTTTCAAGGAAAACGATGATCTGAAAGGCGTCCCCTTTACCGATGTCAAAATAACAGGAGGCTTTTGGCAGCCCCGCCTTGAGACGGAACTCGATGTCACAGTTCCGTTTTCGGTGGAACATTGCGCCCCTGCGGTGGAGCGGTTCCGCCTCTGCCGGGATTATCTGGAGGGCCGCTCGGACGTGCTCCCGATGCCGCACCGCTTCATCAGCTCCGATATGTACAAGGTGATGGAAGGGGTGGCATATTCCCTGCAGTTCCGTCGGGACAAGCGCCTCGAAGATTTTATGGACTCCACCATCGCCCTGATTGCGGAGTGCCAGAGGCCCGACGGCTATCTCTACATCACCCATATGTGCGGCAATCCGTATGTGAATGAGATGGGAGAGAAGCCCTATTCGTTTGTTATCCACAGCCACGAACTTTACAATATGGGCCATCTCTACGAGGCTGCAGTGGCATATTATCAGGCCACCGGAAAGCGC
Organism: bacterium; assembly: GCA_963637965.1. Classification (GTDB taxonomy): domain Bacteria; phylum Bacteroidota; class Bacteroidia; order Bacteroidales; family UBA932; genus Equibacterium. The sequence continues at coordinate 6,032 of CAVHPI010000009.1, forward strand.
GAGCTGCTGGATGTGGCCATAAAGAGCGCAAAACATATCAACCGCGTATTCTTTGAGGGCGACCCCGCATACAACGGCGGCAAGCCGGTGAATCAGGCGCCGGGCCACGAAGAGATAGAGCTTGCCCTCTGCAAGATGTACAAGGTGACGGGAGACCGCTTCTATCTCGATCTGGCCAAGAAGTTCCTTGACATAAGGGGCGTCACGTTCGTTCCCGACGGCAAAGGGGAGAATTCCCCCGAATATGCCCAGCAACACCTTCCGGTGGCGCAGCAGAGAAAGGCTGTGGGACATTGCGTCAGGGCCATCTACCTTTACACCGGTATGGCACAGGTGGATGCATTGGCTGCAATTGACGAATACAAACCCGCTCTTGACACCATCTGGGAAGATCTGGTTTCCACCAAGATCCACATCACCGGCGGCCTGGGGGCCGACAGACGTATAGAGGGCTTCGGCTCTGCATATGACCTGCCCAACAAGTTTGCCTACAATGAGACCTGCGCCGCCGTTGCAAACGTATTCTTCAATATGGGAATGTTCCTGGCAGAGAAGGATGCCAAATATCTTGACATCGCGGAAATGTCGTTGTTCAACAATGCGCTGGCGGGCATAAGCCTCAGCGGTGACCGCTTCTTCTATGTCAACCCCCTTGAGGCGGATGCCGACGAGACTAGGGTGAACCGCTCGGAATGGTTCGGGTGCGCCTGCTGCCCGCCTAACATCTCCCGCCTGATTCTGCAGACTCCCGGGCATATGTATGCCGCTTCTGACGACGATATATATGTGACGCTGTACTCTTCCAACGAGGCTACGGTTGCCCTCGGAAAGTGCTCCGTGGCTCTTGAGCAGGCAACGGACTATCCGGTAGACGGCAAAGTGCGCCTGACGGTAAGGCCCGACAAGGCCCGCAAATTCTCCGTAAGGCTCCGCATTCCGCACTGGTGCACAGGCGAGGCTTTCGCTCCCGGCGGACTTTACCGCTTTGCTGACGGACGTGGCGGAGATTTCTCCCTGACCGTCAACGGCAAGAAGGTCGGCTACAAAATGGAGAAAGGCTTTGCGGTTATCGAGCGCAAGTGGAAAGAGGGCGATGTGATAGATCTGGACCTCAATATGCGGCCGCGTCTGGTTAAGGCCGATGACCGGGTTGCCGAAGACAAAGGCTGCGCGGCTGTCGTGTGCGGCCCCGTGGTATATTGCGCGGAAAGTGTCGACAATAATGTCAAGCCAAAGGAAATGGCGCTGCCCAATGATGCCCGGTTCGAGGCCGAGCGGATGTCCGGCGGCATTATGGACGGCATAGTAAAGCTGAACTGCACCGGCGGTGATTCTGCGATCAGCCTGATCCCGTACTACAGCTGGGCCAACCGCAGCAGCGAGACGTCGATGCGCGTCTGGCTCAAGACCGAGTAGCCGAAAGTCTTTCGTATGAAGATAAATAAATTTTTGAGGGCGGCGGCAATCTGGCAAGTTTTACCCTCGAAAACGGCCAAATCAAAGAGTAGGTGGAAGAGATCCGAAAAGTCACGGCGGAGGATGCAGCGGCAATAGCCGGCATCTACAACGGGTATGTGAAGGCCACCACCGTCTCTTTTGAAACGCAGCCCTTGAGCGAAGATCAGATGCGCGGGCGCATCGGTGAGATATCCGTCGGCTTTCCTTATTTCGTGTATGAACGGGAGGGCCGGGTAGAGGGCTATTGCTATGCCCACCCCTGGAAAGAGCGGGCGGCCTATTGCAATACCCTGGAAACCACGATATACCTGGCTCCCGATGCTTGCGGACGTGGTATCGGCACAGCCTTGATGCGGCGCCTCATAGAAGATTGCCGCAAGGAGGGATTCCGCGCCCTGATAGCCTGCATTACGGCAGAAAACGCTCTCAGCATCGAATTCCACCGCAGCCTTGGTTTCAAATGCGTCTCGCACTTTGAGCAGGTTGGCTACAAGCAGGGCCGCTGGCTGGATGTCGTGGATATGGAGCTGCTGCTTGCGTAGTCCGCAATCTTTTGTAGTTTTGCGCGCTATGTGGTTGACGCTCGCTTTTCTCTCTGCAGCGCTGCTGGGTTTCTACGATTCCTTCAAAAAGAAGTCGCTCAGCGGCAACGCCGTGCTGCCGGTGCTGTTTCTCAACACCCTGATATGTTCGCTGATATTTCTGCCGCTGGTGCTGGTTTCCTACTGCGGAACTGCCCTTGACGGCACCATATTCAAGGTAGGGGACTTTGGCGGCTGGCAGGTGCAGAAGTGGATTCTTCTCAAGAGCTGCATAGTGCTCAGCTCGTGGGTGCTGGGCTATTTTGGGATGAAGCATCTGCCGCTGACCATTGTGGGGCCCATAAACGCCACCCGCCCCGTGATGGTGTTGCTGGGGGCGATGCTTTTGTTTGGCGAGCGGCTCAATGCCCTGCAGTGGGCCGGCGTGCTGCTGGCGGTGGTGTCTTTCTTCATGCTGAGCCGCAGTGGTAAGAAGGAGGGGATTGACTTCAGACACAACATCTGGATATACGCTATTGTGGGTGCGGCGCTGCTTGGGGCGGCCAGCGGGCTCTACGACAAATTCCTGATGAATCCCGAAGGCCTCGCGCTGGACAAGATGACGGTGCAGAGCTGGTTCAATATCTATCAGTGCGGCATGATGGGGGCGATGATGCTGCTCATCTGGTATCCCCGCCGCAAAAAGACCACCCCCTTCAAGTGGCGCTGGTCCATCGTGTTCATATCGATATTCTTGACGGCGGCCGACTTTGTGTATTTTTATGCCCTGTCGCTGCCGGGGGCGATGATCTCCATTGTGTCTATGGTGCGGCGCGGCAGCGTGGTGGTCAGTTTCCTGTTCGCGGCTCTCGTGTTCAAGGAGAAGAACCTGCGCAGCAAGGCGGTGGACCTGGCGCTGGTGCTGCTGGGTATGGTGCTGCTCTTCTTCGGCTCCCGATAGGGCAGGGCGCCTATTGCTTGCGGTATTCAGAGGGGGTCATCCCCGTCTTGGCCTTGAAAAAGCGGTAGAATGTGGTCTGGTTGGGGAAGTTGAGAGAATAGACAATCGACTTGACGCTCATTTCGGAATATTTCAGCATATTTTTGGCCTCCAGTATCACAAAGGAGTCGATCCACTCGTGGGCCGATTTGCCGCTCACCGATTTTATCAGTTTTGAAAGGTATTTTGGGGTAAGGTAGAGCTTGTCGGCATAGAAGGCCAGGCCGCGCTCTTTGGTGTGGTGGTCGCGCACCAGCACCAGAAAATCTTCCATAATTATCTGCGCGCGGGAGGTCCCCCCGTCGCGCTGCACCGCCGCGAGCCGCTCTTTCCACAGCGCCCCCATCAGGTAGAATATGGATGAAATCAGGCTGGTGATGGCTTCGCGCGTGCCGTTCACGGGCAGAGAAGAAACATCGCTGATAAGGTCGAAATATTCGCGGCAGAGGGTCCGCTCCTCTTCTGTCATTATCACGCAGGGGTTCTCCAGCAGACGCAGACTCTCGTCGCCCAGACGGTTGATGTCCATGCGGGTGTTGGACAGCAGGTCGGCCGACACCGCCACTATCACGAAATGCACCCCGTTTTTCTGCTCCGGGTCAAAGTCCAGCACCCGCACCAGGTTGCCCGGAGTGTAGATGAAGAGCGAATTCTCGTGCACCGTGAATTTCTTGAGGTTGATCTCGATTTCAAAGTTGCCCTCTATGCAGTAGAATGCCAGATAGCCGTTGAACCGGCAGGGATACTTAATTATGTCCATCCCCGAATCGTAGCGCAGCTCGGCCAGAAACAGGTCGTCTGCCAGTTTGTCATTCACGGAAGAAATGGGCAGCGAGCGTCGCAGCTCGCGTATGTCAAGCTCCTTTTGCATAGCATTCGCGGGTTTGTTTACAAATATGCTCAAAAAATATTAAAAAGTCGCTTTTTGCGACTTTTTGTATAATATATTTCCCTATTTGATATACGCAATTCGTTATAATTGGCAGGCGGTTTGTTTTGGAGAGGGTCGTTCCTGACTAAAGAAATATAATTAAAACAAACAAAATATGAAAAAAACAATGTTGACTCTGGCCGTTGCGCTGTGCGCGCTGCCCTTCGGGGCAAACGCCCAAAGGGTGCTGACCCTTGAGGAGTGCAGGCAGATGGCTCTCGAAAACAGCAACGAGCTGAAAACCGCCCGGCAGAAGGTAGAAATTGCCGGCTATGACAAGAACATCGCCCTGGCGAACTACTTCCCCAAGGTGTCGGCCACCGGTGCCTATATGTACACAGGCACCGACATCAAACTCATCAGCGACGAGAAGGCGCAGGTGCTGCAGAATGCCGGCACTGTGCTGCAAAACGATGTTGCAGGCAAGGTGACTGCCTTGATGTCAGACCCTGACATCATCAAGAAGTATATGACAGACCCCGCATTTCAAAAAATGATTGCGGCGCTGCAGGCCACCGACATCGCAACCCCCATCAATGCCATCGGGCAGCACATAACCGAGGCCCTCACGCTGGATATGCAGAACATCGGCGGCGTTGTGGTCTCCGTGCAGCAGCCTCTGTTTATGGGGGGCAAGATTGTCGCCTCCAACCAGATGGCGGCCTATGCGCAGCAGCTGGCCCAGTCGCAGTGCGACCAGCAGCAGAGCCAGGTGGCGGTGGATATAGAGCAGGCCTACTGGCAGATTGTTTCCATCGCGGCCAAAAAGCAGCTGGCAGAAAATTATGCCGACCTGCTGAAGCAGATGGGCAGTGATGTCGATGCACTGGTGGAGGACGGCTTTGCCACCCCTGCCGACGCCCTCACCGTGAAGGTCAAGAGCAACGAGGCGCAGATGCTGCTGACCAAGGCCACCAACGGCCTGGCGCTGGCCAAGATGCTCCTCTGCAAGGAGTGCGGCCTGCCGCTTGACAGCGACATCGTGCTGGAAGACGAGGGACAGGAGTCGATTCCGGTGCCCGAGGCCTCGGAAGTGATGAGCGACGAGCAGGTCTATGCCGCCCGTCCCGAAATCCGCAGTCTGGATCTGGCAAAGAAAATATATGACAGGAAAGTCGCCGTAACCCGTGCCGATGCGCTGCCCAAAGTGGCACTGACCGCCAACTATGCCTTGACCAATCCCAATGTGCTCAACGGCTTCGAAAACAAGTTCGGCGGCATCTTCGCCGCAGGCGTCGTTGTTAACGTACCTATCTTCCACGGTACAGAGCTGGCTCAGAAGACCAAGAAGGCCAAGGCCGAGGCTGCCCTTACCGACATCAAGATGGACGATGCCAAGAAGATGATCTCGCTGCAGGTGGCACAGCTGCGCCAGCAGGCCGCCGAGGCTCAGGAGAAACTGGTCACTGCCCAGAGCAATCTGGAAAATGCCGAGGAGAACCTGCGTGTGGCCACTGAAGGCTGGCAGGAGGGCGTGATTGCCTCAAGCGTGGTGCTGCAGGCCCAGACCGCCTGGCTGCAGGCCCATTCCGAGTGTATCGAGACCGGCGTGGAGCTGCAGATGTGCTCCGTTAAACTCGCGCAGGCCGAGGGTCGCCTGTAAACAAAAGTGTAACAAATAAAATTATTAAATGATATGGAAAAGAATCAAAACAAAGGCAACCTGCTCACAGGAGTAATAGTGCTGGTTGCGCTCATCGTGATTGTTGCAGTGCTCGGAATAATATTCACAAAGCCCGCCGAGGAGGTGATCCAGGGCGAGGCGGAGGCCACCGAATACCGCGTGTCGGGCAAGGTGCCGGGCAGAATCGAGGCTTTCTATGCCACTGAAGGCGATATGGTGCACAAGGGTGACACCCTGGTGCTGATCGACTCCCCCGAGGTCAGGGCCAAACTGGCGCAGGCCAACGCAGCGGTTGCAGCTGCAAGCGCCCAGCGCAGCAAGGCCAATGCCGGCGCCCGCAAAGAGGAAATTGCCGGTGCCTACGAAATCTGGCAGAAGGCCCTTGCAGGCAAGGAGATAGCCCAGAAGACCCTGGAGCGCGCCACCCGTCTGCACGAGAAAAAGGTTGTCAGCGACCAGAAGTTTGACGAGGCCACCGCGCAGTACAACGCCGCAGTAGCCACCGCAGAGGCTGCCAAGTCGCAGTATGATATGGCTGTGAAAGGCGCCCGCGAAGAGGACAAGGCTGCCGCAATCGCCGTTGTAGACCGCGCAAACGGCGCAGTGATGGAGGTTGAGGGTTATCTCTCCGAGCTCAAGCTCACCAGCCCCGTCGACGGCGTGATCTCCGCCCGCTATCCCCACGTGGGCGAACTTGTGGGCACCGGCTCCCCCATCATGACGGTGACCGACCTCTCCGACATGTGGTTCACCTTCAATATCCGTGAAGACAAGCTCCACTCGATGAAAAACGGCGACCGCATCCGCCTGAGCATCCCCGCCCTCGACGGCAAGGAGATTGAGGCGACCGTGAACTACATCGCAGCCCGCGAGTCCTACGCCACCTGGCGCGCAAACAGCGAGACCGGCGGCTACGACGCCAAGACATTCGAGGTACGTGCAGTGCCCGCCGGCAAGGTAGAAGGTCTGCGCCCCGGCATGACGGCGATTCTGGTCAAATAATCCCTCCTTTCGCTTATGAAAGCTTTCTTGAAAGTCATGCGGCGGGAAGAGAGGAGAATCCGCCGCGAACCTGTCTATCTGCTCGGCTCGGTAGGGGTGATGCTGGTCAGCTGCATCTTCTACCTCACATTCTTCCGCGCCGGAATGCCTGAGAGGCTGCCCATCGGGGTGCTGGACAACGACAACAGCTCTATGTCCCGCAACTTCTGCCGGCAGCTGGACGCAACCCAGCTGGGCAAGGTGGTCTATTTCGATGACTTCTCTTCTGCCCGCGATGCGATGCAGGAGGGCAAGGTGGCGTCGCTCTGCGTGATTCCCCGGAATATGAGCACCGACGTCAACGCCAACCGCCGTCCCACGTTCACCTACTACGTGAATTCGCTCTACTTGATTGCGGGTGCCCTCAGCTACAAGGATGTCCTCACTATGGTGACTCTCACCGGAGGCGCCGTGCAGCGCGAGGTGCTGCGGGCCAAGGGGTACTCTGAAGGGGCAATTATGGGTCTCATCCAGCCCATCACGATCGACGAGCACAAGATCGGCAACGCCACCACCCACTACGGCGTCTATCTCAACAATATCATTCTGCCGGGCCTGCTGGCTTTGAGCTTGATATTCGTGCTGATATATTCGCTGGGCTCCGAGCTGCGCTACGGCACCTCAAAGGAACTGATGGAGACTGCCGACGGATCGTTTGCCGCAGCACTGCTGGGCAAACTGACCCCCTACACGCTGCTCTACATACTGATGGGGCTTGTGCTTGATCTGCTGATGTTCGGCGTCTGCCACTACCCGCTGGCGGGCAGCCTGCCGCTGATGATGCTCACTATGGTGGTGTTCGTGCTCTCCTGCGAGGCCGTGGCCGTGACCATAATCGGCCTGCTGCCCACGCTGCGCTATGCGCTCAGCATCGCGGCCCTGTTTACAATCCTGGCATTCTCCTTCTCCGGATTCACCTTCCCTGTGGAGGCGATGCCCGCAGCCCTGCAGGGCATATCGGTGCTCTTCCCGCTGCGCTTCTACTACCTGATTTATGTGCAGGAGGCGCTGTTTGCCACTGGATTCGGCAGCTGGTGGCCCTATCTGGTCTATATGCTGCTGTTCCTTGCCGGCCCGCTGTGTGTGGCCGGCCGCCTCAAGAAGGCCTATGTTAATCAGAACTACGAGATATGATCAAGGAACTCAAAAAGATATTCGCAGACTCCTATGTGCTGATAATATTCCTGCTGGGAGGACTGCTCTACCCCGTGATATACGGGCTGATATATCATAACGGCACTGTGGACGACATGCCGGTGGCAGTGGTGGACCTCTCGCAGAGCGCCGACAGCCGCCGCTTCATCGAGAAGATGGATGCCACCCGCGAGGTGGCCGTGACCGCCCGCTGCACCTCGATGGAGGAGGCAAGACAGCTGCTGGAGAGCCGCAAGGTGCACGGCATCGTCCTCTTCCCGGAAGATTACGGCGACCGTCTGGCGGCAATGCAGCAGGCCACCGTGTCGACCTACGCCGATATGGCCAGCTTCCTCTACTACAAGGATATGACAATGGCGGTGAACCACGTGATGATAGACGAGCTCGGGACCATCGAGAGCACCCGCTACGCGGCGCTCGGAATGACCTCAGAGAGCATTGCGCAGATGGTGCAGGCCATCCCCACAGAAGAGCAGATGCCCTTCAACACCAATATGTCTTTCCTGATATTCTTCCTCAGTGCGGCGCTGCTGCTGGTGGTGCAGCAGACAATGTTCTACGGCATCAGCGTCCGCTGCGGTACGATGCGGGAGAAGGGGGAGACCTCCGGCAATTCGCTGCTTGGCCGCGCATCGGCCTATGCGGTGCTCTATCTGTGCATCGCCGCTTACTGCCTGCTGATTGTGCCGGCCATCTTCGGGATGCCGCAGAGGGGCGCGCTTGGTGACATGCTGGCGCTGATACTGATGTTCGTGCTCGCCTGCGTGGCGTTCAGCTTCACCTTCAGCCACTTTGTACATCATCGCGAGACGGTGTTCGTTGTGCTGCTGTTCATGTCGTCGCTCTGCCTGTTCCTGAGCGGCGTGGTGTGGCCCGTGAGCAACTTTGCCCCCTTCTGGAAGGCGTTCTCATACATCTTCCCCTCTACATTCGCCATCCAGGGCTTCAATAACATCAACAACGCAGCCTGCACCCTCCCTATGGTGCAACCGCAGATTATGGGGCTTGCAATCCAGTTTGCGGTGTATGCCTGCATGGCCTTCGTGATGGACAGGATCGAAAAAAGGCGTGCGGCGGCCGCCTGCAATATGTAGCGTGAATTTGGTGCGGGAATTAAAAAAGTGTACATTAGCGGCTTAGAAACTTAATACCATTAATTCTTAATAAAATGAAGAAATTCTTTTTGGCAATCATTTGCGCAGCGCTTTGCCTCCCTGCTTTTGCCCAAAGCGACAAACAGCCGGAGCGGAAGTCCGCTGCAGAGTCGGAGAAACCGTACACTTTTGCAATCCGCACCAATGTGCTCTATGATGCTCTGCTCTTCCCTACGCTTGGTTTCGAGTGGAGAGCGACTGAAGATTTGGGTCTAAAGATGGACGCCAGCCTCTCCAAATGGGGCAAGGACGGCGGCAAGGTGCAGGATATGTGGATGCTCAGTCCCGAGCTGCGCTGGTACCTGCTGGGCAACAAGCGTCTCTACACCGGCATCGCCGGAAACCTGAGCCGCGTGAACAGTTTTGACTACCCCGCAGTTAAAATGCTGCACAAGGGCGGTTCCGGATACGACGGCGTGTTCCGCAGCGTAGGTCTGCTGGTGGGCTATCAGGTTTATCTGTGCGAGAGCCTTTCGCTGGATTTGAACGTCGGCTTCGGCCGCAACCGTTTCGAGTATGTCTCCTACACCGTGGATAACGGCAGGCGCATCGACAGCGAGCACAAATCCAAAGTGCTCTGGACCCCCACTCAGGCAAACGTCACTCTGGCCTGGACCATCAAATAGAGCGGAACAATCAGTCATACAGACAGAAGACGGCCTTCGCGGCCGTCTTTTTTTATGTCCGTTTCTAAGGGGACCGGTGTAAAAATGATTCCGAATGCGGGCGTTGCGGTTGAGATTTCTCTCTCTGGGGTGGCGTTTGATTACAAATTGTAACTAGTATAATCTGTGTCAAAATCAATGTTTTAGGGGCTGAGATTTGATTTTTTGATTTTTTTTTTATCCCTTTGTCGGCTCAATTCAAGTATTAAGTTATGAAAAGAAGCTTTTCACACAATTGGGCCACTCTCTGTCTGGCCTGCGCATCTCTGCTCTTTGCGGCGGTATCTTGCCAGAAGCCGCTCAAGGAGCTCACACTCGGCTTTGACGTTGACGGCGAATGCACCATCCGTCAGGGCGAAACCCTGGATATTGACTTTACAATCGGAGAGGTCGGCTCTGCCGTGGTGACTGTAGCCGCCGAGAGCAGCAACGCCGATTTTGCGGTTGCTGCGGCTCTCAGCGAGACCGACCCCGCAAAGGGCACGGTGACTGTCACCGCTCCCCAATATATTCTCGCTCCCGCCGATTTCACGGTGACCGTCACCGTGGATGATGCGGAAAATGCGCGCACCGTGACTCTCGCGCAGAACGTTTCCGCTGTAATGGCGGAGAAATTCGTGGAGAAGAGCGTGGCAGCCAACAGTTACATCGTTTCTCCCGGATCATTCGTCAAATTCCCCGCAAACTACGGCGTGAGCGCCGAGGCTGTGCCTTATGCAAGCCTCTCGCTGATCTGGCAGGACTGCCAGGGGCTGGTTTCTGCCCTGGTGGCCGCTCCCGAGAACGGGTGCGTCTATGCAGTGCTCGCAGAGGGGCTCAGCGGCAATGCCACTGTCGCAGCCAAAGATGCCGAGGGCAATGTGCTTTGGAGCTGGCATCTCTGGGTCAGCGACTATGACCCCGAGGCCAAGACCATGACCTACACCGAGGCCGAAAGCGGCAAGTCCTACACCTTTATGGACCGCTATCTGGGCGCAACCTCTTCCGAGGCGGGCAGCGACGCTTGCCACGGCAACTTCTATCAGTGGGGCCGCAAGGATCCCTTCCCCGGCTCTACCTGCGAGGCTTCAATAAAGGCAATCTACGATGCCGAGGGCAATGTTCTGGAAATCGCAAGTGAGGCTTGCGCCGCAGAAAACAACATCCCCAATGCTGTTGCCAACCCTTCTATGTGGTTCTCCGGTGTGAGCGGCGGCAACTGGGGCTGGATTTCCAACACCAAAACCTTCCCCAAAAATGAGGAGATTCAGGACATCTGGGGCGGAGTAACCGGCGTCAAGAGCAACTACGACCCCTGCCCGGAGGGCTGGATGGTTCCCGAAATCAACGCCTGGAAGTTCTATGCCGACGCAAATGTGGTCAAGACCAAAGTATACACCAGCGCGGCCGACCCCGAGAAGCCCGCTAACAAAGACCTGCTGGGCCGCAACGTGGAGTTTGACGGCAACGCATTCTTCTTCCCCGCACAGGGCGAGGTTCAGCACAGCGGCTCCTACAGCAACGGCGTCGGTACAACCTGGCCTTGCGCCAAGGCGTGGAGTTCAACTCCCGACTCTGAAAACTGCCGTGCGTTTGCGACAGGCGTCAGCCCCACCTCCACAGGCTACAAGGGGGGCTTGGGCTTCGGCTACGGTCTCCCCGTGCGTTGCGTAAAGCAGAACTAATCCACTAGAAGCGAATTAAAATGAAATCAAAATATTTCTGCGCACTTGCGTGCGCGGCGGCCCTGCTGGGTGCAGTCTCCTGCAACAAGCCCGAGAGCGTAGAGGATCTCCCTTCGCTCAAGGTGGCCTTCGGCAGCGACGAATATTCGGTTGAGGCCGGCGGCACCATCTCCCTCGCCTTTGTGGTCAACGGCCACGAGAGCAAGGATATCGATGTCACTGCAACTGTCAGCGGCACCGGTGCCAAAGTTGAGGTCAAGAATCCTCTGATGTATCAGGGCGACGTGGTTTTCACCGCCCCCGAAGTCAGCGGCGGCGAAACCTTTGTGGTGACCCTCACCGCCAGCGATGCCAAGTACAGCCGCACCGCGTCGGTCACGACCAATGTTGCGGTGGGCGCCTCCGAACCGCTTGTGGTTGAGCCCGCAAGCGAATACCGCTCTGTAATGTGCCGTCCCGGCGGCAGCTTTGAGATACCGTTCTCCATAAGCGGATCTGAGGGTGCGACCCTCTCGGAGCCCAATCTGACCGTCTCTCCCGGGACATGGACCGGCAAGTGCGTGATGAACGAAGACGGAGTGTCGGGCAAGATTGTAGTGAGTCAGGCAGCCGCTGAGGCGGGTGCCGGCAGCGAGACTGTCGCCATCAGCCTGATGTTCACCGACAACTTTGGCCGCGAGGCTGTTTATGAGCAGTCTGTAACTGTCGCAATTGTAGATGCAGGCGGAGAAGAGGGGGCGGCCAACAGCTTTATCGTGGCTCCCGGCAGCACCGTCACAATCAAGGCGGTTAAGGGCAACTCTTCCGAGCCGGTGGCTATTGACAATGCCAAACTGGTTTGGCAGAGCGCTAGCGGTATGGTCAAGACAGTGGCAGCCAACGCCACCGAAGGTGTGATTGCTGTGGAACTCAACCCCGGCGTGAGCGGCAACGCAGTTGTGGCCGCCACAAAGGAGGGCAAGATCACCTGGAGCTGGCATCTCTGGGTCAGCGACTATGACCCCGAGGCCGATCCGTTTGTGTGGACCGCCGCCAGCGGCAACACCTACACCTATATGGACCGCAACATGGGCGCAATGAGCGCTGAGAAATATTCTGCCGAGGCGCTTGGCCTGTTGTATCAGTGGGGCCGCAAGGATCCCTTTGCCGGGGCTGTCGGGATTGAGAACTCTCTTGCCGCCAGCTATTATGACATAGACGGCAACCAGATCTACGAAACTGCGGAGGACCGTCCCGTTTATGATGCAAACGACCACACTACCGACAACATTGAGGTTGCCATTGCAAACCCGATGGTGTTCTACACTTCTCCCAGCAGTTCCTGGCCGGTCGTGGACTGGCTCACCGACAAGGCCGAACTGCAGAACAACGACCTCTGGGGCGGCGTATCCCACATCAAGACAATCTACGATCCCTGCCCCGAAGGGTGGATGGTGCCCGAGTCTGGCGAGAACTGGGACTTCCGCAAAGAATACAAAAAGGCCGGCTCGCTCAACGACGACAATCCGTATGACCCTTCATATCCCTGGTATAGCTCCAACCTTGATAAGGAAGATGTCGGCTTCCGCTATCGCACTAGCGACGGCAGCGAATACTGGTGGCCGCAGGGCGGCAACCGTGACGGCCAGAAAGGCTCCATTCAGAGCGTGGGCGGCAGCGGAGACTACTGGACATCAACCTCGTCCAATACTCTGATGAATATGCAGATGTTCGCTTGGGGTAATCCTGCGTCGCAGACGGGTCTCAACCGTGTCTATGGCGCAAGCATCCGTTGCATAAAAGAGAAATAGAATAATGAACATAAGAGGAATTTTATTATCCCTCGCCCTATGTCTTGTCACAACTTCCGTTCTCCGGGCCCAGGTCCGAGAGGTGTCGGGAGTTGTGACTGACATTTCCAGCGGGGAGACTCTCATCGGGGTGGCGGTGATGACCGCCGACGGCGGCGCCACCGCAATAACCGATCTGGACGGCCGCTACAGCATCAGCGCCGGACCCGAAGACAAACTGACATTCACCTGCGTGGGTATGCTGTCGCAGACCATTGTGCCGGGCGACCGCACCGTAATCGACGTGGCGATGGAGCCGGACCGCGAACTGCTGGAAGAGGTGATTGTGGTGGCCTACGGCACCACCAAAAAGGAGTCCTTCACCGGCAGCGCCGAGGTTGTGAAATCTGACAAATTCAAGGACCGCGGCGTGACCGACGTCTCCAAGATGCTCGACGGACAGGTATCGGGCGTGATGGTCACTTCCGGCAGCGGCCAGCCCGGCAGCGGCGCGGAACTTCGCGTGCGCGGCTTCGGCAGCATCAACGCCTCCAACGCCCCGCTGCTGGTGGTGGACGGCGTCCCCTACGACGGCGACTTGAGCAGCATCAACAGCAACGACATCGAGACAATGTCGGTGCTCAAGGATGCCTCTGCTGGAGCCCTCTACGGCGCTCGCGGCGCCAACGGCGTGATTATGGTCACCACAAAGTCCGGCAAGAACTCGGAGGAAAAGATAAATGTTGGGTTCACAGTCAAGACCGGCCTCAGCACCCGCGCCATTCCCCCCTACGAGACTTTGGATGCCAGAGAGTATATGGAGCACATCTATTCGGCCACCTACAACGACCTGGTGAGCACAGAGGGTTACCTCCCCGCCACGGCCGCCTCGATCGCAGCCGGCAGGGTGGCAAGCCGCTTTCTGGGCACCGACAACATCTACAATATCTACGATGTGCCGGTGGAGAGCCTCTACGACTCCGAAGGGCATATAATATCCGGCGCAAACCTCAAATACTCCGAGAACTGGCTTGACGAGGCGCAGCGCAAGGCGGCCCTCCGCCAGGAATACCAGTTCTCCGCAAACGGGGGAGGGGAGAAGAGCCGTTACTTTGCCTCGCTGGGCTATCTCAACGAGCAGGGCACCCTCAAGACCACCGGCTTCAAGCGCTACACCGCCCGCGTCGGGGCCAGTTTCTCTCCCAAGAAATGGTTCGACTTCGGAGCGGATGTCAACTACTCCAACAGCGACAGCCGCTTTTTGGGCAGCGACGGCACCACCAACACCAATGTGTGGTATTCCGCGATGCTGATGGCCCCCATCTATCCCGTCTACACCAAGAATGCCGACGGCAGCGACGCCCTGGACGGCAGCGGCAACCGCGTGTTCGACTATGGCAAGAGCCGTCCCGCCGGGGCGCAGAACAACCGCAACAGCGTGGCGACCCTCTACGACGACGAATACTACAGCCTCACCGATATGGTCAACATCAGGGCCAACGCGGCCGTCAAGGCGGGCGGCTTCAAGCTCTCCGCCAACCTCGGCGCGGATGCCTCCGACACCTACGAAAGCACCAAATACAACATCTACTCCGGCAACGCCGCAGGCACCGGCCGCCTCACCAAAGAGAACGGCAAGATGCTCAGCTACACCTTTAACCAGCTGCTCAGCTGGACGGGCAAGTTTGGCGAGCACAGCATCGACGCCCTCGCGGGCCACGAGTTTTACAACTACAAGTTCCGCTACACTGTGGCGGGCCGCACCGGCTTCCCCTTTGCCGAATTCGACGACCTGGGGATGGGCTCGACCCTGGCCGACGCCAATTCGCAGACCGACAGCTACGCCATAGATTCTTACCTCTCCCGCGTCAACTACAATTATCGCGACCGCTACTACCTCTCCGCCAGCTTCCGCACCGACGGCTCCTCCCGCTTTGTGAAGGAGAACCGCTGGGGTACCTTCTGGTCTGTGGGCGGCTCGTGGCGCATTTCGCAGGAGGATTTCCTGCGAGGTAGAGAGTGGATAAACAACATAACCCTCAAGGCCAGCTACGGCGTGCAGGGCAACGACAACCTGGGCTCCTATTATGCCTGGCAGTCGCTCTACTCCATGAACTACCCCAACGGCAGCCACTCGGGCGCCGTCATCAGCTCTGTGGAGAGCCGCGACATAACCTGGGAGAAGAACGGCAACTTCAACGCCGGCGTGGAATTCCGCCTGATGGACCGCATCTCGGGCACGGTGGAGTGGTACACCCGCAAGACGAGCGACCTGCTGCTGGAGACTCCAATGGCCATTTCGCTGGGCTTCCCCGGCTACTACGACAATGTGGGCAGCATCCGCAACAGCGGCTTTGACATCAGCCTCAGCGGCGACGTGAT
Organism: bacterium; assembly: GCA_963637965.1. Lineage (GTDB taxonomy): Bacteria > Bacteroidota > Bacteroidia > Bacteroidales > UBA932 > Equibacterium. The sequence goes on from CAVHPI010000009.1 coordinate 21,396, forward strand.
AGTCACCGACGACCTGCGCTGGAACATAGGCTGGATGGGCTCGACCCTGCGCAACAGGGTGCTGCGCCTCTCCGACGGCGGGGAGGATATAATCAACGGAGTGTTCCTCATTCGCGAGGGGCTGCCAGTCAACTCCTTCTACCTGAGCAAGAGCGCCGGCATCGACCCCGCCACGGGCGAACAGCTCTACTGGGCCTACGAAAAAGATGCAAACGGCAATATGATAGAGGGTAGCGAGTATGTCACCAACAACACCACCGCCGCCGCGGGCAGCAAATATGTCTTCGGCAGCAGGATTCCCGACATCTACGGCTCGATATCCTCCAATCTCAGCTGGAAGGGCTTCGACTTCTCCCTGCTCTTCACCTACTCCCTCGGGGGTAAAGTGTACGACTCGGTGTACAAGACCCTTATGGAGCCCTCGTTCATAGGGCAGACCTACCACAAGAATGTGCTGCGCAGCTGGAGCGCTGCGGGCGACGTCACCGACGTGCCCAAGGCTCTCACGACCCTCACCACGCTTGCCAGCGACCGCTTTCTGGTGAACGCGTCGTATCTGGCGGTGAAGAACATATCGCTGGGCTACACCCTGCCCGCCGACTTGATGCACAAGGCCGACTTGGAGTCGCTCAGAGTGTTCCTGACCTGCGACAGCCCCTATCTGCTGACCCACCTGAAGGGCATGAACCCGCAGGCCAACTTCTCCGGTTCGACCTCCTACACCTACACTCCCAACAGGACCCTGACATTTGGCATTGACCTTAAATTCTAACCGATGAAACTTTTAAGAAACATATCAGCAATACTTGCCGCCTGCGTTCTGGCCTCCTGCTCGGACTATTTGGAGACATCCCCCTCCACCGATGTGGACAAGAGCCTCATTCTGAGCGACGCCGACGCGATAGAGGTGGCTATGAACGGGGTCTATTCCACGATGTACAACAGGATAGACTTTGTGACGGCCAACGCCCACCAGTGCTTCGGCAACATGGCGGTGACTCTGGCCGCCGACCTGATGGGGGAGGATATGGTGCAGACCGCCGAGGGACCCGGCTGGTTCTGGCGCGACTACAATTATGAGACGCGCGAGCGCTACACCAGCAAAATCCAGCGTTGCTACTTTACCTGGACCTACTTCTACCAGATCATCAACAACGTAAACTACATAATCTCGGCCGAAGGCTCCGCCACCGGCGACGCCGCAAAGCTGCAGTACCTCTTGGCCCAGGCCTACGCCGTGCGCGCCTACGCCTACTTTATGCTGATCCAGTCGTTCCAGCAGACCTATGTGGGGCACGAGAGCCTCCCGGGCGTCCCTGTCTACACCGAGCCTACCCTGAGCACCTCCAAGGGCAAGGGGCGCGGCACCGTGCAGGAGGTCTACGACCGCATTCTGGCCGACCTCGACGCCGCAATGCAGCGCTACGAGGCGTGCGGCAAGAGCCAGTCGGACATCACCGAGATGGACTATTATGCCGCCAATATGCTCAAGGCCCGCGTGGCGCTGGTGATGAATGATTGGCAGACTGCGGCCGCCGCCGCCGCCATAGCGCTCTCCAAGCCGGGCCGCAGCCTCCTCTCCCGCAGCGAGGCCACTGTGGTCAAAGGTACCTACGACGATGCCACTGGGGCGTGGACAACCGGCAGCACCCCCTTCAACTCCACCTCCAGCTCCTCGGTGATCTGGGGTGCGAACATCGTCTCCGACCAGAGCACCGTGTATGCGTCGTTCTTCTCGCAGATGGATGCCTGCACCGATGTATATTATGCCGCAGAATCTCCCAAGTGCATCAGCAACTGGCTCTATGCGCAGATTCCCGACAGCGACGTGCGCAAGGGGTGGTGGAACGGCGACATCGGGGTGGATGCCGACAGCTGGAAGTATGGCGCCAACATCAACTACAACCAGTTCAAGTTCCAGTGGAAAGATCAGAAGAGCTATCTGGGCGACTATATTTTCATGCGTCTGGAAGAGGCGCAGCTGATTAAGGCGGAGGCGCTCTGCCGTCTGGGCCGCTACGACGAGGCCCGCAGCGCGGTGAGCGAACTGGGACAGCGCCGCGACTCGCTCTACTCCCAAAGGGTGATGAGCCTCACCGGTGGCGAACAAACCTTTGCCAGCACCGGCACCGTCGCCACCCTGCTCGACGAAATCCTGCTGCAGCGCCGCATAGAGCTCTGGGGCGAGACCGGCCGCATCTTTGACATCCTGCGTCTGGCCAAGGGCTGGACCCGCGACTGGAGCGTCGGCGGCAAGAAGAGCAATCACACCAACATCCTGAGCAAGTATGCCGAGTATGCCGCGTTCCCCGCCGACTACATCGAGTGCATACTTATGATTCCACAGACAGAAATAGACAATAATCCCAACATTTCAGATGAAGACCAGAACCCTTATATTCAGCATTAGCGCCCTGCTGCTCTGCTGCACCGCCTGCACAGACAAGCAGCTTGGCGCGCAATATGACGGTGAGGCGGGGCTGGCGTTTGCCTCCTCCGTGCTCAACGTGGAGGTGAGCGAGGAGGACGGCGGCCAGATACTTGTGCCCGTCAGCCGCGGCAGCCTCTCCGTGGAGCAGGCGGAACTCTCGCTGGAGTTCGAAAACGCCGATTCGGTGTGGGTGGACAAGGACCCCGCAGGCCTCTTTTCCCTTGTGGCCAAAAGGGTGCTCTTTATGGACGGCAGCTACACCGCCTACGCCCAGATCCACTTTACCGGCCTTGACGACATGGGCATCGGCACCAAATACCGGATGCGCCTCAACATAGGTGGCAACCTGAGCCCCAGCGGCCGCGGCAGCGTGATAATCACCGCCAGCCGCAAGCTGACCTTCGACTATCTGGGAAAATGCTCCTGGCAGGACATCTGCCTCTTCGACAACACTTATCAGGCAGATATCTACCGCGCCCGCGAAGCGGAGATCTACCGCGTGGCCGACCCTTATTCCGAAGGACTGGTGGCGGAGGAGTTTGCTCAGAACGGCTGGATGGGCACCCCCGACGAGTTTGTGCAGTTCAGTGTGCGCAGCGACGGCAGCGTCTATTATGAGCCTTTCTGCGTCGGAATGAATGTGCAGGGGAAATATCCCGCCTACGCGTATTACCCGTCAGAATATCTTTGGGGCAAGGATTTCTCTATGTATGACGCTCAGAACCGCAAGATTTCCGACAAGGAAATCCAGCTTTACCCTGTGTATTGCCTCCCCTCGATGAGTTACGGATTTCTCAACGACGGCGCTTATCCAATCACTATAACTTTGCCGTAGGGAAAAAATTGCTAAATTCACGGTCGGCCGCTTGGCCGGCCGTTTTTTTATGAGTCAGACCAAACGAATAGCCGCCGTCACAATGGTGCGCGACGATGATTTCTACCTGCGCAAATGGGTGGAATATTACGGGCGCGAGCTCGGAATGGAGAATCTGTATGTGCTCTTTGACGGCACGGACCAGATTGTCCCCGACTTCTGCGAGGGGGTCAACGTAACCCTCAGGGAGCACGAGACACTCGCTCGCGCCGGGGGCGACAAGCGCCGCATCGCCATTCTCAACGACCTGCAGAATGAGCTTCTGGGGCGCTACGACATTGTTGTAGGCACCGATGCCGACGAATACATCGCCGTGGACCCCGCCCGCGGCCTCTCCCTCAGGGAGTATCTCTCGCAGGCGCGTTTCTCCTGCTGCCTCTCCCCGCTCGGAATTGACGTGGGTCAGATGGCGGGAAAGGAAGATGACATCGACCCTTCGAGACCTTTTCTGTCCCAGCGGCGCTACGGCGTGCTCTGCACCCGCTACACCAAGGCGTCGATAGTGGCCCGCCCGGTGAGGTGGGGCAGCGGCTTCCACCGCGTCAAGGGGCACAACCTGCGCATCGCCAAAGATTTGTATCTCTTCCACTGCGGCTACTTTGATCTTGGCCTCATCCGGGAGCGGTTTGCCTGCGGCGCCCGTTCCGGTGAGGGGTGGCAGGCCCATCTGCAGCGCCGCGCCCGCACTGTCAACACAGTCTCGAGCTGCAAAGTGCGCAGCTGGAAATTCTGGTGCCCCGCCGCCCGCCTGATACAGAGTATCATCCGCCCCATATACGCCTGGAACAAGCCGGCAATGCTGGGGCTGGAGATTGTGGTGCGCATCCCCGACCGCTTTGCAGACATCTTCTGACCGCTGCGGCCGCACATTATTCCAAAACAACTTCCCGATCCGATATGCGTAGAAAACTTTATCTGACACTGGCCGCTCTGCTGGCTTTTGCGGCAACGGCCGCCGCTCAGCCCAAGTATGTCAACCCCACCGGCAATGAATTCCCCATTCTCGCCTGGTATTCGATTCTCGGCGACGGCTACATAACGCCGGAGCGCTACGCGGAGCTGCGCGAGGCTGGCTTCAACATCTCCTTCTCCCACTTTACGGGAGAAGAAGAGATTGCCGCCGCCCTCAAGGCCTGCCGCGGCAGCGGGGTGAAGCTGATGCTCACCTGCCGGGAACTTGAGAGCAGCACCGCCGAGTGCGTGGCCCGCTTCAAAGACGACCCCTCGGTTGCGGGGTGGTTCCTGCGCGACGAGCCCATAACGGCCGACTTCGACTCCCTGAGGCAGTTTCGCGACCGGGTCTATTCCGCCGACAGCAGCCATCTGGTATATCTCAACCTGTTCCCCTCCATTGTCCCTGCAGAGGCGCTCCAGGCCGATTCGTATGAAGATTACGTGCATCGATTCGTGAGCGAGGTGGCCCTGCCGCAGATTTCTTACGACTTCTATCCGATAGTGGAGGATGATGGGAAAATCTATGCGCGGCCGCAGTTCTACGAGAATCTGGAGGTGGCGCGCAAGGTCAGCCTGGAGCGGGGTATGCCGTTCTGGGCCTTCTGTCTGGCCACCGCCCACAAGCCCTATCCCGTTCCCACCGAGGCGCACCTGCGCTTCGAGGCCTACAGCGCGCTGGCCTACGGCGCCCAGTGCATACAGCACTTCACCTACGCCACCCCCGGCCGCGAGGTGTGGAACTTCCACAACGCCCCTATAGACAGCATTGGACAGCGCACCGATGTCTATTACAAGGTGCAGAGCCTCAACCGCGACATCCAGAGCCTTGCAAAGGTGTTCCTGGGGGCTACGGCAGTTGAGGTGGGCCACACCGGCAAAGTGATTCCGCAGGGGACCCGCCGCCCGGAGTCTCTGCCGGAGAAGTTCGGCAGCCTCGAGAGCGACGGCGAGGGGCTGCTGGTGTCGCGCCTTTGCAACGGCTCCCGCAGCTATGTGATGCTGGTTAACCGCAGCATCGATTATGCGCAGAACGTGGAATTCACCCTTGAAAAGCCGCTAAAGCGCATCGTCCCCTGCGGCAAGGCCCAAAGGTTGCGCGCCGGGGCTCACAAGATAACTCTGGAGCCGGGCGATTTTGCCCTTTTCCGCGTGAAATAATATGTTTCAAAGCCGTTACGGCCCTATATTGCACAGCTGTGCCGGCGATTGCCGTTTTTTGCTATATTCGCGGCCGAAATGGATAAAGCAAAAGTTTCTTCTTTTCTCTGGCAGCATTTTCTGCTGATTGTTTCCCTTCTGATAATGACTCTGGGCGTGGCGGTGTGTATCCGCAGCGGCTTGGGCAGCAGTGTGATATCCACTCTCCCGTATGTGTTCAACGCGGCTGGAGCCGCCTCAAAAGGGGTTCCGGCACTCTCCATCGGAGGCTACACTTTTATTATGAACGCCGTGCTTGTGCTTGGGCAGATACTGGTGCTGCGGCGCCGTTTTGAGCCTGTGCAGTTGTTTCAACTGGCGGTGGGATTCTTTTTCGGATCGTTCATCGACCTCAATATGCATCTGACGCAGTGGCTTGTCCCCTCCAATCTGGCCCTCAAGGCTGTCGCCCAAATTGCGGGCTGCACCATTTTGGGCTGCGGCATTGCGCTGGAGGTGCGTTGCGGCTCGGTCACGATGCCTGGAGAAGGCTTTCCCGTGGCGCTGAGCAGGGTCACCGGCATCGAGTTCTCCAAAATGAAGATTTGCGTGGACATCTCGCTGGTGGTCTGCGCCGTGATATTCTGCTATGTGTTTTTCGGTGCCTGGCAGTGGTATATAGTAGGGGTGGGGACGCTGTTCGCCATGGTTTATGTGGGGTGCGTGGTGCGCGTGGCCGGACGGCATCTGGGCTGGTTCGACCGCCTGCTGGCCCACCGTCCCGGCTTCCGCCGCTATGTCTACGGCCTTGCAAAGTATCTCTTCAAAAAATAGTGCAATGAACGGAGTTTGGACAATCGTGATGCTGGTGTTCTCCAACATCTTCATGACTTTCGCCTGGTATGGGCATCTCAAGCTTTCGGAGATGAAAATTACCGCCGGCTGGCCGCTGATTGCGGTGATTCTCTTCAGCTGGGGCATCGCCTTTTTTGAATACTGCCTCACGGTGCCGGCCAACCGCATCGGCTTCCAGGGCAACGGCGGCCCTTTCAACCTGCTGCAGCTAAAGGTGATTCAGGAGGTGATATCGCTCACGGTGTTCACCCTCGTCGTGATGTTCTGCTTCAAGGGGCAGACCCTGCAGTGGAACCATTTCGCCGCCTTCGCCTGCCTTGTGCTTGCTGTATTTTTCGTATTTTTGAAATAACCCTGACTCTGCAGATATGGAAAATACGGTTAACGAGGAGCGCAAGTGGGAGATTCTCTCCACCGAATATCTTATCCGCCGCCCGTGGCTCACCGCCCGCCGCGACCGCTGCCGCCTGCCCGACGGCCGCATTAACGAGGAATATTATGTGCTGGAGTATCCCGACTGGGTCAATGTCATCGCCATCACGGAAGATGGGATGGTGATTCTGGAGCGGCAATACCGTCACGGTCTTGGCAAGACCTGCTATGAACTGCCCTGCGGGGTGATAGAGCAGGGGGAGACGCCGCTTGAGGCGGCCCGCCGCGAGCTTCTGGAAGAGACCGGCTATGCCGGGGGTGAGTGGCGTCACCTGATGGACCTGGCCCCCAATCCCGCCACCAGCAACAATATGACCCACTGTTTTGTGGCTCAGGGGGTGCGCAAGGTGTCGGGGCAGAGCCTGGATGCCACCGAGGATATCGAGGTCTATCTCAAGACTCCCGAATTTGTGCGGCAGCTGCTCAGCGGCAACCAGATTCTCCAGGCCCTTATGGCCGCCCCTATGGAGCGCTTCTTCAATAACTGACCCCGCCTCCGGTCTGCGCAAGTCGATACTGTACAATCAAGGTCCGGATGAAGGTAAAGCTCTTGAAAATATTGTATTCATGCAGCTCCACCGCAGTCTTGGAAGCGATGACAAACTCTTTTATTTCAACGAGAATGCAAAAGAATGCGATTTCATTGTCCTGCGGAGCGGCAAGGTCGCAGAACTTGTTCAGATCTGTTGGGAACTGACCCCTGAAAACAAAGACCGGGAAATAAATGGCCTTGTCGCTGCTGCAAAGGCTACAGGTTGCAGGAAATGTCAAATAATCACTTTCGAACAGGAAGAAACCATCCGTTATGACGGATTTGACATTTCTGTGGTTTCTGCCTGGAGAATGTAATGATGCCCCGTCGGAATACGGGGACCTTCAACCCCTTTTATTGCCGAGAAGTGCACATATCTACCGCCCGTTATTTCGGCAAAATGATATCGGCAACGGCCGCAGTGTCCGCTGCGCAAGGCAAGGCCGAACTGGAAACATCAGGGCCATCGGCGGGTTGCGCCGTGTCCTTGTCTTCTTCCTCCGGGACAGGTGTCGGCTCAGGCCAGTCTTCAGGAGGCAAGCCGTAGCAGGATGTGAAAACATTGAGCCCGCAGATTACAAGCAGGATTCTAAGAAGCGTTTTTTTCATATCTCCAATTTCTTTAAGTTGCACTGGATAAGATTGCCGTTGTCATCCCTGAGGTGCAGGCCGTTGCCGTGGCAGTATTTCCAATACTTGCAGTCGGCACATTCCCCGGTGCGCATCCACTCGCGGTGGCGCATATTGGCAAAGCGGTTTTCCCAGACGTCCACAAAATCATCGGTGTAGATGTTCCCCTGGTCATAATTGGCCCGGATGCTGGTGCAGGCGGAGATGGAGCCGTCGATGCGGACTCCGGCCACACTGATGCCGGCCTGACAGGTGAACAGGTGGTCGCGGACCTTGCCTTCGTAGGGACCGAGAAAGCCTTCGCAGGCATAGCTTACGGAGATTCTGCCCTCCTTGCGGGTTGCAATTATAAAGTCCATCAGCTGCCGGTAATGAGTGCCGTCAATCTGCAGCTGCTCATTTGAGGCGGCCCGGCCAACGGGAAAGACGGTGAAGATGCGCCATTTTTTTAGGCCGAGGCTTATGAGGTATTCCTTGAGTTCCCCGAGCTGAGAGAAGTTGCGGCGATTCACGCAAGTCACGACATCAAATCCGAAAGAGGTCTCTTTTGCAAGGCGTTCTATCGCGCGCGAGGCATTCTTGAACGATCCGGGCACTCCGCGCAGCCATTCGTGCTCATCTTCGAGGCCGTCAAGGCTGATTGTGGCCGCACGCATGCCGGCACCCAGGAGTTCATCTATTTTCCTATCGGACATCAGCAGTCCGTTGGACACCATGCCCCAGGGGAATTCCAGGTCGTACATCCTGCGGCCGCAGCGGGCAATATCCTGCCTCATAAGGGGCTCGCCCCCGGTCACCACTATGCAGATGCGGTGGGAGCCGTATGCTTCTTTCACGCTCCGCAACACCCGCTCGAAGTCTTCGAACGGCATATCGCCATGCGCGGCAGAAACCTTGCAGTCGCTGCCGCAATGCAGGCATTTCATATTGCAGCGCAAGGTGCATTCCCAGAAGAGCTGCCTCAAAGGATGCTGCCTTGCCTGCTCCGCTACAACCATATTGAATGCGGAGAGGGCTATACTCTGCTTGAGCGACAGTGTCGGCATGGCTACTTCTCCTCCATTTTAATCACGACATCCTTAGCTTCATACTTGCCCATATACCAGTTGCCATCCCCTTTTTTGACTTGTTGCACCGGGATCTTCTCTATCCTGTCGGCAAATTCGCCGCCGTTTTCGGCGCCGTCGATATCCTCGAACATCAGCAACGCGCTCATTCCGGTTCCGGAAATGATGAATGACCCGTCTTCTGCGGTGAGAACGGCCTGCTCCGTATGGTCAAGGCCGGAAACCTGAATCCCTGCGATGGGGGCGGACTCTTGATTGACAACCTTCCCCGACACGGCATAGTCCATGGTCGGAGTTCCGTACTCGCACCTGATGACCTCGCACGAAGCGGTCCCCGCAAAGCCGAGAGACACGAGAATGTAATTACAGATTTTTGTGATAAGGGTCTGTTTCATATCGGCAAGACTGCGTGCCATTAGTCGCAATGCATACAAATATAGTGAATCTGCTGCAAATAATTGCAAACAAGATGACTAATACCGCCGTCCCCTCTCTACACTCTTGTAGTCTTACATAGTCGGCAGACTCACGCCGCCTGCGCTCTCGCCGCCGGCGCTGCTGCGGTCGATGTCATCGTTGTTGATGCTGCGGCGCACGCTCTTGCCCGCGGCATGCTGTGCCTGCCCGAAAGTGTAGCTCAGGTGCACACCGATGCTCTGCAGCGGCACCAGCTGCGTGCTCTCGGATGTGAAGGCGTCGCCCTCGCTGTAGCTGTAGATTTTGAGGCGGCGTCCGCTGTAGGGGGTCATCCCCTGCACGCTCACGCTCAGCTTGTCGTCAAAGAAATTCTTGGTGAGCGACAGCATAGCAAAGCCCATCCCGTTGGTGTATCCCTGCAGGCTGTAGTTGCGGCTGTTTAAGAATGTCATCGCGCTCAGGCGCATCTTCCAGAATATTGTGGTCTGGCATCCGGCAAACGCATCGGCCATCCACGAATTGTTGCTCTGGCCCAGCTGCGAGCTGTGCTCCCGCACATAATTCACGCTTCCGTTCATGAACAGGCGGGTCTCGGAAGATATGTTCCAGTTGGCGAACGCGTCCAGGGAGGTGGCGCTGCGCTGCACAATGTTGCCGTAGGTGGTGTTGAGCACGCTGCCGTCGTAGAATGAGTATGACTCGATGTCGCCCGCGATTATCCGCTCCGAGAGGCCCAGGCTCAGCACCCACTTGGGGCTGGCGGTGTTGAAGGCCAGCCTTATGTTGTGGTTGCGCACAGCATTGATGTCGGGGTTGCCGTAGCTCTTCTTCTCCGGGTCTATCTGATTCACATAAGGGTTCAGAATCTCGATGTTCGGGCGGCGGATGCGCATATTGTAGCTCAGCGCAAGGTTGTTCATCTCGCTCAGGTTCCACTGCACGCTGGCGTTGGGCACAAGATTGCCGTAGTCGGTGCGGAAGTTTTTGTAAACATCCCCGTAGTTCACCTTCTGGAAGGTGTGTTCGTAGCGCACTCCGGCGGTGAGGGCAAAGCGGCCGAAGATGCCGTTGTACTCGCTGTAGGCGGCGCCGATGTGGTTGTAGTAGTCGTAGATGCTCTCCGACTCGTTGTAGAAGTCGTCGGCGCTGTTGTGGCGGTAGATATATTTGAGGCCGCTGGAGAGGGTCTGCCCCTTGCCCAGAGGGGTGGTGAAATCGGCCTGGAAGGTGTGCTCGTCGCTGCGGTCGTCGTTCTTGGAGGTGCGCTCTTCGCCGAGGGAGTTGTCGTAGGCCAGACTCATCAGCGAATTGTTCTTATATGGAGTCCCGGAGTACTGGTAGGAGAGGGTCAGCAGCCGCTCGCGGTTGTGCTTGAAGGTGTGCTGATAGTCAAACGAGGCGTTGACCGATGTCCAGGACATTTTTGAATCGGTGTCGGATGTGTAGCCGTAGGTGCCCACGCCGTCCACTGAATATTGCGTGCGTGCGTCGGGGGCCAGAGAGCGGTTGCCAAAGCGGAAGAGGCCCGCGCTGGCGCTGAAGAGGTTGTTGGTGTCGGGCTCGAAACTTATGTTGAAGTTGCCCATAAGGCCGTTCTGCTTTGATTTGCCGGTGGTGGAAGTTTCCACCATTGTCTGGGTTCCGCCGTTGTCGTAGATGGTCTTTGAGGTCGCCTCCACTGCGGGGAAGCGCTGCAGGTCGCCGTTCAGATTGCCCCCGAAGGTCCATTTGCCCTTCTGCACATTGATGCTGAAGCCACCTTCTGCGCGGCCGCGGGTGTCGGTGCCCGCCATCACCGTGCCGTACATACCGTCTTTCACCACATTCTGCCCGGAGCTGCCCGCCGTCTTGATTTCAAGCACGCCGCCGGCCCCCTCGGCATCATATTTCGCGCCCGGGTTGGTCACCACCTCGATGCTCTTGATCATGCTTGCCGGCATCGCCTTGAACATCTGCGAAGGGTTGCCGGTGAGCATCTGATTGGGACGGCCGTCCACATACACTTTAAACGACGAACTGCCGTTCACAGAGATGTTGTCCTGCGCGTCCACGGTCACCATTGGCACCTTGCGCAGCAGGTCCAGCACCGTGAGGCTCTTGGCGTCCACGTCGTGTTCCACATCGTAGCTCAGGCTGTTTGCATTGACCTTGACCAGATTGCGCAGGGCCGACACCGATGCGCTCTCCAGCATCTCGGCATCGTTCTCTATGAGGATCTCTCCCAGAGAGACGCTGCCGCCGAGGGTGATTTCGCGCTCGACGGTCTTGCGCCCCAGATTCTCGATTCTGAGGGTGGCGGCGCCGCTGCTTTGTACAGCCAGAGCAAAGGCGCCGGCGGTGTCGGTAATGGTGTAGGTGAGGCTCTGCCCGTCTTTTAGAATCTGTGCCACTGCGGCGACTTCCGGTTCGCGTGTTTCGGCGTCCAGCACTTTGCCGCTGACGCTGTTCTGTCCGTAGGCGGCTGTGCATAGCAGAGAGAAGGCTGCGAAATGAGTCGCTGCGGCGGTCTTGAATGAATTCATTTTGTTAGGGTGTTAAAAATTCGGTTGCAAATGTATGTTTTTTTCTATACTGTGCAATACAAGGTACTTATTTCTACTAGAATATTTTCAAAAATATTATTCTTTGCGTTTCTGCAATATAAACGCAAGGCGGCGCGAATTTGCTACATTTGCAGATTGTAGATTTAACTTGCTATGGAAAATATTCTGGCGCTGGACAATAAACTGTTTCTGGCAATCAACGGGGCCTGGAGTCCGTATCTGGACCCGGTGATGCAGCTTTTCTCCGCCGTAAAGGTCTGGTTCCCGCTCTATCTGGCGATTGCGGTGGCGGTATTTTTCCGCAAATGTTATGCCACCGTCTGCGGCGGATATGCCGTGAGGCGCAATATAAAGCGCGGCAAATTTTTTCTGGCGGGGATGGCGGCGGTGCTCTTTTGCATTCTGGGCTATCTGGCCTGCGACTGGGGCTCCAATCTGGTAAAGACTGTTGTGCAGCGTCCGCGCCCCGGGTTTGACCTGGCCACCGCAATCGGCCGTTTCCCCACCGGGAGGGGGAGTCACTACGGCTTTTTCTCCGCCCATGCGGCCAACACCTTCTGTTTTGCGCTGCTCTCCTCCAGCATTCTGGGCAGCCGCATTCTCAGGTGGTGCTTTATGATATGGGCCAGCCTGGTCTCCTACAGCCGTATTTATCTCGGATATCATTTTCCGCTGGACGTGATGGTCGGAATAATTTGGGGCTTGTGTGTAGCAATTTTACTCAGACGGATTTTTAAATTTGTGATACGTAAAATTGCTGACGCATATCCTCAAACCAGATGACAAACAGTTTTCTCTATCAGATTGCAAAGGCTTATGCCGCCCAGAGCGACGTTCCCCTCAGGGAATGTCTGTTCGTGTTCCCCTCCCGCCGCTCGTCGCTCTTCTTCCAGAAATATCTGGGGCAGTGCAGCGCAAGGCCGCTGCTCGCTCCCGGCATCACCACCATCGGAGACCTTTTTGCGCGGCTGTCGCCCCTGCGGCGCGGCGACAAGATAGAGCTGCTCTACATTCTCTGGCAGAAATACACCGAGGCCTCGAAGCGCCACGGGCGCCCCAGCGAGAGCTTTGACGAATTCGTGACCCTGGGCGAGACTCTCTCCGGCGATTTTAACGACATCGACAAATATCTTGCTGACGCCTCCCGTCTGCTGGCCAACATCAGGGATTTGCGCGAGCTGGATTCGGGCTACGAATACCTCTCCCCAGAGCAGAAAGATGCTCTCCAGCGCTTCTGGAAGGTCACCGCAGAGAGGGAGGGGGGGCAGATGTCAGAGCAGAAACGGCAGTTTTTAAGCCTCTGGGCCATTCTCTTTGAGGTTTATGAGTCCTTCAGGGACGCCCTGCGCGAGAGGGGACTGGCCTACGAGGGGATGCTGCAGCGCGATGTGGCAGAGACAATCAAAAGCGGCGGCGCCGATTATGCCGCAGGGCCGCTGCAGGGAGTCCGCCGCATAGTGATTGTGGGCCAGAACGCCCTCTGCGAGTGCGAGAAGGAGCTTTTTGACCACATCAAGCGGGAGTTCGACGGCGATTTTTATTGGGACTTCTGCGGCGAATGCCTCACCGATCCCGCCAACAAGGCGTCGCACTTCATACCCAATTATTTAGACAGATATCCTTCAAAATATACTCTGGAAAATGCAGAGGCTGTGGCCAGACCGCAGATAGAGGTGATTTCCGCCTCGTCGGGCGTGGCCGAGGCCAGGGTGGCCGGCAAGGTGCTGGAGGAGATGATGCCCTGCAGGGGATGTCCCGCCTCAGAAAAAGCGGACAATATTGGCTGCGGCGATTGCAAATGCCGGATAGAGGATTCGATTGCCGTGGTGCTGCCCGACGAGAACCTGCTGATGCCGCTGCTGGGGGCCGTGCCGCAGAGTATCGGCCGCATAAATGTCACGATGGGCTACGGGCTGCATAACAGCGCCGCCGCCTCCCTTATGGATATGCTCGCCTCCCTGCAGCTTGGCTGCCGCAGCGGCCGGTTTTATCACAAGGATGTCCTCTCGCTGCTGAGCCACCCGTTTCTGGTGGAGGCCTGCGGCGGGGTGGCTGCCAAAATCAAGCGCGACCTGGTGGCGGATAATATGATATATGTCCCGGCAGAATGGTTTAAGCAGGCCGATGGCGGCGCGGCGGCAGGGGAGAGCGCGGCGCGGCGGCTGCTGAGCACGATCTTCTCCTGCAAGAGTTCCACCGGCGAGGTGTGCCTCTGGCAGATGGAGGTCCTGGAGGCGCTTTCCCCCTCGATGGGCAAAATCGAGAAGGAGTTCGCGATGGGCTATTACACCGCTGTCAGCCGTCTGCGCGACCTTCATATCCCTATGGAGCTGCGCACCTATTTCCGCTTTCTGCGTGAGATCAGCTCCCGCATCAAGCTCGACTTCAAGGGGGAGCCGCTCAGCGGGCTGCAGATTATGGGGCCGCTGGAGGTGCGCTCCATAGACTTTGAGACGCTGGTTATTCTCTCGGTTAACGAGGGAGTGTTCCCGGCCAAAAGCCAGAACGACAGCATAATCCCCTACAATGTGCGCAAGGGCTTTGGCCTGCCCACCCCGGAGCTGTTCGACTCCATCGCGGCCTATCACTTCTACCGCAGCATCTGCCGCGCAAAGCGGGTGGTGCTTATCTACGACTCCCGCACCAAGGGGATGCTGAGCGGCGAGGAGAGCAGATTCATAAAGCAGCTGCGCTATCATTACGGTTTTCCCATAACCGACAGGTGCGTGGATCTGGAGGTGAAGCCCTCCGACCGCACCCCCCACGCGATAGAGAAGACGCCGGAGGTGATGGCCCGCCTGGAGTCGATATTTCTCGCTCCCGAAGGCAAATCCTTCTCCGCCAGCTCGCTCAACGACTATCTGGCCTGCCCGCTCAAATTCTACTATAAATATGTGGCGGGGCTGCAGGAAGACAACGAAATCAGCGAAGGCGTGGACCAGGGGCAGTTCGGCGACACCTTCCACAGCACGATGGAGGCCATTTACGGCCGTGTCGACAAGGGAAAGACGGTGTCGGCCGATCTTCTCCGCTACCTGAAAAATGAGAGAGGTTTTATCCGCGGAGCGATAAACAGCGCTCTCAACAAGGCGCTGAAGCGGTCGGAAGATGCCCCGCTGAGCCGTCGCAACCAGATTACAGCCAATATGGTGGAGGCTCTGGTGGATGTCACTCTGGACAACGACATCCGCTACGCCCCCTTCGAGTATGTCGCATCGGAGGAGCCGTTCTTTGAAAAAGGCTTCGACTTTGATGGCGGCGGGCGGCAGTTGCAGGCCAGTCTCACCGGACGTCTGGACCGCCAGGACCGCAAGAACGGGGTGTTGCGCGTGGCCGACTACAAGACCGGCTCCGACAGTTGCAATGTCAGCTTCCTTAACCCGGACTGCCTGGACAAGGTCTTCTCCGGAGAGGAGAAAATCGCCTTCCAGCTGATGATGTATGCCCTGGCGATGCACCGCAAATATCCAGAAAAGGAGGGCTTTGATCTGGCTATCTACGGCGTCAAACGGCTGTTTGGCCGCCAGGTGGAGAACAAATACTGCCCGGCGGTTGTCATTGATGCCTTCCGCGACCGGCTGCGGACGCTATTGGCGGACATCTTTAATCCCGACATTCCATTCTCCGAAACCCTCAAGAGCGGCAAAACCTGCGAATACTGCCCCGCAAAGGCCATCTGCG
Organism: bacterium; assembly: GCA_963637965.1. GTDB lineage: Bacteria > Bacteroidota > Bacteroidia > Bacteroidales > UBA932 > Equibacterium. The sequence goes on from CAVHPI010000009.1 coordinate 36,949, forward strand.
GCAAATAAAATCATATTATGAGCAAGAATCTTGACATATACAAGGCTTCTGCCGGCAGCGGCAAGACCTTTACTCTGGTGCGCAGATATATAAAATTTCTGCTGGACGGCATTGTGTACAATGCGCAGCAGGGGCAGTGGCGCTGCGATGCATACAGGCATATACTTGCGGTGACCTTCACCAACAAGGCCACCGACGAGATGAAGATCCGCATAGTCAGGACCCTCCACAAGATGGCGGGCGGCGATGAACAGGCACTTGCGGACTATCTCACCGATGGGAAAGTGGAAAAACTCCGGGCGCTTGCCGCCAAAGATATTGCAAAGGTGCAAAATGACGCCCGGGTTGCTCTGGTGGCCATTCTGCACGATTATTCCAACTTCCAGGTCAGCACCATAGACAAATTCTTCCAGCAGATTTTCCGCGCGTTTGCCCGCGAGCTGGGCAGCTTCTCCAACTACAGAGTGGAGATTCACGGCGACGACGTTCTCTCCCGCGTGATAGACGAGCTGCTCTCGAGTCTCGACGGCGGAGGCGCTCAAGCCGCCAAGGTCTTTGACGTGATGAACACATTTGCCCTGAACCAGCTGGAATTCCGCTCTAAAACCAGCTTCGAGGCTGACCTGCTGGAATACGCCAAGCTGTTTGTGAAGGAGGATTTCAAGATGCGCCGGAGCGAATACGACGGTGATCAGAACCATATCTCGGCTGTCGAAGATCAGGTTAAAAAGGAGGTGGACGATTTTGAATCCTCTCTAAAGTCGCTTGCGGCGGAGGCGCTGAAGGCTATCGGCGAGCAAGGTCTGGAGGTGACCGATTTTGCTCACGGCAATGGCGGCGGAATGGGGCAGGTGGCCAAATATGCAAAAGGAGAGGTGGCACCGGCGGGGAAGCGCCTGTGCGAGTTGGCCAGCAGCGGCCCGACAGGCTGGTTTTCCAAGGGAAACGCCGCAAAGGTGCCGCAGGGCAGGGCGGCCTGTGCGCGGGCAGGCAAGGGGCTGGACACCCTCCTGCAGGAGATTGTAGGTCTGCTTGACGGAGGATATCAGAGGTATGTCAGCGCCCGGATAGTGCGGGACAACATAGGCGCCACCAAGGTATTCGGCATAATCTACGACGCTCTCGGGCGATATATGCGCGAGCACAACATTATGCTGCTGGGCGAAACTGCCGACGCCCTGCACCGGATGATAGACGGCAGCGACACCCCGTTCATCTACGAGCGGGTCGGCAGCTGGCTCAACAACTTCCTGCTGGACGAGTTCCAGGACTTCTCGCTGATGCAGTGGGCCAACTTCTCTCCGCTGCTGCGCGAGAGTCTGGACCGGGGCAACCGCAACCTGATTGTGGGTGACGTGAAGCAGAGCATTTACCGCTGGCGCAGCAGCGACTGGAACACCCTCAACTCCACCGTAGAGCAGAAGTTCCCTCTCGAGGCCAACATAGTGCCCCTGAAGGAGAACTGGCGCAGCGCCCGCAACATAGTGGAGTTCAACAACTGCCTCTTTAGGGACCTCACCGCCAAAGAGGGCGGCCACTTTGATGGGAATGAAGAGATATACAGGATATATTCCGACTGCGGGCAGAATGCGCACTCCAAAAATGAGGGGCACGTGAAGCTCACCTATTATGTCAGAAATAAAGAAGATGAGCGGGACTATGCCCTGCAGGCCCTCCCGCCGGAGATAAACGATCTGCTGGCGGCGGGCTTTGGCAAGAGCGACATCTATGTGCTGGTGCGCAAAAACAGCGAGGCCTCTCTGGTGGCGGATGCGCTGGTGCAGGCCGGCATAGGGGTCGTGACCGACGAGTCGCTGCAGATCGGTGCATCGGCATTTGTGCAGCGCATTGTGGCGGTGCTCAAATATTTTGCCGACAGCGGCGATCAGCTGGGGGGCCAGATTCTTTCGGAACTGGGGCTGGACGCCTCGCAGTTTGCATTGCGTGGAAATTCGCTTTTCGAGCAGTGCGAGAGCGTCGCCGCCGCGCTCGACCAGAGCCTGCTGGAGGCGGAAATGCCATACATGCTGGCCTTTATGGACCAGGTGCTGGATTATATGCGCGACTGCGGCTCCGACCTTGCGGGATTTGTGAAGTGGTGGGAAGAGACCGGCACCAAAGAGTCCATCAGCTCCCCCGACGGGGCGGATGCGGTGCGCATAATGACCATCCACAAGGCCAAGGGGCTGGAATGCGAGGTGGCGATAGTTCCCTTCTTCTATGAAGAGCTCGTGGCCGGCAGCAGCCCTTTCCGCAAGAAGTTCATCTGGTGCAAGGATACCCTGTTCGACCCCGAAAACCGGCCGGGCGACGGAGAACGGCGCGGCGCCGGCCTGCTCCCCGTGGAGTTCAAGAAAGAGGTCTTGGACTCTGAGTTCAGTGCGGATTATAAGCGGGAAGAGCTTTACGGCAAGCTCGACGCCCTCAACTCGGCATACGTGGCCTTTACCCGCCCCAAGCGGGAGCTGATAGTGTTTGCAGCCAGGGACAAGGATTTCAAGGCCAACCGAAGCGCCGGAGTCTCGGATCTGGTGTACAGCCTGCTGGAGGGGCGCCGGGCGCTCAAGACTGTCTCGCGCGGCGATGCATACGGCGCCCTAGGCGGCGTCGGCCGGCAGGAAGGCTGCGAAGCGGCGCACGGCGGCGAGCAATGCTGCGAGAGCGCGGGCGATGAGCGGCCGATGGTGTACGAATTAGGCAGCCGCACGCAATATGAGCACGAGTCTAAGAAAAAAGTCTGCTGCCGGTATGTAAAAGGTGTCAGCACTGAGAGCGAAACCGATCCCGTGAAAGAGCCGGAGGCCCCCGTCCCGCTGCATCTCGATGGCTACCGCAGCATTCCGCTCTCGGGCAAGGAGAGCGGCGGTCGCCTTGCGCTGCTTTGCCGTGGCGACGAATATTTCTCTGCCGAGAGCTGTGGCTCCCCCCGCAGGCGCGGCATCGTGCTGCACGACATACTCTCCGCCATCGGCACTGCTGCCGATGTCTGCGATGCGGTGGGGGAGGCGGTCGCTTCTGGTCTGATCCCCGAATCCGAGCGCGAGTCCACAATCCGCCTTATGGGCGATATGCTATGCGAAGCGGCTCCCTACGGCTGGTTTGCCGCAGGCGGCGAGATTCTCAACGAACTCTCAATAATCGACACCGACGGCACGGTTCACCGCCCCGACCGCGTGGTGCTCTCCGGCGGCATGGCCACCGTGGTGGACTACAAGTTCGGCCGCCAATGCGCGGCGCACGGCAAACAGGTGCAACTCTATGCCGACCTGCTGCGCCAGATGGGCTACGCCGATGTGGAGGGATATCTTTGGTACGCCGCAGAGCACAGAATCGAAAAAGTTGTTTAAATTCGCCTTCCGATGAAAGGCAGACTCTTTTTGATACCCTCTCCGCTTGGGGAGGGAGACCCGCGCCAGGTGCTCTCCGGCGGGGTTTTTGATGCGATAGCGCATCTGCGCACATTCGTGGTGGAGGAGACGCGCACGGCGCGCCGCTTTCTCTCTGCCGCCGGACTCAAGGGCGGCATAGATCAGCTCACCTTCTATGAGCTCAACGAGCACACCGCCGCCGCAGATGCCGCAGGATATGTAAAGCTGCTGGAGGGAGGGGAAGATGTCGGCCTCATCAGCGAAGCGGGGCTCCCGGCAGTGGCCGACCCCGGCAAAGAACTGGTGGCCGCCGCCCATCGCAGCGGCATAGAGGTGGTCCCCCTTGTGGGGCCGTCGTCGCTGATGATGGCGCTGATGTCCTCCGGGATGAACGGTCAGTCGTTTGCCTTTACCGGATACCTCCCCGTGAAGAATCCGCAGCGCAGAGCCCGGCTGCAGGAGCTGGAGAAGCTCTCCCGCCGCACCGGCCAGACACAGATAATAATTGAGACTCCCTACCGCAACGACTCGCTGATGCAGGATATGCTCGCCTCCCTCTCGGGGGAGACCAGAATCTGCATCGCAGCCGACATCACGCAGCCCGGCGCCCTCATCCGCACCCGCACCGTGACGGAGTGGAAGCAGAGTCCCGTGGAGATAGGCAAGCGCCCCTGCGTGTTTGTCCTCTCCGCCTAAATGATTGAGAATATGGATACCATAGAGCTGAGCGGTCTCAAGTTCCGCGCATATCACGGCTGCCTGCCCCGGGAGCGGGAAGAGGGGCGGGACTACATAGTGGACATCAGAATCAGCGCCGACCTCGGCCGCGCCAGCTGCAGCGACAACCTGGCCGACACCATAAATTACGCCGATATTTACGATATCGTAAAGGAGGAGATGGCCATAGCGTCCAACTTGCTGGAGCATGTGGCCGGACGCATCCTGGCCCGTATACGGGCACTCTCGGCAGAGATAAAGGGGGCCGCCGTCTCGATTGAAAAGATTAATCCCCCGTTCGATTATTCCGCGCAGGCGCTGGACACTGCCGGCACCCGCTCCCGCGTAACTATAAGTTTTTAGAGATGAGTACGAAAGTAGCGTTTGACACTTTGGGCTGCAAGCTCAGCTTTGCCGAATCGTCGGCTTATGCAAAGCATTTTGCAGATGCCGGCTATGATATAGTCTCCGCCGGCGAAGGGGCCGACATATATGTGGTGAACACCTGCTCGGTGACCGAGCACGCGGAAAAGAAGGGGCGCAACTACATTCGCCGCCTTCACAGGCAGAGTCCCGATGCCCGCATAGTGGTGGTCGGATGTCAAGCTCAGCTGCGCGCAGAGCAGATTTCCCGTCTGGAGGGGGTCTGGGCCGTCGTTGGCAGCGAATACAAAGGGCGGCTGCTGGATATCGCCACCGCCGCCAGCCTCCCCTGCAAGGTGTTTCTGGAGCCGATAGATGACAGCTTCAGCTATTTCCCCGCCCATTCCCTCTCGGAGCGCACCCGCTCTTTTTTGAAGGTGCAGGACGGCTGCGACTACCATTGCTCCTATTGCACGGTGCCCCTGGCGCGCGGTGACAGCCGCAACCCCTCCATCGCCAGCGTGGTGGCCCAGGCGGAGGAGATTGCCGCCGCCGGCTTCAAGGAGGTGGTCATCACCGGCGTCAACACCGGAGACTTTGGCAAAACCACCGCTGAGAGCTTCTTTGACCTGCTCAAGGCCCTCGACGGAGTGCAGGGAATAGAGCGCTACCGCATCTCCAGCATCGAGCCCAACCTGCTCAAAGACGAGATGGTGGAGTGGATCGCCGCCGGCAGCAAGGTGATGCCCCACTTCCACATTCCGCTGCAGTCGGGCTGCGACCGCATTCTGGCCGCGATGAAGCGCCGCTACAACACCGACTTTTTCCGTCGCAAGATAGAGTTCATCCGCAGCCGCATCCCCGATGTCTTCCTGGGCATCGACGTGATTGTGGGCTTCCCCGGCGAGACCGATGAGGATTTTGAGACCACGCGCCGCTTTCTTGAGGAGCTGCGCCCCGCGTTCATCCACATCTTCCCCTATTCGCGCCGTGCGGGCACTCCCGCCGCCACAATGCCGGGCCAGGTGCAGGACAGCGTCAAGACGGCGCGGGTCAAGATTCTGGAGGAGCTGTGCGCACGGCTCAATGCGGAATTTTACGCCGCCAACCGCGGACGCCGCGGCAGCGTCCTCTTCGAGAGCACGGAGAAGGGGGGCAAGATGTTCGGCTACAGCGGCAATTACATAAAGGTAGAGCGCGATTACGACCCCGCGCTGGTGGGTCAGATAGTGGAGGTGGAGCTCTGATGGCAGGCAAGGTTATATTTATGGGCACGGGAACCTCCTCGGGAGTGCCTATGCTGGGATGCGGCTGCGATGTGTGCAAGTCGCCCGATGCGCGCGACAAGCGTCTGCGCAGCTCGGTATATGTGGAATATGAGGGGCTCAAGCTTCTGGTGGACGCCGGCCCCGACTTCCGCACGCAGATGCTGCGGGAAGACATCAGCCACATAGATGCGGTGCTGCTGACCCACAACCACAAGGACCACACAGGCGGGCTGGACGACATCCGCTCTTTCAACTATTTTGAACGGCGCGCCTTCCCCATCTATTGCGAAGAGTATGTGCAGGAGAGCCTGCGCAAGGAATACAGCTATGCCTTTGACGAGCATCCGTATCCGGGAGCGCCGCAATATGAGCTGCACACCATCACCGAGGCTCCCTTCAGCATTGCCGGGGTGGAGATTGTGCCGGTGCGGGCGCTGCACTACAGGCTGCCGGTGCTGGGCTTCCGCTTCGGCGCCTTCGGCTACCTGACCGACGCCTGCAAAATTTCTGAAGAGGAGCTGCGGAAGTTCAGGGGAGTGGACATTTTTGTAGTGAACGCCATCCGCTTTGAGAAGCACATATCCCACTTTACTCTGGCAGAGGCGCTTGAGGTGATAGAGAAGGTGGGGGCAAAGCGCTCTTTTCTGACTCACCTGAGCCATCAGCTGCCCCGCCATGCAGAGCTTCAGAAACTGCTTCCGGCTGGTGTCGAGCCCGCTTTTGACGGTCTTCAGCTTGTGTTTTAGCGGGATTTTCTTTAATTTCGTATTTTAGAATTTAACTACTTTATAATATGGCATTTACATCTATCAGCGTCGATTTGGGCGCCACCAGCGGCAGAGTCGTGCTTGCCACGCTCGAGGGCGGCAGGCTTTCTCTGGAGGAGATTCACCGCTTTTCCAACGGCTTCTCCACCATCGCCGGCCGTACTTACTGCAATCTTTATTACCTCTTCGACGAAATTCGCAAGGGGCTCAAAAAAATAGGGGAGAGGGGGCTTGAAGTCGCCTCCATCGGCATTGACACCTGGGGCGTCGATGTCGTGTGCGTGGGCCGCGACGGCCACATCCTCTCGCAGCCCCGCGCCTACCGCGACCACTACACCGACGGCATGATGGACGAATACTTCAAAATCGTTCCCAAAGACGAGGTGTACCGCCGCACGGGCATTCAGTTCATGAACTTCAACACTCTGTTCCAGCTCTTCACACTTAAGCGCGAGGGCAATTCCTCGCTGGAGGCGGCCGACAAGATCCTGTTCCTGCCCGACGCCCTCTCATACCTGATGACGGGCAACATGGTGTGCGAATACACGATCCTCTCCACCTCGCAGTTCCTCAACCCCTACGACAAGAAAATAGATGAGGAGCTGCTCTCGGCAGCCGGCATTTCCCGCGACAAGTTCCCCGAGGTGGTGATGCCCGGCCACGTGGTGGGCACTCTCACCGACGATCTGGCGCGCGAGACAGGCCTTGGCAAAGTCAAGGTGGTGGCTGTCGCCGGCCACGACACCGGCAGCGCAGTGGCGGCCGTTCCCGCCGCGACCCGCAACTTCGCCTACCTCTCCTCAGGCACCTGGTCGCTCATCGGCATCGAGGCCTATGAGCCCATCATCGGCGGGGAGTCGTTCAAGGAGAACTACACCAACGAGGGGGGCATCGACGGCACCATCCGCTTCCTCAAGAATGTCACCGGTATGTGGCTGCTGGAGCAGTGCCGCGTCCGCTGGAAAGAGCAGGGCAAGGACTACAGCTATCCCGAGATCGTGGCAATGATGGGCGCCGCAAAGCCGTTCGTCTCCTTTGTGGATCCCGACGATGCGATGTTTGCCGCTCCCCAGGATATGGAGGCGGCCATCAAGGAGTATTGCCGCAGCCACGGCGAGCCTGTCCCCGCCGACGATGCCGCAATGGTGCGCTGCATATTCGAGTCGCTCGCCCTCAAGTACCGCAATGTGATAGATACTCTCAACGCCAAGTTTGTGAAGGAGCCCATCGAGGTGCTGCACATAATAGGCGGCGGCAGCAAGAATGCGCTGCTCAACCAGATCACGGCCAACGCCACCCACCTGCGTGTGCTGGCGGGCCCTTCGGAGGCCACTACCATCGGCAACGTAATGGTACAGGCGCGTGCCGCCGGCCTGGTCAACACCAAGGAGGAGATGCGCTCTCTCATTGCGCAGAGCATCACCACCGAGGAATATATGCCCAAGGATGCCGAGCTCTGGGACGAGGCATACGCAAGATTCAAGGAAATATTGTCTAAATAAATAATCAATCAAACACTCATACAATGAAAGAACAGCAAGTTGTAAAGGCCTACGAACTGGCCAAAGAACGTTACGCCGCACTCGGCATCGATACAGAAAAAGTCCTCTCGCAGCTGCAGGACTTCCACCTCTCGATGCACTGCTGGCAGGCAGACGACGTCAAGGGTTTTGAAGTGCAGGCAGGCGCCCTCTCGGGCGGTATCCAGTCCACCGGCAATTATCCCGGCGTGGCACGCAACATCGACGAGCTTCGCTCCGACATCCTCAAGGCCAAGAGCCTCATCCCCGGCACTCACCGCCTCAATCTGCACGAGATTTACGGCGACTTCAAGGGCAAGGTTGTAGACCGCGACCAGGTGAGCGTGGACCACTTCCAGAGCTGGATCGACTGGGGCAAGGCAAATGACACCAAACTTGACTTCAACTCCACATCCTTCTCCCACCCCAAGAGCGGCAACCTCTCCCTGTCGAATCCCGACAAGGGCATCCGCGATTTCTGGATCGAGCACACTAAGCGCTGCCGCGACATCGCCGACGCAATGGGCAAGGCGCAGGGCGACCCCTGCATCATGAACCTCTGGGTGCACGACGGCTGCAAGGACGTGTCCGTGAACCATATGCTCTACCGCAGCCTGCTCAAGGACTCGCTTGACAGGATCTTCGCTGACAAGAAGGAGAACATGAAGGACTGCATCGAGGGCAAGGTGTTCGGCATCGGTCTGGAGAGCTTCACCGTGGGTTCTCACGACTTCTACACCGCATATGCTGCCAAGAACGGCAAGATCCCCACAATCGACACCGGTCACTATCATCCCTCCGAGAGCCCTGCCGACAAGGTTTCCGCTCTGCTCAACTTTGTGCCCGAACTGATGCTGCACGTCAGCCGCCCCGTACGCTGGGACTCCGACCACGTCACCATCATGGACGACAACACTCTTGACCTCTTTGCCGAGATTGTTCGCGCCAAGGCTTTGGACCGCGTACACTACGGTCTGGACTATTTCGACGGCGCAATGAACCGCGTGGGCGCTTATGTAACCGGCAGCCGTGCCGCTCAGAAGTGCATGCTACGCGCTCTGCTTGAGCCCGCAGAACAGATGGCCAAATACGAGCTTGAGGACCGTCACTTTGAGGTTCTCGCCCTCTTTGAGGAGGCCAAGGCAATGCCTTGGGGCGCCGTTTACGACTACTTCTGCCTCAAGAACAATGTTCCCGTGGGTGACGCATTCATTGCGGAAATCCAGAAATACGAGGCTGACGTAACTTCTAAAAGGTAATATCGTATGGTTCTCATAGGACTTTTGATTATAGCGATAGGCGCATTCTGCCAGGCGAGCAGCTATGTGCCTATCAACAAGATCAAGGAATGGAGCTGGGAAAGCTACTGGATTGTGCAGGGCGTCTTTGCCTGGCTGGTGTTCCCGCTTCTGGGTGCGTTGCTGGCGGTGACCGACGGCAACAGCCTCTTCTCCCTCTACACCGCCGACCCCAAGGCGACTCTGCTTACAATCTTCTTTGGAATGTTGTGGGGCGTGGGCGGCCTTACCTTCGGTCTCTCGATGCGCTATCTGGGCGTGGCGCTGGGCCAGAGCCTCGCGCTGGGCATCTGCTCTGCGCTGGGCGTGGTGCTGACCCCGCTCGCCACCGACTTGCTGGGCCTCAGCGATAATGCAATCGGCACTCTCACCGGCGCAGTCATCACCGGGGTTGTGGTGATGTTCATCGGCATCATCATCATCGGACTTGCCGGCAGCATGCGCGCCAAGGCCAGCGACTCCAGCGAGGAGAAGGGACGCTTCAACTTTGGCAAGGGTATTCTTGTGGCGCTGATTTCCGGCTTTATGAGCGCCTGCTTCTCCATTGGACAGGGCTGTGGCCAGAATATGCACTTTGCCGACACCAACGCGATGTTTGCGGGGCTTCCCGCAGTGTTGCTCATCACTTTCGGCGGCTTCATCGTGAATGCGGTGTACTGCTTCTCGCAGAACAGCAAGAACCACACTTGGGGCGACTACCGCAAGGGACACCTGTGGGGCAACAACCTCATCTTCTGCGCTCTGGCCGGCATACTCTGGTACAGCCAGTTCTTCGGCCTCAGTCTGGGTCGCGGATTCCTGCAGGATTCACCCGACCTGCGGGTCTTCTCCTGGGCTATCCTGATGTCGCTTGAGGTGCTCTTCTCCAATGTCTGGGGCATCGTGCTCAAGGAGTGGAAGGGCTGCAAGCCGGGCATCGTCTTGACCCTCACGGCCGGCCTCGCCATCCTGATTTTCTCCATCTTCCTCCCGCAGCTGCTTTAAGAAGTCTGCAGGACAACAGACAAAATGGCCATGGGATTCTCTCCTGTGGCCTTTTGTTTATTATACCGGGGCTCCGCCCCAAACCCCGCCGCTTCGAGGCCGCCATTCTGCGAGCCTATCCTTCGGCCTCTTCGCTAGCGCCTGATGGCGCACGCGATAATGATGCGCTCCAGCATTATCCCCACCTCTCCACTTCTCTAAACTCTCGTAGTCTTAAAAAAAGAAAGAGATGCTGTCGCCTTTTTGGGGCTTGGCATCTCTTTTAAGTAATAGGTTATGATTAAGCTGTAATAAAGGTATAACCTTAATTTGGATTTTCCAAATTTCAATTCAGATATTTACGCCAAAAGCAGATAAAGTCCAGCGGCGAGGGCGGCTCCGGCAGCGGGTCCCGCGACGGGAATCCAGCTGTAGCTCCAACCGCTCGGCCCCTTGCCTTTGATGGGGAGCAGCGCGTGCGCCAGTCGCGGCGAGAGGTCGCGCGCTGGGTTCAGCGCATAGCCGGTGGTCCCGCCCAGCGACATGCCGATGGACATTATAAGGCAGGTGACGGGCCACGAACCCAGCGCCCCGGTGGAGAACTTGAACTCGCCCAGGGCGAAAGAATTGCCCTGAGTGCCGATGCACAAAATCACGAACACCAAAGTGAATGTGGCGATTGTCTCGCACAGGAAATTGCGCCAGTTGTTGCGGATGGCCGGCATAGTGCAGAATGCGCCCAGAATGGTGTCGGGCTCGCCAGAAGTGGCGTCGTAGTGGTCCTTATAGAAGAGCCACACCAGCGCCGCCCCCACAAAGCCGCCCAACATCTGCGAGATTACATATCCGGCCACCATATTCCAGCTGAAAGTGCCGGCGATGGCCAGTCCCAGTGTTACGGCCGGGTTGAGGTGGGCTCCCGACACGGGTCCCGCAATCAGCACGCCCATCATCACCGCCAGCCCCCAGCCGAGGGCAATCACGACCCATCCGGCCCCCTTGGCCTTGGAATAATTGAGCGATGTGGCGGCGCATACGCCGTCGCCGAGCAGCACCAGCATCATTGTGCCGATGAATTCGTAAATGTATTGAGTCATTGCCGTTGATTGTTTATCGTTCTTGAAATCGCATCCTTCCAGCCCTCCTTGAGCGGCTGCATGTCGGCCCCTGAGGGGGAGAAAATGCACTCTGCCTTCCACTGCCGCTTGACCTCTTCCAGCGAGCCCCAGAAGCCCACGGCAAGGCCGGCCAGCAGGCAGGCGCCCATCGCGGTGGTCTCGGTGACACGGGGGCGGACAACATCCGCTCCCAGCAGGTCGCTCTGCAGCTGCATCATCAGATTGTTGCGCGATGCGCCGCCGTCTACCTTGAGCTCCGAGAGCCGCACTCCGGCGTCGCGCTCCATCGCCGCCACTATGTCCATCGTCTGAAAGGCGATCCCCTCCAGCGCGGCGCGGGCTATGTGGCCGGCGGTGGTGCCGCGAGTGATGCCGCAGATGAGTCCCTTGGCATACTGGTCCCAGTAAGGGGCTCCCATGCCGGTGAGAGCCGGCACAAAATAGACGCCGCCGTTGTCGGGCACCGATGCCGCAAGGGTCTCCACTTCAGAAGAAGAGCGGATGATACCCAGGCCGTCCCGCAGCCACTGCACCACGCTGCCTCCCACGAATATGGAGCCTTCTAGGGCATAATTCACGGTGTCGCCGATTTTCCAGGCGACGGTGGTGAGCAGGTTGTTGCGGGACACGATGGGTTCGGTGCCTGTGTTCATCAGCAGAAAGCAGCCCGTGCCGTAGGTGTTCTTGACCGAGCCGGGAGCGGTGCACATCTGCCCGAAGAGGGCCGCCTGCTGGTCGCCTGCAATGCCGGCGATGGGGACGTTGCAGCCGAAGATTTCGGCCGTGGTGCTGCCGTACACCTGCGACGAAGAGCACACGCGGGGCATCATAGAGGCGGGGATATCCAGCAGCGAGAGCATATCGCTGTCCCACTGCAGGGTGTGGATATTGAACAGCATCGTGCGGGAGGCGTTGGAGACGTCGGTGACGTGCACCTTGCCGCCCGTCAGCTGCCACACCAGAAAGCTGTCCACGGTGCCGAAGCGCAACTTGCCTGCAAGCGCCCGCTCGCGCGCCCCCGGGACATTGTCCAGAATCCACTTGATTTTGGTGCCGGAAAAGTAGGCGTCTATTATGAGGCCCGTCTTGCTGCGGATTTCATCGGTGAGGCCGCGCTCTTTGAGGCTGTCGCAAAAGGCCGAGGTGCGGCGGTCCTGCCACACTATGGCGTTATACACGGGGCGGCCGGTCTCCGCGTCCCACACGATGGTGGTCTCCCGCTGATTGGTGATGCCTATGGCGGCAATCTCCTCGCCGGCGGCCCCTATCTTGGAGATGGCCTCCGCAATCACCGCCGCCTCGCTGCTCCAGATTTCCATGGGGTCGTGCTCCACCCACCCCTGAGAGGGGAAATGCTGGGTGAATTCGCGCTGAGCGGTGGAGCAGACGCTGCCGTCGTGGTCAAAAAGGATGGCTCTGGAGGAGCTTGTTCCCTGATCCAGAGCCAGAATATACTTTTTCATATGTGACTATTATTTGAGGCCGTGCACCCGCTCGAGAAAGTCCGCCACGCGGGCCTTGTACTCATCCGGATATTTTGCGAAGGCGTTGGCGTGCACTGCGCCGGGGGCTATCCAGTACTCCTTGTAGCCCTGGCTCTTGGCAGCGAAGTTCTTGTAGAGATTCTCAACGGGTACAAAATCATCCGCATCGCCGTGGATGAAATACATCGGTATCGTGCACTTGGGCAGCTGGGTCAGCGTCGTTGCCTCCCAGAAGCTCCAGCCGTATTTCTGCTTGCACACCAGGCTGGCGCTCTGCAGGATGTCGGGCGCCACAAAGGGGAACGACTGGCGGCGGTTGCCGTTGAACTGGCTCACCACAGACGAGTAGCCGCAATCCTCCACAATGCAGCGGACATAGTCGGGAAGATCTTCGCCGCTGGCCATCATCACGGTGGCGGCCCCCATCGACACTCCGTGCAGCACCATGAAGTCGTCGTTAAAGATGCCGTGGGCCACATTTATCCAGCGGAGCAGGTCCAGACGGTCGTACCAGCCCATTTGCACGTGATCTCCCTCGGAATAGCCGTGATACTGCAGGTCGGGGAAGAGGACGTTGTAGTTGAGCCCGTCGCGGTACATCCGCACCAGATAGAGAAACACGAAGTGGTTGTCGCCGTAGCCGTGCACCACAATCGCGGTGCCCTGTGCCTTGGAGGGCTCGGCGGCGGGGACGTAACAGGCGTGCACCTTGAAGTCGCGGTTGCCTGTGATGAAGGTGTCCCGCAGCAGACCGGCCGTCTTGAGGCTGTCATACCAGAAAGTGCTGCCGGGCAGCAGCGAGTCGGCCTTGGCGCGGCAGCGCTCTATGTCTTCGACCCCGTGCGGAGCGGGATTGAGGGCGAACTTGGTCATAAATTTGCCCCCCGCGCAGCTGGCAAGGGAGAGGGCCGCCACAATGGCGGCGGAGATTGAAATCAGGCGTTTCATGGATTAGAACTGATAGTTGATGCCGATGCCGATGGCCATGGGTTCGCCCAGACCATCGTTGAAGCAGTGCGAGAACTCGGCGGAGATAATGAAGTTCTGGTTCATCGCAATCTTCAATCCGGCGCCGGCGGTGGAAATAACCTCCCCGGCACGGGCGGGATTGTAGATTGTGGCAAAGTCGCCGTAGGGGGCCAGGCCCGCGTCGGTGCGGTTGAGAATGTCCTCGAAGACCTCCGTGCGGTAGCCTTTGGTCACCACGCCGCAGTCAAAGAAGGGGTTTACGGCGATGTAGAAATATTGCTTAAGCAGCTTGAAAGACACCAGCTTCACGCGCAGTTCCATATTGGCCCAGGCGAGTCCTTCGCTTAGAATGCGGTTGTCGCGGGTGCCCCGGATGGTGTTGGAAGAGCCGAAGCCCTCGGAAATCATATTGCGCTGCACCAGCAGAGGCACATTCTGAATCATATAGAAGGGAGTCTCCCCCGCCACAGTCTGCTGCCAGGCCAGGCGATATGCAAATACCGGGTCGCCCGCCTTGGATATGTGCACCGGAATGGAGACATAGTGGCGGAAGTAGGTGCAGGCCTTGAGATAGCCCTTGTTGACGCTGCCGTTGAGGTAGGCTTCGGCCCAGATGCCCCGGTTGGGGGCCGCCTCGATGTCGCGGGTGTCATACACCGCGCCGGCGTTCAGCTCAACCGAGAGGCCGCCGCTGGCCTCGTCGCTCTTGATGGCGCCAATGGTCTGATACCGGCGGTAGAGGGTCAAATCGGTGGAGTAGGGGTTCTCGTTCTTGGCGCTCTCCCGCATATCGCCCATCTCCCACTTCCACAGGTTGACGCCTGCCGCCCAGTTGAGGTTGTCGGTGATGCGCCCCTGCACGTTGGCCAGCGCGCGGAACATCTTGCGGCTCATCCCGTAATAGTTGACGGATGAGGGCAGATAGTCGGTCTTGTTGCTGCTGATGTCACTGTTGTAGACCGCAGCAGGACCGTTGAAGCCCCAGAAGTTGTACATCGGGTCGTCCATATAGGTCACCGACGCGTTGACCCTCATGTCGGGGATGAGATATTTTGAGTCGTATGCAAGATAGAGGCGGGTGCGCCCCTTGGTAAAGTGACTCGCCTCCCAGCTTATCTTGTGCAGCGGGTCGGGGTAGGTCTGTCCGTCGCCATAGTAATAGAAGTCGCCGAAGGCGCCATATTGGAATCCGTTGTCGGTGGAGTAGGTGGCGCAGGGAAGCAGTCCCATGCTCCAGCCCTTCTTGACTTCCTTCTCGCCCTGCGCGGAGGCTGTGAACGCCGCAAGCAGCGCCAGCGTGCAAATCAGTGATTTTTTCATATCATTCGATTTAACTTGTTGCCAATCTATACAAACTTACAAAGAAATCGGAGATTATTGCTACATTTACATTGTTAAAACACATCTGATATGGCATCTATAGTTTACATTATCGGCATCGTGCTCTCAGTTATCGCGGTGCTGGACATTCTCAAGAAACCCATTTCGCTGGTCGGCAAGATTATATGCTCCTTGCTGGTGCTGGCTACAAGCTGGATAGGCCTGGCAGTCTACTTCCTCTATGCCCGCGACCGCGTCACCAAGTGGTTCAAATAGAGAATTCCTAAAAAACATAAGGCGGCTTTCGCAACTGCGAAGGCCGCCTTGTTTATGCAGGCTGCGCGGCTATATAAAGATGTACCGCAACACAAAGAGCACTGCAAGCACCCACATGGTCGGGGAGATATCCTTGAACTTGCCGCTGATGGCGTGGGAAACGACATAGGCAATCACGCCCATCAGGATACCGTCTGAGATGGAGTATGCCAGAGGCATCATCAGAATGGTGATGAAGGCGGGGATGGCCTTGCTGTAGTCCTCCCAGTGGATTGCCTTGATGTTGTGCATCATCATCACGCCCACAATGATGAGGGCGGGAGCTGTGGCAGCGCCGGGAATCGACAGAAATATCGGGGCAAAGAAGAGGGCTATTGCAAAACATACCGCCACTGTAAACGAGGTCAGGCCGGTGCGGCCGCCCGCGCCCACGCCGGAGGCGCTCTCTACATAGGTCGTGGTGGTGCTGGTGCCCAGGCAGGAGCCGGCCACGGTGGCTACGGCGTCTGCGAGGAACATTTTGTCCAGACCTTCGATATCGTTTTTATTCTCTTTGCCGGCCAGCTCTGTGCCCTGGCTGACGCCGATGATGGTGCCCATCGTGTCGAACATATCGATGAAGAGGAATGTGAACACCACCGCCAGCATATCCCAGGAGAGCACGTGATTCCACTCGAACTGGCAGAAGATGGGGCGGACGCTCTGGGGAAGGTCCAGCAACATTACCTTGCCCGCTTCGTTGTGAGTAAGGGTTGTGATGGCCGCACCGGTTGCGGGATCCTTGATAAAGAGCCCCAACACGGTTGTGGCCAGAATGCCGATGAGCATTCCACCCTTTACTTTTGCCATCACCAGGCCGGAAGTTATCACCAGACCCAGAATGCCCAGCAGAGCCTTGCCGTGTGTGACATCTCCCAGAGTGACGAGAGTGGAGGGGTTGGAAACCACGATTCCGGCATTTTGCAGGCCGATGAAGGCGATGAACAGGCCGATGCCGGCGCCTATAGCTTTGTTGAGGGTGCCGGGAATGGCCTTGAGCAGCCAGCTGCGCAGACCGGTGAGGGACAATATTATGAAGATGATACCCTCAATCAGCACAGCCGTGAGGGCAAATTGCCAGCTGTAGCCCATACCGAGGCACACGGTGAACACAAAGAAAGCGTTGAGGCCCATGCCGGGGGCGAGGCCGAAGGGTTTCTTTGCGTAGAGGGACATTATCAGGGTTCCGATTATCGCTGCCAGGGCGGTTGCGGTGAACACGCTTCCCTTGGGCATGCCGGGCAGATTGCCGAAGATGTCGGGGTTCACGGCCAGAATGTAGGCCATTGTCAGGAAGGTGGTGATGCCCGCCATTATCTCGGTCCGGACATTATGCCTGGCCGGGTCGAATCCGAACGCTTTGTTCAGAAATCTTGATTTCTGCATAGTGGTCTGCATTTAAATTAGAAAACCCATTTTGTGCCGAGGCAGGGCATC
The DNA here is from genome assembly GCA_963637965.1 of bacterium. Classification (GTDB taxonomy): domain Bacteria; phylum Bacteroidota; class Bacteroidia; order Bacteroidales; family UBA932; genus Equibacterium. Next base: position 53,856 of record CAVHPI010000009.1, read on the forward strand.
ACCTGGAAGCCATCCATACCGGCAAAATTGTAGCTGAACTCCACCTCGCCGCCGATGTTGAAGTGGTCGAACACCTGATACCAGATCTGGGGCTCGGAGAGGACCACGGTTTTATTGCCCTCGCACCACACATCCAGGAAGCCGGAGAAGCGCAGGCCGGGGAGGGTGAAGAGATCCTGGCAGCCCCATACGGCCGTGAACTGCATGGGAACGTCGCTGTGCAGGCCCACGAACTGCTTGAATAGCAGTTTGAGGTTGAGGGTGTTCTTGAAGTCGCCGGAGTGGATAAAGTAATCCACACCTGCAAGAAAGGCGCTGTTCACGGGGTAGCAGTAGAGCATGTTGTCTCCGGTGCCCAGGCCGCCGTTATATTCAAGGTGCAGCGAGAGGGGGGCAAACTGGCTCTCCTGCCAGAAATTGAGGCAGCGGGCAATCTCAAAGTAGCTGCCGCTGGGAGAGACTACCGTGTTGTTTGCGTCGCGGTTGTTGTAGTCGTAGTCAATAAAGAAGAATGTGTTGCCCCATTTGTCGGCGTGGAAGCCTTCGAGGGTGGTGGTCACGTGTTTGCGCCCAAAATCGTAGAAGGTCTGGAAATTGGTCTGCGCAGAAGCAGCTGCAGAGAGCGAAATCAGAGCGGCTGCTGTGAGAAAGATTTTCTTTGACATAGGTATTTTTTGGTTGGTTACTCGATGAAGCTGTCGTCGCCCTCGCGCAGGCGAAGCAGGGAGGTTACCTCCAGCACATTGTTTTCGGGCACGGGCTCGGCACGGGGGACGTCGGTGATGTCGATTATGAAGTTGAGGTAGACGTTTTTGGGGTGGAATCTCTTGGCAAGGCGCACTGCGGCTGCGGCGGTGCCGCCCGTGGCCAGAATGTCGTCGTGCACCAGCACCACATCCTCGGGGGTGATGCTTCCGGTGTGCACTTCCAGCGTGTCGGAACCGTATTCCTTGAAGTATGACTCGCTGATGGTCTCGGCAGGGAGCTTGCCCGGCTTGCGCATCGCCACGAATCCGGCTCCGAGCCGTGCGGCCAGCGCCGCGCCGGCTATGAAGCCGCGAGACTCGATGCCCGCAACTTTGGTGATACCCTTGTCCTTGTAGAGCTCGTACATTCCGTCCACGACCTCCCTGAAGCATTCGGGCTCTTTGAAGAGGGTGGTCACGTCAAAAAACATCACCCCCCTCTTGGGATAGTCGGGTACTCGGCGCAGGTTGTCAGCAAGCAGTTTCTTATTCATCTTTTTCCACGCGGTTTACTTCAAAATTCACAGACTGGTCGCCGGCCTCGTTGCGGCCGAACTCATAATCCTTGCCGGGCAGAACGGCATTGAGCACAACGCCCACAATGGCTGCAACGGCAAGGCCGCTGAGGCTGGTGAAGCCGAGCGAGAGGGAGTCGTTCGCGCCATATTTGATGCCGATGGCCAGCACCAGTATCAGCGCCGCGATAATCACGTTGCGCGAAGCCTTGAAGTTGACCTGGTTCTCCACAACATTGCGCACGCCCACGGCGGAAATCATACCGTAGAGCACCAGCGACACGCCGCCGATGGTGGCCTTGGGCATAGAGGAAATTATGGCGGAGAACTTGGGACAGAAGGAGAGGATTATGGCAAACACTGCGGCGATTCTGACCACTTTGGGGTCATACACGCGGGTGAGGTTGAGCACGCCGGTATTCTCCCCGTATGTGGTGTTGGCGGGGGCTCCGAAGAGGGCCGCTATGGAGGTGGCGAGTCCGTCGCCCATCAGAGTGCGGTGCAGGCCCGGATCCTTGAGATAGTTGCTGCCAGTGGTGGAACTTATGGCGCAGATGTCACCGATGTGCTCCATCATTGTGGCCAGCGAGATGGGTATTATGGCGATGATCGCAGCCACGACAAGGCCCCAGTTGGGGTTCTGGAACACGGAGAATGCTGTGTTCTCCCACTTCACGGGAAGGCCGATCCACGTCGCCTCGCGCACTGCGGTAAAATCGCAGAGGCCGCAGCACAGAGCCACCAGATAGGAGCCCAGCACACCCATCAGGATGGGGATGATCTTGATCATTCCCTTGCCCCAGATGTTGCAGACGATAATTATGGCGATGGCCAGAATGGCAATCCACCAATTGTCGGTGCAGTTGGCTATGGCGCTGCCCGAGAGGGTAAGGCCGATGGCTATGATGATGGGACCTGTCACGATCGGCGGGAAGTATTTCATGACCTTGGCCGCGCCGAACCAGGCAAAGAGGCCTGCCAGTATAAAATAAACAAGCCCTGCGCAGAAGACGCCGATGCAGGCGTATGGCAGAGCTTGAGCTTGGGTGAGACCTTCGGCCATTCCGAGTTGCACGACGCTGGCGTATCCTCCCAGAAAGGCAAACGAGGAGCCCAGAAAGGCGGGCACTTTGAATTTTGAACAAACGTGGAAAATCAGTGTGCCGAGGCCTGCAAAGAGCAGGGTGGCGGACATTGATAGTCCTGTGATGATGGGCACGAGCACCGTGGCTCCGAACATTGCGAAAAGGTGCTGCAGTCCCAATGTCAGCATTCTGCCGGTGCCGAGAGTGCGGGCATCGTAGATTGGTTGGAGATTGTTGTCCATAGTATTATGTGGGGATGTTAAGAGAAAGGGTACAAATGTGCCATTCTAATCGGCAAAGGTATCCCCGAATGAGGTACCATTTGTAACCATTTATTCCATAATTGTATACATTTTATCAACACCCTAAACCCTAACTCTAACCCTAACCTCTACACCCTAAACTCTCAAAGCCCCGGCAGCCCACCGCACATTTTATTATTGATGACCCCAACCCTAAATCCCTTCCCCAGGGAAGGGACTTGCTGTCGGCGCCTTCCGCGCCTCTAAACTCTAAACTCTTGTAGTTCCGTAG
>CAVHPI010000010.1:0-56094 GCA_963637965.1 bacterium
GCTTGCGCATACACGGAGAATTAATGTTACAAATTAACATTATTTCCCGCAAAACGCAAGCGGTTTCTTTAAAAAATGCTTACTGGAGGCGCTTCTTGCGCGGATTGTGGCGCGCGAGCAACTCTTTTGCAGAGAGTTCCAGCTCTTCCGATTTTTTGCGCAACTCGGCGGCGCGCACTTTAAAATCGTCCATTTTGGCCTTTTTGGGCGCCTTGTGTGCGAATTCCAGCTTGTCTGCCGGGCGGACGCGGGTGTATCCCTCCCTCTCCAGAGTCTCTACGGTGGTGTCGTAGCCGATGTGGAACAGGGTCTCAACCTTGCTCAAGTCATAGGCGCTGAAGGCGGAGGTGTCGATGTTTATCAGCAGATCGGCGCGCTTTGCCTCCGACATCGCGTTGGAGAGGAACATCAGGTTGAAACTGCGCATGGCGATGGCGCTCAGCCGCGCCTTGTAGGGGACGGTCTCGGCGTGGTGCAGGTTGAGGGCGATAACCTTGCGGCAGCTGCCCCGCAGGGCGCTCACCGGCAGGTTCATCAGGGCGCCGCCGTCCACGTAATGCTCCGAGCCGATTTTCAGCGGCTCGAAAATGATGGGGATGGAGCAGGATGCCGCCACGCGCGGGGCGATTTCCCCCTCGGTGAAGAAGCGGGCGCACCCCTGCTCTATGCTGGTGGCCACTACGGTGGCGGGAATCGGCAGTTCTTCCAGATTCTTGAAGGGAACAATTTTGGCCAGATGGGCCACGAGCGGCTTGGAGTCGAAAAGGCCTCCCTTGGGCTTCTGGGTCCCCAGCAGGTCTCGGAAGTCCAGGGTGGCGAACATGTTGGCCATGTCCACGGGGCGGACGCCAGCCGCGTAGAGGGTCGCCGCTATGCTGCCGGCGCTGGTGCCGGCCACCGCATCTGCCTTGATGCCGAATTCGTCGAGAGCCTGGAGCGCGCCGCAGTGGGCCGCCCCTTTTGCGCCGCCTCCGCTGAAGGCGATGCCCAGATCATACTTTTCCATTGCTTCTGAATTTGGGCGAGAAGGTACTGATTTTTTTCAAAACAACTCCTAAATTTGCCAAATGAAAAAGATTTTTGCAGCTGCCCTTGCGACGGGAATGATGATGTTGGCCGCATCGTGCGGAGTGTGTCCCACGATGCTCAGAACCGACCTTCTGGTGCACACCGATGTGGATTACGGCCTGGGGCGGCGCGCCCTGGTGCGCTCCGGCAGACCCTCTTTCTGCTGGGAGGTTCCCTCTGCAGGCGACAGCACCTTGCAGGGCGGCTATCGCATAGTGCTCAAGGGAGACGGCGGCACCCTCTGGGACAGCGGATGGGTGGATGACTGCAGCAGCGCATCGGTCCGCTACGGCGGTCCTGCCCTTGAGCCGGGGAAAGATTATTCCTGGGCGGTGCAGTTGCGCCTTAAGTCGGCCTCCGGCAAGGATTTGAAAACCCGTCTATCCGATTATAAACGTTTCAAAACGGATAGCACACTCTCTGAATACGCCACGCCCGCATATCCGCTGGTGGCGGAGCTGCAGCAGTGCGGCGAGGCGCAGTGCGGCGTGTACGATTTTGCAAAAGACGCCTTTGGCAAGCTGCGGCTGACGCTGGAGAGCCCCGGGGCCGACACCGTCAAGGTGATAATAGGCGAGCGGCTCAGGGAGGGGCGCATAGAGCAGCCCCCGCGCATCAGCTCCGTGGTTTACGATGAAATTCTGCTGCCGGTGGAGGCGGGGCGCCGCACCTATACGGTGGAGCCCAGTCGCAATGCGCGCAACACCGGACCCGCGGCGGTGCCGCTGCCCGATTATGTCGGGGTGGTGGCCCCTTTCCGCTATTGCAGCATCGAGGGGGATGTGACTCCCGTGAAGGTGGAGCGCATCGCCTACAGCTACCCCTTTAATGATGAAGCCGCCTTTTTTGAGTGCAGCAGCGACACCCTCAATGCAGTGTGGGACTTCTGCCGCTATAGCGTCAAGGCCTGCTCGTTTGCCGGAATCTGGGTGGACGGCAACCGCGAGCGCATCCCCTACGAATACGATGCGCTGATTTCGCAGCTGTGCCACTACGGCAGCGACGCGGAGTATTCTCTCTCCCGCCGCACTCTGGAGTGGCTGCTGGACAAGCCCACCTGGCCCACAGAGTGGATCCTCTATGCGGTGGAGATCGCCTGGAACGACTATATGTGGACTGGCGACGCCCGCGCCCTGGAGCAGAACTACGAGATACTCAAGGCCCGCGCGATGAATGATTTGCGCAGCGGCGGCCTCATAACCACCGCCCGCGGGCAGAGCCCGGAATTTCTCGCGTCGATAAACCGCACCGAGCAGTTGAAAGACATCGTGGACTGGCCCCACAGCAGCATTCTGGGCCTTGCCCAGGGCGAGGGCGGGGAAGATGACAAATTCGAATACACCGACTTCAACGCGGTGGTCAACGCTCTCTACTACCGCACGCTCGTGCGCCTGAAGGACATTGCGGCCGTTATCGGCAATGAAGGCGAGAGCCGCCGGTTTGCCGCCCAGGCCGAGGAGACCCGCCGGGCCTATATGCAGACCTTCTTCGATGCGGAGAGGGAGATTTTCCGCGACGGCCCCGGCAGCGGCCACAGTGCCCTGCACTCCAATATGACCCCGCTGGTATGCGGCCTGGTGCCGCCGGAAAACATAGATGCGGTGGCCGATTTTGTGGTGTCGCGCGGCCTGCGCTGCAGCATATTCGGCGCCCACAACCTGCTGCAGTCGCTTTATGCCGCCGGCCGGGGAAATGAGGCGCTGGCTCTTATGGCCGACACCGGCCTGCGCAGCTGGTACAACGGCATCCGCCTGGGCTCCACCATCACCCTGGAGGCTTGGGACGACAGCTTCAAGCCCAATCAGGACTGGAACCACATCGCGGGGGCGGCCCCCGGCAATGCGATTCCCTTTGGCCTGATGGGGGTCACCCCTCTGGAACCGGGATTCGCCAGGGTGCGGATCGCCCCGCAAATCGGGCGGCTGCAGTGGGCGAAAGCCACCGTGCCGACAATCCGCGGGGCGGTCAAGGTCGCTGTGGACAAGGATTCTATAGAGGTATGCATCCCCGCCAATATGGTGGCGGAAGTTGAACTTGGCGGCGGCAGAGCCGTCACCGTGGGGAGCGGCACCCACCGCTTTGCGCGGGCGGCGGAGTAGGGCCTACAGCGCGGCGTTGTGCACCCCGGCCACCGCGCGGCCGCTGGGGTCGTTCTTGCCCCGCATAGAGGCGTCCCACTCCAGCGCGATTGCCGTGCTGCAGGCCACGCTGGCTTCGCTGGGAACGCTGCGCGCGGCGCTGTCGCTGGGGAAATGCTCTGCAAATATGCTGCGGTAGTAGTATTCCTCCTTGTTCTTGGGGGGATTGATGGGGAAGCGCTCTGCGGCGGATGCCATCTCGGCGTCTGACACCGCCTCGGAGGTGATTCTCTTGAGGGTGTCGATCCACGAATAGCCCACCCCGTCGCTGAACTGCTCTTTCTGCCGCCACGCCACTTCGGAGGGAAGCAGGTCGCAGAAGGCCTGTCGCAGCGCATATTTCTCCATCTTGCTCTCGCTGCACATCTTTTCTGCGGGGTTCATCCGCATCGCCACATCCAGGAACTCCTTGTCCAGGAAGGGGACGCGCCCCTCCACGCCCCAGGCCGAGAGGCTCTTGTTGGCCCTCAGGCAGTCGTACTGATAGAGCTTGGAGAGCTTGCGCACCGTCTCCTCGTGGAACGCCCTGGCATCGGGGGCCTTGTGGAAGTAGAGGTAGCCGCCAAAAATTTCGTCGGCCCCCTCGCCCGAGAGCACCATCTTGATACCCATCGACTTAATGACCCTGGCAAGCAGATACATCGGGGTGGAGGCGCGCACCGTGGTCACGTCGTAGGTCTCGGTAAAGTATATTACGTCCCGCAGGGCGTCCAGCCCCTCCTGTATCGTGTAGTTGATTTCGTGGTGCACCGTGCCGATGTAGTCGGCCACCTTGCGGGCCATCGCCAAGTCGGGCGCCCCCTTGAGCCCTACCGCAAACGAGTGCAGGCGGGGCCAGAATGCCTTGGAGTTGAGGTCGTCCTCTATGCGCCGCTCGGAATATTTCACCGCCACGGCGGAGATTATGGAGGAGTCGAGGCCGCCGGAGAGCAGCACGCCGTAGGGGACGTCGCTCATCAGTTGCCTGCGCACCGCGCTCTCAAGGGCGCCGCGCAGCTTGCCGGCCCCCTCGGGGGCATCCTTCACCGCGTCGTAGCAAAACCAGTCGCGCTTGTAATAGCGCTTCATCCCGGGCTCCCGGCTCCAGTAATAGTGGCCGGGGAGGAAAGGCTCGTAGCGGCCGCACAAACCCTCCAGCGCCTTGAGCTCGGAGGCGATGTACACCGTGCCGTCGTCGTCATAGCCGATATAGAGTGGGATAACCCCTATCGGGTCGCGGGCAATCAGGAATTCGTCTTTTTCCTCGTCGTAGAGGGCAAAGGCGAATATGCCGCTCAAATCTTCCAGAAAGTTGATGCCCTTGTCGCGGTACAAGGCCAGAATCACCTCGCAGTCGCTGCCGGTGGCAAAATCGTAGCGGCCGCTGTAGCGGGAGCGGATTTCGCGGTGGTTGTAGATTTCTCCGTTCACCGCCAATATCTGCCTGCGGTCGCAGCTGTAGAGGGGCTGCCCGCCGCTCTCGGGGTCCACAATCGAGAGGCGCTCGTGCGCCAGGATAGCGTTGCCGCCGCACCATATCCCGCTCCAGTCGGGGCCGCGATGGCGCAGCTTCTGACTCATTTTGAGTGCCTTGGCGCGCCATTGCGCGCTCTGGTCCTTAATGTTGAAAATCCCTGCAATTCCACACATCTTGATGTTCTTTTATGTAGTTGACGAAGGCTCTGTTCACCAGCCGCACTCCGCCCGGGGTGGGGTATTGCCCGGTGAAATACCAGTCTCCCGGATGGTCCGGGCAGGCGGCGTGGAGCCCTTCTATGCTTTGAAATACAAGTTCGATGGGAATCTGCATTCCCTCGGGGCGCAGCATCTCGGCAATCCTGCGGTTTATCTCTTCCACGCTGAACTGCTCGTAGATGCGCCGCACGTGGTTCTGCTCCCCCTCGCGCTGCAGGCAGGCCGCGAGCACATCCTGCACCAGAGATTGAAGCCCCCGCTCGCGGATGAGCTCCATCGCGGCCCTGAAGGCGCACAGCTCCTCCAGGCGGGGCATGTCTATGCCGTAATAGTCGGGGTAGCGGATCTGCGGCGAGCTGGACACCATCACTATCTTTTTGGGGCGCAGCCGCCCGAGTATCTTGAAGATGCTCTCCTTGAGGGTGGTGCCCCGCACTATGCTGTCGTCGATGATCACCAGGTTGTCCCGCCCGGGCTCGATGGAGCCGTAGGTGACGTCATACACGTGGGCGGCCAGGTCGTTGCGCTCGGAACTCTCGGTGATGAAGGTGCGCAACTTGATGTCCTTCCACACGACTTTCTCTGCGCGGACATTGTGCCCCAGGTCGCGGATGCCCTCCACAAGGCCGTAGAAAGCCACTTCTGCGGTGTTGGGGATGTAGGAGAACACGGTGTTTGCGGTGTCGTCCCCCACCGCGCGCAGCACGCTGCCTGACAGCTGGTGCCCCAGGCGCTTGCGCTCGCGATAGATGTCGCGGTCGGAGCCGCGGCTGAAGTAGATCCGCTCGAAACTGCAGGCGGCAGACTTCTGTGCGGGCAGAATCTGCTCCAGGGAGACATCCCCCCGCTTGTTCACTATCAGCGCCTCGCCCGCCTTGAGCTCTGCAATATCTTTTGCGTCAATGTCAAAAGTGGTCTGGATCACAGGCCGCTCGCTGGTGAGCACCACAATCTCGTCGTCGCGGTAGTAGTATGCCGGGCGGATGCCTTGCGGGTCGCGCACGGCAAACATCTCGCCGCTGCCGGTGAGGCCGCACATCACATATCCGCCGTCGTAGTGTCCCATCGTGCTGCGCAGCACGTTGGCCATCGAGACGTTATCTTCAATATAGCGGGTGATGTCGCGCCCCGAGAGGCCTCGCCCGATGGCCTCTGTGTAGAGCCTCTCCACCTCGCGGTCGAGCCTGTGCCCCATCAGCTCCAGGGTTATGTAGGAATCGGAGAGCAGGCGGGGCGACTGCCCCTGGCCCGTGAGATATCCGAACACCTCGCTTATGTTGGTCATGTTGAAGTTGCCGCAGATGCAGAGGTTCTTGGCCCTCCAGTTGTTGCGGCGCAGGAAAGGGTGGACATACTGCAGCCCGCTCTTGCCCGTGGTGGAGTAGCGAAGGTGGCCCATATAGAGCTGCCCCTCGAAATTCTCCCCGATGCGGTTGAAAATCTCGGTGATGGCACCCGCTCCCATAGCGCGCTCGCGGAACATATACTCGCTGCCGTCGGCCACGTCCATATTCACACAGGCGATGCCCGCTCCCTCCTGGCCGCGGTTGTGCTGCTTTTCCATAAGCAGATACAACTTGCCCACGGCGTAGCGGCGGGAGCCGTATTTCTTCTCGTAATATTCCAGCGGCTTGAGCAGGCGTATCATCGCCACGCCGCATTCGTGCTTAATCGGCTCCATTTATGCAGGCTTTGACAAAACTCATAAACAACGGGTGGGGTTGGAGCACCGTGGAGCTGTATTCGGGGTGGAATTGGGTGCCGATGTACCAGCGGTGGTCGGGAATCTCCACAATCTCCACCAATCCGGTGGCCGGGTTTGCCCCGGTGCACTTCATCCCCGCCTGCTCAAAGCGCTCGCGGTAGGCATCGTTGAACTCGTAGCGGTGGCGGTGACGCTCGCGGATGGGGCCTTCGGTGCCGTAGGCTTCGGCGGCGCGGCTGCCGGCGGCAAGGGCGCACTCGTAGCCTCCCAGACGCATCGTGCCGCCCATCTGGGTCACGCTCTTCTGCTCTTCCATCATATCTATGACATTATCGGGGGTCTTGGGGTCCATCTCGCTGCTGTTGGCATCTTTGAGATACAGCACATTGCGGGCGAACTCTATCACCATCATCTGCATTCCCAGGCAGATGCCGAAGGCGGGCAGGTTGTGGGTGCGGGCATATTCGGCCGCAATGATTTTGCCGTCGGTGCCGCGGCTGCCGAATCCGGGGCAGATAACTATGCCCGCTATGGAGGCGAGCTTCTCCGCCACATTCGCTTCGGTTATATGTTCGCTGTTGATGAACACCGCCTTGACCTTGCGGTTGTTGTAGGTGCCGGCGTGGGCCAGGCTCTCCAAGATGCTCTTGTAGGCATCCTGCAGGTCATATTTGCCCACGAGGCCGATTTTTATCACTTCGGAGGCCTGTGCGCGGCGCTCCAGAAAAGCCCTCCAGGGGCCGAGTTCGGGGGTGGGGCCCACTTCCAGCCCCATCTTCTTCAGGATGACGGAGTCGAGGCCCTGCCGCTGCATGTTGATGGGCACCTCATATATGGAGGGGAGATCCTGGCTCTGGATCACGGCGTCCAGGCTCACGTTGCAGAAGTGGGCCACCTTTTCCCGCAGATCGCTGCCGAGGTTGTGCTCTGTGCGCAGAATCAGCACGTCGGGCTGTATGCCGAGGCCCTGAAGCTGCTTCACGCTGGTCTGGGTCGGCTTTGTCTTGAGCTCGCCGGCCGCGGCCAGATAGGGGATGTATGTAAGGTGTATGTTCAGGGCGCGGCTGGGGCCAAGCTCCCAGCGCAGCTGGCGGATGGCCTCCATGAAGGGCTGGCTCTCGATGTCGCCGATGGTGCCGCCTATCTCTGTGATGACAAAGTCGAGATCCTCCTTGGTGGCGTTGAGCAGAATGCGGCGCTTGATTTCGTTGGTGATGTGGGGCACCACCTGGATGGTGTGTCCCAGATAATCGCCCCGCCGCTCGCGCTCTATCACGCTCAGATAGATGCGGCCGGTGGTGACGCTGTTGTCGCGGGTGGTGCGGATGCCGGTGAACCGCTCGTAGTGCCCCAGGTCCAGATCGGTCTCCATGCCGTCGTCGGTCACATAGCACTCTCCGTGCTCGTAGGGGTTGAGGGTGCCCGGGTCGATGTTGATGTAGGGGTCAAACTTCTGGATGGTGATCTTGTAGCCTCTGGCCAGCAGCAGCTTGCCCAGCGATGCGGAGATGATGCCCTTTCCGAGTGAGGAGGCGACTCCGCCGGTAATGAAAATATACTTAGTGTCCATATTACAAATTCGCCGCAATACTACGATTTTTGCTCCGTCCGGCAATGTTTTCGGGGGCGGTTGCATCTGGAAAAAAGGGTACTGCTTTCAAATTGTAAGTATAGAGCCTCTGATTTGTGCAGCAATCCTAAAATTTTTAATTTTTTTCTGCGAATTTGTAATAAAGTGTAATTTTCAGGATAAAACCTGCACCCGAAACGGCTTGAAATCATTGCAGTTAAGGCATTGCAATTTAATTTTGCCGCCGAAACAAAAAGCCAAAACATGACAGCAAACGAACAAAATGGGCTTTACCGGAGCGAATACGAACACGATGCCTGCGGCGTGGGCATGATCGTGAATATCCGCGGCGGGAAGAGCCATGAATTGGTGCTGGACGCCCTCAGCGTCCTGGAGAATATGCGCCACCGCGGCGCCGAAGTCGGCCGTGACGGCGACGGCGCGGGCATTCTGGTGCAGATTCCCCACGAATTTATATTATTGCAGGGCGTGCCCGTTCCCGAAAAGGGGCATTACGGCACCGGCCTGGTGTTCCTGCCCAAGGACGGGGCGCTCCAGAGCGAGATGATCGCGATAATGAAGGAGGAGACGGAGCTCGCCGGGCTCAAGCTGAGCCACCTGCGCGACGTGCCGGTGAATTCATCGGTGCTGGGAGAGCGCTCCGGCGCCACCGAGCCCGCCATCAAACAGATATTCATCACCGGCTGCGGCGAATCGGAGGTTGAGACCCTCCCCCGCACCCTCTACCTCATCCGCAAGAAGATAGAGCGCCGCATCAGCCACAAGGATTTCTACATCTGCTCTCTGAGCAACAAGGATATAGTTTACAAGGGAATGCTCTCGTCCATGCAGCTGAGAGAATACTTCCCCGACCTCTCCGACCCCTATTTTACCAGTGCGCTGGCAGTGGTCCACTCCCGCTTCAGCACCAACACCTTCCCCGCGTGGGCGCTGGCGCAGCCTTTCCGGCTCCTCTCGCACAACGGAGAAATCAACACCATCAGAGGCAACCGCGCCTGGATGAAGGCCCGCGAGAGCGTCCTCTCCAGCGAGGCGCTGGGCGACATAAAGGCGATATCTCCCATCATAGAGCCCGGGCGCAGCGATTCCGCCAGCCTGGACAATGTGCTGGAATTCTTTGTGATGTCGGGCCTCTCGCTGCCACACGCGCTGAGCCTGCTGATACCGGAGAGCTTCAACGACAAAAACCCCATCAGCGAAGACCTCAAGGCATTCTATGAATATTACTCCATACTTATGGAGCCCTGGGACGGCCCTGCGGCGCTGCTCTTTTCCGACGGCCGGTATGCCGGCGGCACGCTGGACCGCAACGGTCTGCGCCCCGCCAGGTACACCATTACCCGCAACGGCACCCTTATGGTGGCCAGCGAGGCCGGTGTGCTGGACATCAAGCCGGCGGAGGTTGTGGAGAAAGGACGTCTGCAGCCCGGCAAAATCCTGCTTGTGGACACCCAGGAGGGCAAAATCTACTACGACGGCGAAATCAAGGCATCGCTGGCCGGCGAGCACCCCTACCGCCAGTGGCTCAGCACCAACCGCATACAGCTCGAGAATCTCAAGAGCGGCCGCCACGTGGCCAATACGGTAGATGATCTGCTGCTGCGCGAGCGGCTGTTCGGCTTCAGCAGCGAGGACATCAGCGCCACAATCGCCCCCATGGCGGAGAAGGGTCAGGAGCCCACCGCCTCGATGGGCAATGACACCCCTCTGGCGGTGCTCAGCGACCGTCCGCAGCTGCTGTTCAACTACTTCCGCCAGCAGTTCGCGCAAGTTACCAACCCCGCCATCGACTCCATCAGGGAGAACCTGGTGATGTCGCTCACAGAATACATCGGCCGCGTGGGCAGCGGCATTCTCAAGGCAGACGAGAACAACTGCAAGATGGTGCGCCTGCCCCATCCGATACTGAACAACACCCAGCTGGACATTCTCTGCAATATCCGCTACAAGGGTTTCAATACCATCAAGCTCCCCATGGTGTTTGACGGCCGCGGGGGCGATTCGCTGCGCGAGGCGCTCTCCGACCTCTGCCGCAAGGCTCTCTCCGCAGTGGAGGAGGGCTACAACTACATAATCCTCACCGACCGCGCCGCCGACCGCTACCACGTGGCGATTCCCAGCCTGCTGGCGGTGTCTGCCGTGCACCACTATCTGATAGATGCCGGCAAGAGGGTCCAGACGGCCTTGATTGTGGAGAGCGGCGAGATAAGGGAGACGATGCACGCGGCGCTGCTGCTTGGCTACGGCGCGTCGGCCCTGTGCCCCTATATGACATTCGCCATCCTTGACGATCTGGTAAAGCGTCACAAGATTCAGGAGGACTACAACACCGCGGAGCACAATTACATCGAGGCGGTCAAGAAGGGCCTCTTCAAGATAATGGCCAAGATGGGCATCTCCACCATCCGCAGCTATCGCGGCGCCAAGATTTTCGAGAGCATCGGGCTTGGAGATGACCTGCTGCGCAAATACTTCGGCACAGAGCAGAGCACTATCGGCGGCATCTCTCTGGAGAAGATAGCCGCGGACGCCCTTGCGCGCCACAATGCGGCCTACTATCCGGCAAAGGATTCCGTGGATTTCCTCCCCGACGCCGGACAGTTCCACTGGAGGCGCGACGGTATCCGCCACGCCTGGAATCCGGACGCCATCGCCACTCTGCAGCTGGCCACCCGCACCGGCAGCTACTCCAAGTTCAAGGAGTTTGCCGCCCTGGCCGACAACACCGCGCAGCCCATATTCATCCGAGACTTCCTCTCCTGGAAAAAGAACCCCATAGATATAGATGAGGTGGAGCCTGAGGAGAAGATTGTGAAGCACTTCGTGTCGGGCGCAATGTCGTTCGGAGCCCTCAGCAAAGAGGCCCACGAGGCCATCTGTCTGGCGATGAATGCCCTGGGCACCCGCAGCAACACGGGCGAGGGGGGCGAAGACAGCGAACGCTTCCACAGCACATACGACGGCATCAGTCTCAGCTCCAAGACCAAGCAGGTGGCCAGCGGCCGCTTTGGCGTCACGGCGGAGTATCTGGTGAATGCCGAGGAGATACAGATCAAGGTGGCGCAGGGGGCCAAGCCCGGCGAGGGCGGCCAGCTGCCCGGCTTCAAGGTGAATGAAATCATCGCCAAGACCAGGAACAGCATCCCCGGCATCAGCCTCATCTCGCCGCCGCCCCACCACGACATCTACAGCATCGAGGACCTCTCGCAGCTGATTTTCGACCTCAAGAACGTCAACCCCGCAGCGGCGGTATCCGTGAAGCTGGTGGCTGAGAGCGGCGTGGGCACAATCGCCGCCGGAGTGGCCAAGGCCAAGGCCGACATCGTGGTCATAAGCGGTGCCGAGGGAGGCACGGGGGCATCCCCCGCCAGCAGTATGCGCTTTGCCGGAATCTCCCCCGAGATTGGCCTGAGCGAGGCGCAGCAGACTCTGGTGCGCAACGGGCTGCGCTCTTCTGTAAGGGTGCAGGTCGACGGCCAGATCAAGACGGGCCGCGATGTGGTGCTGATGGCCCTGCTGGGCGCCGACGAATTCGCATTCGGCACTTCGGCCCTGATAGTGCTGGGCTGTGTGATGATGAGAAAGTGCAGCGCCAACACCTGCCCGATGGGTGTCGCAACCCAGAACCCCGAGCTGCGCAAGCATTTTATAGGCAAATACGAATATCTTGTAAACTACTTCAAATTCATAGCGCAGCAGGTGCGCGAATATCTCGCAGAAATGGGCTTCCGCTCTCTGGACGACATCGTGGGACACACCGAACTTCTGGAGGCCGCCCCCGGCGTGCTGGACTTCAGCCGTCTGCTGCACCGGGAGGAGGGCGTACTGCACTTTACCGGCGATGTCCGCTGCCCCGCGACCCCGCTGGGCATGCAGGAAACTGTGCTGGACAAGGTGATGATAGAGGCCGCGCAGCCCGCTCTCGACTCTCAGGAAGAGGTCAATCTGGACTACGGCATCAAAAACACAGACCGTGCCGTGGGGGCCATGCTCTCGGGCGTGATAGCTTCCCGATACGGCAATGACGGCCTTGGAGACGACACTGTCAACGTCAAGTTCAAAGGCTCCGCAGGGCAGTCCTTCGGCGCGTTCCTGGCCCACGGCATCACCTTCCGTCTGGAGGGCGAGACCAACGACTACTACGCCAAAGGGCTCAGCGGCGGCCGCATAGCGATATTCCCTCCCGCACGCGCCACATATTCCGCAGCCGAAAACATCATAGCGGGCAACACGGGATTATATGGCGCCACGGGCGGTGAACTCTATGTGAACGGCCGCGTGGGAGAGCGCTTTGCAGTGCGCAACTCCGGCGCCACCGCCGTTGTGGAGGGTGCCGGCGACCACTGCTGCGAATATATGACCGGCGGCCGCGTGGTTGTGCTGGGCCCCACCGGGCGCAACTTTGCGGCAGGTATGTCGGGCGGCGTGGCCTATGTGTGGGACTGCAACCACAATTTTGACTATTTCTGCAATATGGATATGGTGGAGATGAACCTGGTGGAGGACGCCGTTTCCCGCAAGGAACTGCACGAACTCATCCGCCTGCACTACCTCTACACCGGCAGCCGGCTGGCGCGCACTATGCTCGACGACTGGAACCGCTATGTCGAGGACTTTATCCAGGTAATACCTATCGAATACAAGCAGGTGCTGCAGCAGGAGCAGGTAAAGAAGCTCAGTGTAAAAATTGCCGGCATGCAGCGTGACTATTAAACAGACTTCACCATGGGAAACAATAAAGCATTTCTTGAAATACATCGTCAGGAGGCCGGATACAGGCCGATACACGACAGAATACGCGACTTCGGCGAGGTAGAGCAGACTCTCAACAGCCGCGAGCGCAAACTGCAGGCATCCCGCTGCATGGACTGCGGGGTCCCCTTCTGCCACTGGGCCTGCCCTCTGGGCAACAAGCCGCCGGAGTGGAACGACGCCCTCTATAAAGACGATTTTGAACTTGCATACAAACTTTTGAACGCCACCAACCCCTTCCCCGAATTCACCGGGCGCGTGTGTCCGGCTCTCTGCGAGAAAGCCTGCGTGCTTAACCGCATACTCTCGGAGCCGACCACCAACCGCGAGGACGAGGCGGCGATCACCGAAATCGCATTCCGGGAGGGCTACGTCTCCGTACGCACCATAGAGCGCAACGGAAAATCGATTGCTGTCATAGGAAGTGGCCCTTCCGGCCTTGCGGCGGCGGACGCCCTCAACGCAAAGGGGTATGATGTCACGGTGTTCGACAAGAACGAATCCTGCGGCGGACTGCTGCGCTACGGCATTCCCAACTTTAAGCTGAACAAGGCCATAATAGACCGCCGCATGTCTCTCCTGGAGCAGGAGGGCATCAAATTCCGCTTCAATCAGGAGATCGTGTGCGACGAAAAGTTCGCCTCGCAATACGACGCCGTGATTGTGGCCACCGGTACCCCGGACGCCCGCGACCTCAACATTCCCGGCCGCGACCTCAAGGGAGTTTACTTTGCGCTGGAGATGCTCTCGCAGCAGAACCGGGTGCTCGCCGGGGCCGAATTCGGCAAAGACGAACTGGTGAATGCCCACGGCAAGGATGTGCTGGTAATCGGCGGCGGCGACACGGGCAGCGACTGCATAGGCACAGCCCACCGTCAGGGATGCCGCAGCGTGACCCAAATAGAGATAATGCCCCGTCCGGTGGAGGGTCCCGTGGACCCCGCCAACCCCTGGCCCGGGTATCCCCGCACCCTCAAGACCACAAGCAGCCACGAGGAGGGATGCACCCGCCGCTGGAACATCAATACCCTCGAGTTCATTGGCAAGGATAATCATCTGACCGGCGTACGCGTGCAGGAGATAGACTGGAAGCCCAACCCCGAGGGAGGGCGCCCCATAATGGTGGAGAAAGGCAAGCCCGAAATCATCAAGGCCGAGATGGCGCTGCTGGCGATGGGCTTCCTCAAACCTGTGCAGCCCGAATACCCCGCCAACGTGTTCGTGTGCGGAGATGCCGCTTCCGGGGCCTCTCTGGTTGTAAAAGCTATGGCAAGCGGCAGGCAGGCCGCTCTCAAAGCAGATAAATACCTTTCGAAATGAGCATTGTGAGATTTACCAAAATGCACGGGGCTGGCAACGACTACATCTATGTCGATGCCGACCGCTACCCTATAGAAAACCCCTCCGAGGCGGCCAGAATTCTCAGCGACCGGCACAAGGGCATCGGCGGCGACGGTCTGGTGCTGTTCGGTAAATCACATGGCGGCCTTTCCGACTTTTATATGCGCATCTTCAATGCCGACGGCAGCGAGGCGCTGATGTGCGGCAATGCGGCGCGGTGCGTGGGGCGCTACCTCTACGAGAAGGGGCTGGCGGCCGACCCTGCGGTGCGGCTCGACACCCGTTCCGGAGTCAAGAAGCTCTCCGTGAGGCTGCAGGCGGGCAGGCCCGTGGGGGTCAATGTGGATATGCTTGTCCCCAAGTTCTGCGACCCGTCCCTCTTTAACGAGGCGGAAGATCCCGGTTTCGGCCATTTTGTGTCGATGGGAAACCCGCATTATGTTATCTTTGCAGATTCAATCGATTCGGTTGAAGAGCGCGGGCCGGTGCTGGAGCGCCACGCCGCATTCCCGCAGCGTTGCAACATAGAGTTCGCCCGCCAGGACGGCCCCGCGGAGTTCACGGTGAGGGTCTGGGAGCGTGGCAGCGGCATCACGCAGGCGTGCGGAACGGGAGCCTGCGCAGTGGCGGCGGCGGCATTCAAGACGGGTCGCTCCCCGCGCCGGTGCACCGTGAATATGGACGGCGGCACGCTTTTCCTCGAGTGGCGTGAGAGCGACTCCCATATGATTTTGGGAGGCCCCGCAGAGATAGTTTTTGAAGGAGAATTTAATATAAAATAACATGGCACTTGTCAACGAACACTTTCTGAAACTGCCCAACAACTACCTGTTTGCAGATGTCGCCAAGAAAATCAGCGTGCTCAAGATGATGCATCCCGAGTATGACATCATCTCGCTGGGCGTGGGCGACGTCACCAGGCCGCTGGCTCCGGCGGTGATAGAGGCGATGCACAAGGCCACCGACGAGATGGGCACCGTGGCGGGCTTCCACGGTTACGGCCCCGAGCAGGGCTACGACTTTCTGCGCGAGGCGATTCTCAAAAACGACTTCCTGCCCCGCGGCATCCATCTTGACATAGACGAAATCTTTATCAACGACGGCGCCAAATCGGACACCGGCAATATTCAGGAGCTCATCCGCTGGGACAACTCTATCGGAGTCACCGACCCCAGCTACCCGGTGTACATCGACTCCAACATAATGATAGGGCGGGCCGGGGTGCTGGAAGACGGCCGCTGGACCAATGTGGTCTACATCCCCTGCACCGAGGAGACCGGCTTCAAGCCGAGGCTGCCGGAGGAGACCGACGTGGACGTCATCTACCTCTGCTATCCCAACAACCCCACCGGCGCCGTCCTCACCAAAGAGGAGTTGCGCGCCTGGGTCAACTACGCCGTGAAGAACGACAAGCTGATATTCTACGACGCCGCCTATCAGGCATATATCAAGGACCCAGACATCCCCCGCTCGATTTACGAAATCAAGGGGGCGCGCAAATGCGCCATCGAGTTCCACTCCTTTTCCAAGACGGCGGGCTTCACGGGCATCCGCTGCGGATACACCATCGTGCCCAAGAGCCTCACGGCCGCCACTTTAGACGGCGAGCGCATAGCCCTCAACCCCCTGTGGAACAGGCGCCAGTGCACCAAGTTCAATGGCACCAGCTACATATCGCAGCGGGCGGCGGAGGCCATCTACACCCCCGACGGCAAATATCAGATACAGCAGACCATCGATTACTATATGGGCAACGCCAAGATGATGACCGACACCCTCAGGCGTCTGGGATTCACGGTGTACGGCGGAGAGAACGCCCCCTACATCTGGATGAAGACCCCCGGAGGCCGCCCCTCGTGGCAGTTCTTCGAGGAGATGCTGCGCGGCGCCCACGTCAGCTGCACACCCGGAGTCGGCTTCGGCCCCAGCGGAGAGGGCTATGTGCGCCTCACCGCCTTCGGCAATCGCGAGCGCACCGAGGAAGCGCTCCACAGAATAGAAAACTGGACAAAAAAGAGTTAATAATCAACACAATTGAGCAATGGAAACATTAAGATTTCAACTGGTGGGAGAGGCTTTTAAGAAAAAGCCCCTAGAGGTGAAAACTCCCTCCGAAAGACCTTCGGAATATTTTGCCTGCAAGGTCTTTAACCAGGAAAAGATGTACAAATACCTGCCCAAGGATGTCTATGAGGCAATGGTAGATGTAATCGAAAACGGTGCCCGTCTGGACCGCAAGGTGGCCGATCAGGTCGCCGCCGGCATCAAGCAGTGGGCAATCGAGAATGGCGTCACCCACTACACACACTGGTTCCAGCCGCTCACAGAGGGCACTGCAGAGAAGCACGATGCATTCGTGGAGCACGACGGCAAGGGCGGTATGGTAGAGGAGTTCAGCGGCAAGCTGCTCGTGCAGCAGGAGCCCGACGCATCCTCTTTCCCCTCCGGCGGCATCCGCTCTACCTTTGAGGCGCGCGGCTACTCCGCCTGGGACCCCACATCCCCGATTTTCATAATGGACGACACCCTCTGCATACCCACAATCTTCATCTCCTACTCTGGAGAGGCGCTGGACTACAAGGCACCGCTGCTGCGCACGCTCCACGCCCTGAATGTGGCCGCAACCGATGTCTGCCACTACTTTGACCCCACCGTCAAGAAGGTCTCCAGCAACCTCGGCTGGGAGCAGGAATACTTCCTGGTAGACGAAGGTCTCTACGCCGCAAGGCCCGATTTGCTGCTCACCGGCCGCACCCTGATGGGCCACGACTCGGCCAAGAACCAGCAGATGGACGACCACTACTTCGGCAGCATCCCCGAGCGCGTCGCAGCCTTCATGCGCGAGCTGGAGATCGAAGCTCTCAAGCTGGGCATCCCCTGCAAAACCCGCCACAACGAGGTGGCTCCCAACCAGTTTGAGCTGGCTCCCATCTTTGAGGAGACCAATCTGGCGGTGGATCACAACATGCTGCTGATGTCCCTTATGAAGCGTATCGCCCGCAAGCACGGCTTCCGCGTGCTTCTGCACGAGAAGCCCTTCGACGGCATTAACGGCAGCGGCAAGCACAACAACTGGAGCCTCTGCACCGACAACGGCGTGCAACTGCACGCGCCGGGCAAGACTCCCGAGCAGAACCTGCGCTTCGCGGTGTTCGTGGTGGAGACCCTGATGGGCGTGTACCGCCACAACGGCCTGCTCAAGGCATCCATAATGAGCGCCTCCAACGCACACCGTCTGGGCGCCAACGAGGCGCCGCCCGCAATCATCTCCTCATTCCTGGGCAAGCAGCTCTCCGACCTTCTGGACCACATCGAAAGCGCCGACCGCGATGCCCTCTCGATGGCCGGCAAGCAGGGTCTCAAGATGGATATCCCCGAGATTCCCGAGCTGATGATAGACAACACAGACCGCAACCGCACCTCGCCCTTCGCGTTTACCGGCAACCGCTTTGAGTTCCGCGCCGTGGGCAGCGAGGCCAACTGCGCCTCCGGCATGATCGCCCTCAACTGCGCTGTGGCCGAGGCCCTCGTGGACTTCAAGAAGAGGGTTGACGAGCGTATCAAGAGCCTTGCCGGTCAGTATCAGGGCACCGAGCACAACGCCACCTACCACGCCATCATAGATGTTTTGCGCGAGGATATCGCCACCTGCAAGCCGATCCGCTTCGACGGCAACGGCTACAGCGACGAGTGGGTAGAGGAGGCGACACGCCGCGGATTGGACGTGGAGCGTTCCTGCCCCGTCATCTTCGACCGCTATCTTGACGAGTCCAGCATCAAGATGTTCGAGAGTCTGGGTGTAATGACCAAGAAGGAGCTTGTGGCCCGCAACGAGGTCAAGTGGGAGACCTACACCAAGAAGATCCAGATCGAGGCCCGCGTGCTGGGCGACCTCTCGATGAACCACATAATCCCCGTGGCAACCCGCTACCAGAGCCAGCTGCTGGAGAATGTCAAGGCCGTGGCCGAGACCTTCCCCAAAGAGAAGGCTGCCAAGCTCTCCGAGCGCAACCTCAAGCTGATTGAGGAGATCGCGGAGCGCACCAGCGCCATCGAGCTCCAGGTAGAAGAGCTTGTCAACGCCCGCAAGAAAGCCAATAAGATAGAGGATGCCCGCGAGCGGGCCATCGCCTACCACGACACCGTGGAGACCAAGATCGACCCCATCCGCTACCAGATAGACAAGCTGGAGATGATTGTGGACGACAAGTGCTGGCCTCTGCCCAAGTACCGCGAGCTGCTCTTCATACGATAGGCATTATCAGTTTGCAATAATGGTAAAGGGCTGGAATCCAAATTTTTGGGTCCGGCCCTTTCTTTTTTTGGCAAAGTATATATCTTTGCGCCGCTTTTTCGTAAAAAGAGTTGTTTAAATATAAAAATATATGAAAAAGACAGTATTGGCGCTTGCCGCCGCACTGTGCGCCGTAAGCTGCGCACCCAAACAGAATCAGAATCCTCTGCGCCTCAATTGCCTTGTGAGCGTTGCTCCCGAGAACCGCGCCGAGTACATCGAGGTGGCCCTCGCACACGCCGAGGCCTCCCGTCAGGACGAGGGCAACATTGCCTTTGACCTGCTGGAGAGCACCACCGACTCTTCCAGCCTGCTGATATTCGAGACCTGGAAAGACCAGGTCGCCCTCGACGCCCACACTGTGGCCGAGCACTCCCAGGCCAGCAAAAAGCTCACGAGCGCCCTGGCCAACACCATCATACAAAAGGTTCAGGCCGAGGCCGAGCCCGAGGGAGAAAGCGTGATCCGTGTGAACTGCCCCACAAAGGTCCCCGCAGAGAACTGCGACAGCCTCATTGCCATTTTTAATGAGATGACCGCCTGCTCCCGCAACGACGAGGGCAACATCTCCTATGACCTTTTCCGCAGCCTCACCGACAGCACCTTCTTTGTGGTGCTGGAGACTTGGAAAGACCAGCCTTCACTTGACAGGCACTTCGAGGCGGAGCACTTCAAACGTCTCGTGCCCCAGATCAACGCCATTGCAGAGCAGACCGTCGAGATCTACAAGATGGCCAAGAGCGAATAGCTGTCAGGCCCTCAAAAAAATGGAGGCCCCGTCGCATCCCTGCGATTGGGGCCTCCTGCTGTTATTTTGAGACGATTACGTCTCCCCGTGTTATTTCTTACATTCCACAGCGGCGCGCTCTATGGCGAGACACGCGTTGTAGTTCTCTATCCAGGCGTTGAAGCCGGCGATGTCCTCTGCGCTCGGGGCGATTTCTACCCCGGTATTGCCGCCGAATACCACCTTCTCCAAAAAGTCGGGCAGCGACAGCTTCCCGGGATTGTTCACCAGGAACGACGCCAGCAGGGCGATGCCCCACGCGCCCCCTTCTCCGGCCGTCTCCATCACGGATATGGGCGACGAGAGGGCCGCTGCCAGGATTCTCTGCCCTACGCCGGGGGTCTTGAACAGGCCGCCGTGGCCGGTGATGCGGTCCACTGCAACCTTCTCCTCCTTGAAGAGAATGTCGTTCCCCACCTTGAGCACCCCTACCGCAGAGTAGAGATGTGCGCGCATGAAGTTGGCCAGGTTGAACTTGTCCGACGCGCTGCGCACGAACAGGGGTCGTCCCTCCGACAGGCCGGTGACCGGCTCTCCCGCAAAGTAGTTGAACGACACCAGCCCTCCGCAGTCGGCATCCCCTTCAAGGGCGGCGCCGAACAGCTTGCCGAACAGGTTGTCCATATCCACAGGAATCCCCAGCAGCTGCTGGTACTCCTTGAAGAGACCCACCCAGGCGTTGATGTCGCTTGTGCAGTTGTTGCAGTGCACCATCGCCACCGGTGCGCCGTCGGGGGTCGTTACAATATCGATTACCTCGTGCGGCTTTTTAAGGTCCCTCTCCAGCACAATCATAGAGAACGACGATGTGCCGGCCGACACGTTGCCGGTGCGGGGCTTCACCGCATTGGTGGCCGCCATGCCGGTGCCCGCGTCTCCCTCGGGAGGGCAGAAGGGCACGCCCGGCATCAGATGGCCGGAGGGGTCCAGATGCTGCGCCCCCTCTTCTGTCAGCACTCCGGCGTAGGAGCCGGCTTTGAGCACTGCGGGCAAGATCTCCCGCAGCTTCCAGGGGTAACCCTTGCCGGCGACGAGGCGGTCAAAGGCGTCGATGCGGGCCTGGTCAAAGTCGCCGGAGGCCACATCTATCGGCATCATTCCCGAGGCGTCGCCTATTCCCAGCACCTTCTGCCCGGTGAGCTTCCAATGGATATAGCCCGAGAGAGTGGTGAAGAAGTTGACATCCTTCACGTGCGGCTCGCCGTCCAGAATGCACTGGTAGAGGTGCGAGAGGCTCCAGCGCAGCGGCATGTTGAAGTCGAAGAGCTCCGAGAGCGTCTTGGCTGCCGGGCCGGTGTTGGTGTTGCGCCAGGTGCGGAAGGGCACCAGCAGCCGTTCGGCGCTGTCAAACGCCATATATCCGTGCATCATTGCGCTGATGCCGATGGCCGCCAGGCGCTCGATCTCGACATTGTAGTGTATCTTGACATCTTCTCTGAGGCTGGCGTAGCAGCTGCGCAGGCCGTCCCAGATGTCCTCCAGAGAATAGGTCCAGAGGCCGTCCTGCAGCTTGTTCTCCCACGCGTGGCTTCCCTGCGCGATGGGGTTGTGCCCCTCGTCTATCAGGACCGCCTTGATGCGGGTGCTGCCCAGCTCGATGCCCAGGATTGCCTTCCCGGAGAGTATGGTGCTTCTTGCGTCCATATTATTTGAGAGCTTTGTTCAACATGTAGTAAACCTCGTTCATCCGGAGCTCCTTTTTGAACTCCTCCGTGGTGGTCTGCTTGCCGATGTGCACGAACTCGATGCCGGTGATTTCTGCAAAGTCGTCCCAGTATTCAGCGCTTATGTCATAGCTGAATGCGGAGTGATGGGTGCCGCCGGCCAGAATCCACGCCCCTGCGCCAACCTCGAATGTGGGCTGGGGAACCCAGAGGGCGGAGGCTACGGGCAGCTTGGGCATCGGCTTGGGCTCGATGCACTCCACGTCCTGCGCAATCAGGCGGAAGCGGTTGCCCAGGTCCACCACGGTGGCCTTGATGCCGCGGCCGGTCTTGGATGTGAACACCAGACGGGCGGTGGGCTGCTTGCGGATGCCGATGCCAAGGAAGTGAACCTCCAGCTTGGGACGGTCGCTGGCAATCATCGGGCAGATCTCCAGCATATGGCTCTGCAGGCAGGAGCTGCCGTCTCCAGCAAAGTTGAGGGTGTAGTCCTCCAGGAAAGAGCAGCCGCTGGGCATCCCCTGGCTCATTACCCACAGAGTGCGGTAGAGGCAGGCGGTCTTCCAGTCGCCCTCGGCGCCAAAGCCGTAGCCCTCCTGCATCAGGCGCTGCGACGCCAGGCCGGGAATCTGGTCGAATCCGCGGAAGTCGGACGCATCCACATCGGTGTCGCCCAGGTCGTCGAAGTTGGTGGTGAAGGCTGTCGCCCCCTCCTCCTCGAGTACCCTGCGGAGGGCTATCTCGGCCTTTGCGGCATTGAACACCTTCTCCCAGTAAACCTTCTCGCCGGTCTCGTCTATCTTGATGGTGTAGAGCTTCTTGTATTCCTCCACCAGCGCCTCGGCCTCGGCGTCTGCAACTTTGTTCAGATGATCTACCAGCGACGATACGGGGTAGTAGTCCACGTGGTAGCCGAGCCTCTGCTCAAACTCTACGCGGTCGCCGTCGGTCACCGCCACATTGTTCATGTTCATGCCGAACATGAGGCAGCGCACCTGCCTTGCGTCGGCCGCAGCTACGGCCACGCGGGCCCACACGGCAATCTTTCTCTGCGCCTCGGCGCTCTTCCAGTAGCCCACAACCACCTTGCGGGGCACTCTCATGCGGGTGCAGATGTGGCCGAACTCGATGTCGCCGTGGGCGCTCTGGTTCAGGTTCATGAAGTCCATATCCATGGTGTCCCAGGGAATCTCGGCGTTGTACTGGGTGTGGAAGTGCAGCAGCGGCTTCTCGAGAGCCTGCAGCCCCTTTATCCACATCTTGGCGGGGGAGAAAGTGTGCATCCAGGTGATGATGCCGGCGCAGCGGGGGTCGTTGTTGGCCGCCTTCATCACATCCTCCACCTCTTTGCTGGAGTTTGCGGTCCCCTTGTACACGATTTTGACCGGGATGTTGCCCGATTCGTTGAGGCCGGCCACCATCTCTTTGGAGTGTCCGTCCACCTGTATCACTGCGTCGCCGCCGTAGAGCAGCTGTGCGCCTGTCACAAACCAGAGTTCGTAATTTTCAAATGCCTTTATCATAATTGTCCTTTTTTATTTTTGTCCATAATAGGCCTTGGGGCCGTGTTTGCGTGAAAAATGCTTCTCTATGAGCAGGGGGTTCATCGTCAGGTGCGGGTTGACGCTCAGCGCCACAAAGGCCATCTTGGCCACCTGCTCCATCACTACCGCGTTGTGCACCGCCTCAAAGCAGTCCTTGCCCCAGGAGAAGGGGCCGTGGTTCTTGACCAGCACGCCGGGGGTGTGCACGGGGTTGAGGTCCTTGAACCGGCGCACTATGACGTTGCCCGTCTCCAGTTCGTAAGCTCCGCGGACCTCCTCCGCAGACATGTCTGCGGTGCAGGGGATGTCGTCGTGGAAATAGTCGGCGTGGGTGGTGCCGATGTTGGGGATGTCCCGCCCCGCCTGTGCCCAGGCTGTGGCGTAGGTGGAGTGGGTGTGCACCACGCCGCCGATTTCGGGAAAGGCCTTGTAGAGCACCACGTGGGTGGGGGTGTCGGATGATGGCTTATAATGCCCCTCCACCACATTGCCGTCGAGGTCCACGACCACCATGTCTTCGGGCTTCATGTTGTCATACGCCACGCCGCTGGGCTTTATCACCACCAGGCCGCTGCTGCGGTCGATGGCCGACACGTTGCCCCAGGTGAATATGACCAGTCCGTGGGCCACCAGATCCAGATTGGCCTTGCAGACGCTCTTTTTGAGTTCTTCCAACATACTACCAGAAGTAAATATAGAATGCCACTGTAAGACCCAGAATTATCACTGTATGGATCACATCCCACTTGTTCCAGGAGGCGCGGGTCACCGCCTTCTGCTCTGCGGTGGCGGTGCCGAAGCAGATGCCGCGCACCTGCTCTTCGCGAGGCCCGCGGGTGACCAGTGTCACCACAATGGAGAATACGATGCAGAAGAGGAACATCCACACGCAGAATGCGTACACGTTCATCTCGTTGAAGAGATAGGTGAACCAGTTGTGCCCTTCGGGGTTGAGGATCATTGTTATAAGGCGGGTGAAGCCTATCACCAGACCCACGATGAGGGTCCACATGCCGGCCTTGGGGGAGGTCCGCTTCCAGCTGACGCCCATCAGGAACACGGCGGCGATGGCGGGAGCCAGCAGGCTCTGCACGCTCTGTATGTAGTTGTACAGGCTGGTGCCCATGCTCTGTATCACGAATATCCAGAGCACGCCCAGCACAACCACTACGACGGTGGCGATGCGGCCGATGACCACCAGACGCTTCTCGCTGGTCTCCGGGTGCTTGGGTTTATAGATGTCCATTGTGAACAGCATCGCCGAGGAGTTGAACAGCGATGCCAGTGAACTCATCAGGGCTGCCAGAATACCGCAGATCACCACTCCCTTGAGGCCGACGGGCAGCAGGGTGTTCACCAGCATCGGGAAGGCGATGTCGGGGTTGGCCACCGTGCCGTCGGGGTTGGTGCCGAGGGCTGCGGCCAGAGTGCGGCCTATTTCAGAGTCGGGGGTCTTGGTAAGGGCGAACGCTATCATTCCGGGGATGAGGAACAGGAACACCGGCAGAAGCTTAAGGTAAGCGCCGAAGATGGTGCCGCGGCGGGCCTCAGTCTGGTTTTTGCCGGAGAGGACGCGCTGCACTATGAACTGGTCGGTGCACCAGTACCAGAAGCCGATGATGGCGCTGCCGAAGAGGGCGCCGTACCAGGGGAAGTTGGGATCGTGGGAGTTGCGCATCAGCGATGTCATAGAGTCGCCGTATTCGTTCACCGTTTGCGCCCCGCAGATTTCCATCATCTGGTTCCAGCCGCCCAGCTCCTTGAGGCCGATCCAGAGGATCACCAGCGAGCCCAGCAGCAGGATGGGGGTCTGCAGCACGGAGGTCTTGAGAATAGACTCCATACCGCCGATTACGGTGTAGATGGCGGTGATGAGCACCAGTGCGATGGCTGCAACCCAGAAGTTGATGCCCAGCAGGGTGTTGAGGGCGAGGCCACCGGCCAGCACCGTCACGGACACCTTGGTGAGCACATAGCTTGCCAGCGAGAGCCAGGTCAGGATGCCGCGGCTCTGCTTGTTGTAGCGTTTTTCAAGGAACTCGGGCATTGTGTACACCATGCTGCGCTCATAGAGAGGCACGAACACCCAGCCGAGAATCAGGATGAGCCAGCCCTGGATCTCCCAGTGGGCCTGGGCCATGCCTGCGGAGGCACCTGTGCCGGCCAGGCCGATGAGGTGCTCGCTGCCGATGTTGGAGGCGAAAATGGAGGCGCCGATGGCAATCCAGGTGGCGCTGCGGCCGTCCAGGAAATAGTCACCGGAGGTCTCCTTCTTTTTCTTAAGCACATCCAGGACAATCCAGACCATCGCCAGAAAGAAGATTCCGATGATGATCCAGTCCCAGGATGCCAGCGAGATGCGGTTCAAGTCCGCAGTCGCCGCAAGAATTTGAAACTTGGACATTTTGCTTAGGTTTTAATATGGTTTATATGGAATTATATCTTGAATTTGTCGCTCTCGCTGTATTTGCTGTCGTTGAAGCGGTAAAGGGCCGCCCCTTTGCGGGACATGGATTTGTCGGTGCCCCCCGTCTTCTCTATGTAGTCCATCGCCGCTATCCTCTTGCGGAAGTTGCGCTTGTCCAGACTCTCCCCCAGAATGGCCTCGTAGAGAACCTGCAGCTGCGAGAGGGTGAACTCTTCCGGCAGCAGGTTGAGCCCGACAGGCTTCACCGACGCCTGGTAGCGCATGAAGCGCAGCGCGTCCTCCACCATCTGCGGGTGGTCAAAAATCAGCTGCGGGAGGGCGCTCATCTTGACCCAGTGGGCGTTGTGGGCTTCCACCAGGCTGTGGTCGTAGCGGTTGATGTCCACCAGCGCGAAATAGGCGGTGGAGATGACCCGCTCGCCCGGGTCGCGCCCGATGTCGCCGTAACTCTTTACCTGCTGCATATAGAGGTCGTCCAGCCCGGTGAGCTCGCGCAGCACGCGGGAGGCGGCCCCGTCGAGGCTCTCCCCATCCTGCACGAATCCCCCCATCAGGGACCATTGCCCCTTTGCCGGCTCGAAATTGCGCTTGAGCAGCAGCAGGCTCAGCTCTGCTGCCTCCAGGCCGAAGATTATACAGTCCACTGCAACGTAGAATTTCGGATGCTGTATGTAGTAGTTGGTCGCGGTCATAAAACAAAATTAAATAATTAAAAGTGTAAAAACAACACTTTTATTAAGAACATCCGTAACTTTTTATTATTATATTTGTTAGAATATTGGATACTATATTTAATAAATACTCGAAATGAAAAAATTCAGATCAGTAATTCTCGCCTCTGCGCTCATCGCCGCAGCGGCGGCCTGCGCTCCCTGCGAGGCAGTTCGCACCGCTTCCGGACTCAATCCCGCCGACTTCCGCGACACGCGCGACGGCGCTCCGGTGGCTCTCTACACCCTCACCAACGCCTCCGGGATGGAGGTGTGCATCACCAACTTCGGCGGACGCATCGTCTCCATAATGGTCCCCGACAAGAACGGGAAGATGAAAGACGTGGTGCTGGGCTTTGACAAAATCAGCGACTATTATCCGGAGAACAACGCCACCGACTTCGGAGCCTCCATCGGCCGCTATGCAAACCGCATCAATCAGGGGCGCATAGTGCTTGACGGCGACACAATCCAGCTGCCCCGGAACAACTATGGCCACTGCCTGCACGGCGGCCCCGACGGCTGGCAGTACAAGGTGTATGAGGTTGTGGAGTCGGACTCCGGTCACGTCAAGATGCTCTGCACATCGCCCGACGGCGACAGCAACTTCCCCGGTGAGGTCAAGGCGTATGTCACATTCACCCTCACCGCAGAGAATGCGATAGACATCCGCTACGAGGCCACCGCCGACAAGACCACCGTTATAAACATGACCAACCACTCCTACTTCAATCTTGCGGGCGACCCTGCAAATTACAGCGTGGTTAACGACGTGCTCTATGTCAATGCAAACGAATATACTCCGGTGGACTCCACATTCATGACCACCGGCGAGATATGCCCCGTGGCCGGCACTCCGTTTGATTTTACCGCAGCCCGCCCGGTGAGCGAGGGAATCGATGCCGACAACGTGCAGATTGCCAACGGCAAGGGGTATGACCACAACTGGGTTCTGGCCACCGGCGGCAGCGACGCCGTGGTCGCCGCCGAGCTCTACTGCCCCCAGAGCGGCATCGATCTCAAGGTCTACACCTGCGAGCCGGGCATTCAGATTTATGCCGGCAATTTTCTTGACGGCAGCGTGACCGGCAAGGGGGGCGTGGTATACAACTGGCGCCACGCCATCTGCCTGGAGACCCAGCATTATCCCGACACGCCCAACAAGCCCGAGTGGCCCTCCGCAACGCTGCGCCCCGGCGAGACCTACCGCAGCCACTGCATCTACGCCTTCTCCGTGAAATAAATCCTTGCGGACCCCCCCCCTAAAGGAGTCCAAGGTGCTAAAAAGGGACAGGCGAAAGCCAGCCGCGGAAGCGGGGGGTCACAGGGGGTGGAACCCCCTTGATAATAGCCAAGGTGCTAAAAAGGGACAGGCGAAAGCCAGCCGCGGAAGCGGGGGGTCACAGGGGGTGGAACCCCCTTGATAATAGCCAAGGTGCTAAAAAGGGACAGGCGAATGCCTGTCCCTTTTTAGTACCTCGGGCGGGAATCGAACCCGCACGGCCCTTCCGGGCCAAGGGATTTTAAGTCCCTCGTGTCTACCATTCCACCACCAAGGCGAATGCGGAGGGCAAATGTAGTAAAAATACCGCTATTTGCCTATAAGATTGCTCAGATAGTCATCCACCACTTCGGGGAAGTGGGTTTTCTCCAGCAGATGAACCTTGGCCGCCACATCCTTGGCCGTGTCGCACGGGAGAATCTCGCAGCGGGCCTGGAACAGCGTCTTGCCGTGGTCGTACTGCTCGTCCACAAGGTGGATTGTGATGCCGGTCTCGCGCTCCTTGGCGGCCACGACCGCCTCGTGCACATGCATCCCGTGCATCCCCTTGCCGCCGTAGGCGGGCAGCAGGGCGGGGTGGATGTTGATGATGCGCCCCCTGTAGGCGTCCACAATGTCGGTGGGGACCATCATCAGGAAGCCGGCCAGAATCAGCGCCCAGGCATCGTACTGCCGCAGCAGGGAGGCCACGCGGCCCCCTTCGAGGTCGGCCTTGCAGAAGACCTCGGCGGGAACGCCCGCCCGGGCGGCGCGCTGCAGCACCGGCGCGTCGGGCTTGTTGCAGAAGATTGCCGCAATCTTGAAATCCTGCGAACCTGCAAAATATTTAATCAGATTTTCGGCATTCGTGCCGCTGCCGGAGGCGAATATCACAATGTTTTTCATATAGGGCTGCTGCGTATGCCGCAAAGGTAGCAAAACCTCCCGATTTGCTAATCCGAAAAAATAAATTAACTTTGCACGCCTTTTGGCTCAAAAAAAGAGAGAAACATATAACTAATAAAACAGATTAATATGGAAGACATCGCTTCAAAAGTAATCGCCATCATTGTTGACAAACTTGGTGTAGACGAGAGTGAAGTTCGTCCCGAGGCAAGCCTCACCAACGATCTTGGTGCAGACTCGCTCGACACAGTTGAACTCATCATGGAATTCGAGAACCAGTTCGGCCTCTCGATTCCCGACAATATCGCAGAGAAAATCTCCACTGTCGGTGACGCAATCAAATACATCGAGGAGAGCGTCAACGCCAAATAACCGGCGGTTGCCGATGTAAAAAATAACCCCGCAGCCATTTGGCCGCGGGGTTATTTTTTGTGCCCGGGGGGATTAGAACTCCCTTATCTTGGCGGGATAGACCCCGGCCGCGATGAGGGCGTTGATCTTCTCCACGGTGAAAGGGCGGTCCTCCTTGTAGGTCACGCCGAACCACTTTGCGTCGCAGTCAAGCACCTTTACGGTAGCTTTGCCGCGGGCGATGAGCTTGTCCACGATGTAGGGGATGAAGAATTCCGCCTTGAGGTTGCCTGAGACCTTGGCCTCGTCCAGGAACTCCTTGAATATCTCCTCGCTGTATCCGAAGTATTCGGGGGTGAATCCCCAGAAGTTCATCGACACGGGGGCGGCGGGGTTCAGCTCCACGTCCCCCCCGTTTTCGGTGTAGACCACCTTGTCCCCCTTGCGGGAGATGGCGGTGCGCTCGGTGATGGTGGTCAGCAGGCTGTCGGCATCCTTCTCGCACACGCCGCGCGATACGCTGCCGAAGTCGGAGAGGGTGTTCTGCAGGCGGTAGCCAATCATGGAGTATTTGCCCGAGGTGCCCTCGATCGAACGCAGATAGTCGGCCATTGTCTGGTAGCTCTCCTTGCCGTAGAAGTCATCGGCGTTGATCACTGCAAAGGGCTCGTGAATCACATCCTTGGCCATCATCACGGCGTGGTTGGTGCCCCAGGGTTTTTCGCGCCCTTCGGGCACCGTGTATCCTTCGGGCAGGTAGTCCAGCTCCTGATATACGAACTCGAACTCTACGTCGCCGCCGAATTTCTTGGCCTGAAAGTGCTCTTTGAAGGGCTCTGCAAAAGAGTGGCGTATCACAAACACGATTTTTCCGAACCCGGCGCGGATTGCGTCATAAATGGAGTAGTCGATGATGGCTTCGCCGTTGGGGCCCAGACCGTCCATCTGCTTGAGGCTGCCGTAACGGGATCCCATACCGGCTGCAAGAATCAAAAGTGTAGGTTTCATATGAGTGAATATTTATTTGGTTATATGTCTGATGCAATCGAGCAGCGCCTTGTGCTGCAACAGGTCCTCCAGGGAGATGTCCATTCTGAGGTCGCTGCCTGCCGAGCCGGCCACCGGGCGGGGGTGCGAACTGTAGCAGGAGAGGGCGGTGACGCCGGTCCAATCCGCCAAGGGCAGTGCTGCGCCGGGATTCTGCTGCAACTCTTTTGCCACAATCGCCTCCGCAATCCAGCTTTCCAGCTCTGCGGGGGGCTCCCCCTCGATGCCGAGGGTGCCGTTGTAGTATTTGCGGCGCTCCTCTGCGGAGAGCTTCTGCCAGCGCAGAGACAGCGGCTCGGAGGCGGCGACGCCGGCAGGTGCGATTTCCAGGGCCACGCCCTTCTCCGCGGCAAAGTCAAACGCCTCGCGCAGCTGGCTGTGCAGCAGAAACTGCACATAGCAGTGGAAGCGCAGGTCTTCTGAATATTCGTTGATGAAGTGCTCGTCGCTCAGCAGAGAAGTGTAGTCGGGCTCCGACCAGTAGCGGTTGTTGCCGGTGCCGTATTTGTGCCGCAGGGTGCAGTAGGCGGAGTAGCGCTCCAGCCACTGCTTGTTGCGGCGCCAGAAGGCGTAGTAGGCGTCGGTGCCCAGCACTTCCGGTCCGTCCTGCAGGAACTTCTCGTGCAGCAGGTGCATTTTGATGTTGTGCACTTTTACATAATCGATTTCGCTCTGGGCGTCCAGCTCGGCGGCGGCTTCCCTGTATGCGGCCTCCTTGGGGCGGTTCATCAGATGCCCGAGGGTCTGCAGGTCCATATAGACCGGGTTGACGGGGATCGAAAGTTCGCCCCCGGAGAGCAGCGGCTCGCTGGCGGGCAGGTTTATGGAGCGGTCAATCAGGTCGGTGACCACTATTCTGCCCAGCGAGAGCGCCTGCGCAAGGGAGGCCAGGGTTTTGAGGTTGCCCAAATCGCCGATGCCGGCACCGCCGGCACCCCGCAGGGTATAAATGGGGGCTGAGATGCCCGCCTTGAGATTTTTCTGGTCGTGATGGCCGGCCACGCTGCCGTGGCTCTGTTCGTGGAGTGTTTTCGTAGTTGTAGTGTCTTGTGGCTCCGCCGCAGTGCGGCCGGAGCGTCGGGTTATGGTATGTCCGTCGAATTCGAGCCAGGCGGGCCCCTGTGACCATTCGTCAAGCAGGTAAAGCTTGGCTCCGGAGGGGGTGTCCATCTCGATGTCGCGGTGTATGTGTCCGAATATGAAGAAGTCCACCGGCCGCGATGCCTCGCAAGAGCAGGCGAAGCGGTAGAGCGGACTGTCCTGAGAAAAAACGTATGGATTGACGCTGTTGCTGTGGCGGCTGGAGCGCGACCACACTCTGGCGAAGGCGTAGAGCCATGATGCGGGTACCAGGGCCCTGGCAAGGGCTATCGACACCCTCCCCTTGAGGAATTTCTGGATGGCGCGCTCCATAAAGCCGATTTTGCCCAGGCCGTCGCCGTGCGCCAGGCAGAAGCGCCTGTCCGCAATGGTCAGGAACACCGGCTGCGGGCGGAGCACCCTGAGCCCGGTGGCTTTTTCCAGGCCGCCGAAGGTCCACCAGTCGTGGTTGCCCTGCAGAAAATATACCTCCACGCCCCGCTCGACCGTCTCACGGATGGCCTCGACGGCGCCGTCAAAGCCCGTCCTG
Organism: bacterium; assembly: GCA_963637965.1. Lineage (GTDB taxonomy): Bacteria > Bacteroidota > Bacteroidia > Bacteroidales > UBA932 > Equibacterium. The sequence continues at coordinate 30,892 of CAVHPI010000010.1, forward strand.
TGGCCCCGCTTCTCAAACCAGAAGTCAAAGATGTCCCCCAGCAGGTACAGCGCGGCGGTGTCGGCGGGGAGATTTTGCAGAAACTGCACAAAATCGCTCTCGCTGCCGGCGCCGGTCTCTGCCCCGAGGTGTACGTCGGATGTGAAGATATATCGTGTCCGCTCCATTAAAGCACTATGCAGAGGATGCCGACAATCGCGCAGTAGGCTGCAAACCAGCCCAGAGAGGCCTTTTTGACCATTGCGATCATCATTTTGCAGGCCAGCAGGCCGCTGGCGAACGCCGTGACGAAGCCCAGCAGCAGAGGCACGGCGCCCGCGCTGCTCTCGGCAAAGTCACCTCCCACAAGGCTCAGGAACGCCTCGCCCAGGATGGGCACCAGCACCATCAGAAAAGAGAAGCGGGTCACCTGGTCGCGCTTGACGCCGCACAGAAGCCCGGTGGCGATGGTGGTGCCGCTGCGCGAGAGGCCCGGAATCACCGCAACCGCCTGTGCAAGGCCTATTATCAGAGCGTTGCCGTAGCTCAAGTCCTTTTCCTTTGACTTGATGGTCTGGCTCAGGGTCAGCAGAAGCGCGGTGACCAGCAGGGCGCACCCTATCACGGGGAGTCCGCCTCCGAAAATCGCCTCCACCTGATCCTTGAAGAAGACTCCCACGATGAAAATCGGAATCATCGAGAGACATATCATCAGGATGTAGCGGGTCTCGGCGTTGTATTTGAACTTGAAAAGCCCCTTGAACAGGGCCACAATGTCGCTCCAGAAGGCCACAATCACGCTCAGCACGGTGGCGGCGTGCACCGCAATCTCAAATGCGAGGTCGCCGGTCTCGATGCCGAACAGCGCCTTGGCTATGGCCAGATGGCCGCTGCTGCTCACCGGCAGAAATTCTGTAAGTCCCTGGATCAGCCCCAGGATTACCCCCTCAAACCAGCTCATACGCTACTTTTCCTCCTCCTCGGGTTTCTCTTTGGGGCGGGCCATTATGCCCGCGATGATTACTGCAACGCCCAGAATTATCACGACGGGGGCCACGGAGATGCGGGTGGCGCTGAACATCGATTCGTTAAAGACGTTGGGATCGGCGCTGCCGCCTCCTATCATCAGAATAAAGCCGGCCACCATCAGGATGAAGCCGACCAATATGGTTCTGACCCCCTTGGGGGAAACTGAGAAATTGCTCATATACAATCAAATGTAAAGGTCGTCCTTGGATATGTCGGCAAGCCTGTTCACCTGGAACGCAGTAGTGAGCATGCATATCAATATGCCGGCCGCCATAACCGCGGCAAAGATAGGAATTATTAATTCACGGGAGAAAATTCCGAGCACGTCTCCCGCATATCCCTTGAAGTACCACAGCAGCAGGGCAAAGCAGCCGCAGGCAATCAGGCCCGAGACTACCCCCTGCCAGAAGGCCTGCCGGATGAAGGGGCGGCGGATAAAGCTGCGCTTGGCTCCCACCAGCCGCATGGTGTGGATGGTGAAGCGGCGGGCGAAGATATTGAGCCGCACGGTGTTGGAAATCAGCGCCACCGATATCACGAGCAGCAGGGCGATGACCGCCGCGGCCGCGATTGCGATTTTGTCCAGATTGCTGTTCATCGCCTCCACCAGCGACTCCTGGCAGCTGACTTCGCGCACGCAATCTTCCTTCATGAGCAGCGCGCTCACCGCCTTGAGCGAGTCGGCGTCGAAATATCCGCTCTCCAGATTGAGCTCCAGCGAGATGGGGATGGGGCTGGCGGCGAACACTTTGAGAAAATCTTCGCCCAGAAGGCTTTCCATCTCCTTCTCCCCCTGTTCGCGGGAGATGAAGGTCGCTTTCTTCACGAAATCCAGCTTCTCCACCCTCTGCTGGAGGGCGAGGGCGTCGGCCTCGGTGGCGTCGTTTTTCAGTATCACCGACACCGCCGCGCTCTCTTTGAAGTAGTCGGAGAGGCTTTTGGTGTTGGTCCAGGCCAGAAGGGTCACCGCAAGCAGCAGCAGTACGAGACTTATGCTTGCCACAGACGTCAGGTACGAGCGTATCAGTCTGCGAGTCATTCTCTTGCTGCTCTCCTTTTTCATTTCTGCGCTTATGAATTATACTGATTTTTAAGCAAAGTTAAAAAAAAATATTACCTTTGTGTGATTTTTGCCGTATTATGCCAGCAGTTAACACAACAGAATCCAAGAAAGTGCTGTTCGTCAGCTCGCAGATATATCCCTATCTGCCCGAGTCGGAACAGGCTGTGGCGGGTCGTTATCTGCCCCAGGGAGTGCAGGAACGCGGACGCGAGATACGTTCATTCATGCCCCGCTACGGCTGCGTAAACGAGCGCCGCAACCAGCTGCACGAGGTCATCAGACTCTCGGGAATGAACCTGGTGGTGGGCGGGGCGGACCGCCAGCTCATCATCAAGGTTGCCTCCATCTCCTCTGCGAGGATGCAGGTCTATTTCATAGACAACGACGACTACTTCCACCGCAAGGCGGTGGACCGCGATGAAAACAGCGATTTTTTCGCCGACAACGACGAGCGGGCGATGTTCTTTGCCCGCGGCGTGCTCGAGACGGTGAAGAAGTTGCGCTGGAAACCCGACCTGGTGCACTGCCAGGGCTGGATCTCCTATCTGATGCCGCTCTACCTCAAGAAGGCCTACAATCAGGATCCCATTTTTGCCGACACAAAGGTCGTGCTCAGCCTATACAATGATCTGGACAACATCTCCTTCTCCGAGGGGATGGCCTCCAGGGTGCCCATCGAGTCGATAACCGCCGAAGACGTGGCGCTGATAGAGAAGCCCGATGGCATAAATCTTGCGAAGTTGGCCCTGCTCTACAGTGACGGATGCATCACCGCTCCCGAGGGGGTGAACCCCGAGCTGGAAAAGTTCATAAAGGAGCACAAGGTGCCCACTCTGGCGAGCCCCGCCATAAGTGAGGAAGACTCTTCCTACATAGAGGCGTACGACAGATTTTACGACCAAATTTTAGCATAAGGGATGTCAACATCACTCAAAAGGTATTTTCTCAAGGCCGCAGCGGCCCTTCTCCCGATAATTTCCCTCTGTTCCTGCGTCAAGGCCAATCAGACGCTCGGTTCGGCGTATGTCCCTTCCGACCGCAACCTCAATGTGAAGACCGTCTCGTTTGAACTGCCCATCGGGATGAAGATGGCCGACACTTTGCAGACCAGCAGCTCCTATCTGGTGGTCGGTAACCTTTATGATGACTTCTACGGCGCCACCAGCGCAGAGTTCGCCGCTACCGTGACCCCTCCCGACACAGTCCCCTGGGGCCAGAATCCCGTGTATAAGAGCGCCAAGCTGCAGTTTGTGAAATTCTCCACCCAGACATACGAAGACGGGCAGGAAGAGCTGCCGCAGAACATACACGTGTATGCCCTCACCAAGCCGATGGACACCACCACCCTCTACAGCAACTCCTTCTGCGAGAGCGACTATTCTGCCGAGGAAATCAGCACCGGCGTTGTGATTTACTCCGGCGGCGACACCCTCACCATCCCCCTCAAAGCTTCTTTCGCAAGCAAATATATGGAGGCCACGCAGCAGGAGCTGGACAGCGCGGACCTTTTCATCAAGCGCTTCTACGGCATCTATGTCAAGGCCGACGCCCCGCTGGGCGGAGGAGCCGGCGGCCGTCTGACCAAATTCAGCAGCGCGATGCTGCGCTTCACCTACAATTCCACCAACGACAGCGGCACCAAACGTGACACCACGATCACCTTCAATGTGGGCAGCAGCTTCGGCACCGAGGTCTACAGGCACGACACCCGCGACCTGGAGGTGGACGGCAACAATAATCTCAAGACCATCTACTACGAGGGTATGGCCGGCATCAAACCCCACATCGAGGGGGAGGCCATCCGCGACAGCATAGTCAAGTGGGCCGCCGCAGAAGGGGTGGACCTGAACAAGGTGATAGTGGCCAGGGCCTCCATCGAGCTGCCCTACGACATTCCCGAGGGGGACTATTCCATTGCCGACGAATACCCCTCCAGCCTCTATCCAGCCACCCGCTACAAATATGCCTACGGCGCATATCAGTATTACCCGCTCTCCGCAATCTACGACGGCAGCTACGACCGCGGCGACATCAACCGCTCGCTGCAGTACTACAAGCCCGACGTCACCCTCTATGTGCAGAACATCATGAAGATGATTGCGCAGGACAAGGAGCTGGGCGACACCTGGGATCTCTGGTTTTTCAACTACTACACCGGAGAAAATGAAGAGGAGGCGGACGACAGCAGCAGCTCCGCATACTCCAACTACTACAGCAACTACCTGTACAATATGTACTACGGCGGTTACGGCGGCTACGGCAGCTACGGATATGGCGGCTACAGCGACTATTACGACTATTACAACATGATGAACTACTACAACTATTACAACAGCCTTTCCAGCAGTTCATCTTCTTCCACCACGGTCTATTACGTGGATTATATCAACTATTGCAAGGGAGCAATCAACGGCAACGGCGCAGACCGCCGTCCCAAGATGCAGATCACATACACCGTATTGCAATAAGCGCGCGTATGGTGGTATGCCCAAAGCTCTCGTCATAGGTCCCCGGTTTTATAATTTTATCGCCGCGGCGGGCGCAGCCCTGCAGAATCTGGGCTATCAGGTTCAGACAGAGAGCTACGACGTCCCGGTGGATCCTTACGGCCTTGCGGCGCGCCTGCGCTACAAGATAGAACCCTTCAAAGAGCCTTACAGGGCCCGCAACCGCCTCTCGCGGCAGGAGCACTACCGCCGCGTGTTCGATGCCGCCGCCCCCGACGTGGTGTTCATCCTCAACGGGGAGATTCTCCTTGCAGACACTCTGGACTACTTTCGCAGCCGCGCCAAGGTGGCGCTGTGGTGTTTTGACAGCGTGCGGCATATCCCCGTCATCACGGGGCACATCTCGCACGTGGACCGCTTCTACTGCTACGACCGCGGCGACGTGGAGTTTTATGCGCAGCGGGGCGAGTCTGCCCTTTTTCTGCCGCAGGCGGCCGACAGCGCGATTTATCACCCCATTGACGGGGTACAAAAGGACATCGACATACTGTTCGTGGGCGACCTCTACCATTCGCCCCGCCGGCGCGAGTATATATCACAGGTGATAAAGGCCTTCCCCGACAGCAAGATAAAGGTGGCGGGCATCTACAAGCCCTGGTACAAGGGGCCTCTGAAGGCGCTGCTGCGCGAGCGCAGGGACATCTACACCAACCGCAACATCCCTCCGCAGGAGGTCAACGCCCTCTACAGCCGCGCCCGCGTTGTGCTCAATATCCACAACGAGCAGCAGAGCGACGGGGCCAACCCCAAAGTGTTTGAAATATGCTGCGCCGGAGCCTATCAGGTCTGCGACGCGAATCCATACATCCGCTCTCTCTTCCCCGGCGGAGAGGTGGGGCTCTATGAGGGGTGCGATGAGCTCATTGCCCGCATCCGGGAGGCCCTGGAGGGCGACAAGTCGGCCGCGGCCGCTGCTGCGCGGCGCAGTGTCCTCTCTGGCCACACATTCGCCGAGAGGATGTCACGAGTAATAAAAGATTTGGAAACATTATGATAACCGGTTATGCCACAGGCGTCTTTGACCTGTTTCACATAGGGCATCTGAATTTGCTGCGCCGTGCCAAGGAGCACTGCGACCATCTGATAGTGGGGGTCTCCACCGACGCCCTGGTCTCTTACAAAAACAAGCGGGCGGTGATCCCGTTTGAAGAGCGCAAGGCCATAGTGGAGGCGATACGCTATGTGGACGAGGTGGTGGCGCAGGAGAACATGGACAAGATGGAGGCCTGGAGGCGGCTCCATTTTGACGTGATGTTCGTGGGCGACGACTGGAAGGGGACCGAGAAGTGGAACGAATACGAGCGGCAGTTCGGAGAGGTGGGGGTGAAGATAATCTACTTCCCCTACACCAAAGGGACCTCATCCACTCTGATTAACGAGACGCTGCTCAAGCTCAGGGAGGACAAATGGTAAACAAGGACTATTGCTGCAGCGCCTTTCTGGCGTTCCGATATATCCCGCGCCCCGATGCCGAGTTTGCGGAGGGGCTGCACCACGTCAACGCCGCCCTGCCCGAGCCCTCCTCCCTGGTCAAGGTGAAAAATGCCGCCGACGCCGACCTGGCGCTGGAGCGGATGTTCGACAGCCTCCGCGGCAGAAAGATTGCCCTGCTGCTCTCCGGCGGCATGGATTCCGCCACTCTGGCCACCTATATGAAGGGGTGCGACGCCTACACCTTCCGCTTTCTTGGGGGAAGCTTCGGCGGCAGCGAACTGCGCCGCGCAGAGCGTTTCGCCGCTCTCAACGACATGAACCTGCACTATGTGGACATCGATTTCGACGCGGTGCGGCAGGTGCTGCCGGCAGTGATGCGCCACCGCGGCGCGCCGGTGCACTCCATTGAGCCGCAGATATATCTGGCGGCCGTGCAGGCGGCGGGCGACGGAGCGGAGCAGATGGTCATAGGCGACGGGGCCGACTATGTGTTCGGCGGAATGGACGGCCTTATGGCAAAGGATTGGGGCTACGACGAATTCATTGCCCGCTACACCTATATAAATCCTGCCGAGGTGCTGCGCAGCCCCGCTTATGTCAACGACCTTTTCGAGCCCTACCGCAGGGGGGAGAAGATTGACTTCATTCCCTTTCTGGACGGACCCAACACCATAGAGAGCTACAGCTCGTATATGAATGCCTTTGCCGCGGCCTCCATGCCCTACATAGATCCCTACGAGCATCTGCAGCGCGACTTTCCCTTTGATCTGGAGCGCATCCGCCGCGGGGAGTCGAAATATGTGGTGCGGGAGCTGTTCCGGATGCGTTACGGCGAGGATCCGCCGCAGAAGGTGCCGATGCCCCGCCCTGTGGATAGCTATTTTGCCGGCTGGATGGGGCCCGTGCGCCCCGAATTTCGCGCTGACATCGCCCTGGAGCGCTACGACGGCAACCGCCGCTGGCTTATGTATGCCCTGGAGCAGTTTCTAAATTTGATGAACATATGAAAAAAGGGGACCTGCAGCACGCATTTCTGGCGCCGCTGCGCCTGATTGCCTGGGGGGTGGACGCCCTCCGGCGCCGTGACCCGCACCTTTGGGTTTTCGGGGCGTGGTATGGCAATCTGTACAGCGACAACAGCCGGGCGATGTATGAGTATGTGCGCAGGTGCCACCCGGAAATCACTGCGGTGTGGATTACAAACTCCGAGAGCGTCCATGCCCGCATCAGCAAAGAGGGCGGGAGAGTGGAGTATGCCTCTTCGCGGGCGGGGCGCGCAGTCTGCCGCCGCGCCTCGGTGGCTTTTGCCTCCACCGCCGCCGCGGATTTGAACGGGCGCTGCCTCAACGGCTGCCGCCTGGTGATGCTCTGGCACGGCTGTCCCATCAAGCTCATCGGCAACGATGCCCGCAGCTTTATGGTGCGTGATACCCTCTGGAAGCGCTTCAAAACCGCCGCGCGGCGCGTTTTCCTACCCTGGGAGTTTATCGGCTACGATATGGTGTGCAACCTCTCGGAATTCTTCAACCCCATATTCCGCTCTGCCTTCGGCGTGGAAGACGGCGCAATAGCCATCACCGGTCTGCCGCGCAACGACGCCCTCTTCGAGGGGGGCGACGCCCTTGTCCGCAAGCTGGAAGAGCGCTGGAAGGGCGCCACAAAAATCGTGTATATGCCCACGTTCCGCGACACGGTCTCGGGCGAGGGGCGCCCCTTCAACCCCTTCGGCGGCTTTGGCTTTGACGCCGCAAGGCTCTCGGAGATACTCGAGCGGCAGAACATGGTGTTCATCTACAAGGGACACTACTACGACCAGCGCAACGGCAGCAGCCGGCTTGCGGGGGTCTCGGAGCGCTTCGTGAATCTCTCCGACGGCGACTACGACGACCTCTACGGCTTCCTGGGAGGAATAGACATACTCATAACAGACTATTCGAGCCTGTTCTTCGATTTCATAATTACCGGCAAACGGGTGATTCTAGCCCCGTTTGACTACGACGAATACATCTCGCATGCGCGGCCGCTCTACTTTGACTATTCCCTGCTGGAGGGGCCCAGGGCGCGAAACTGGGACGAGCTCTGCACCCTGCTCGAGGCTGGCGGCGCCGCAGCTGCCCCCGCTTCCTGCGTGGAGCGCTTCAATGCCCGCTGCGATGCCGGCAGCCGCGAGCGCGTGTTCCGCGAGGTACAAACCAGATTTTTTAAAGAATAAGATAGATGAAAGAATTGTTTTTGCTTTTGGCACTGATGTTCAACCCCTCCGCGCAAGTTTACACCGGCGCGCAGTACAAGACGCTCTGGGACAAGGTCAACGCTGCAATAGAGGCGGGCAAGCCCCAGACCGCGGCCAATCTGCTCTCCAATCTGGAGCAGAAGACCGTGGATGGCGGCGACACGCTGGAGCAGCTGGCGGTGATGAAATGCCGCTACGAATGTCTGGCCAAGTACAACTGGAAGGAGGCCAACAACTACTACCCCTCCTACAGCGCGCTTAAAAAACAGGTGATGGACAATCTGGACCATTACATAGAGAAATATGCCAACCACCCGCGTGTGGACGGCCTCGTGTATGAGAAAATCTTGAGGCTGAAGGCGGCAGAGGACTCCGCCGACAAGCCCGGCGGGCAGCGCTACCGCGAGATACGCCGGATGTGCATGAAGGCTGCCGACGTGTTCTCCGCATCGGAGCATCGCAAGGACTTCATCGCCATCGTGAACGGCATGGACGCCAAATATGTCGGCATTTATGCCGGCAAGAGCTTCGTCTATCCCGGCGACACCCTCAAGTTTACCCTCGAGGGGAGCAACATAGGCCAGTGCGAATTCTCTGTGTACAAGTTCAACGACCGCTACGACATCTACGGCAGCGACATCCTGGGGCAGATGACGGGCAAGGGGCGCCAGATGTACACCTCCACAATCGATACTTTCCGCAACGAATACAACATCCGCGAAAAGGTCGAGGTCAGCTACACCTTCGCCTCTGAGGGCATCTATGCGGTGTTCTGCAGCGCCGAGGGCAAGACCGACATGACATTGGTGAACGTCAGCGGCGTGGCGGTGGCCACCCGCGTGCTGAACGGCAAAAATGAGGTGTATGTGGCCGACGCCCGCACCGGCAAGCCCGCAGCAAATGCCACCATATATGCCTGGCACGACGACTATGACAACATAGAGGCCAACGAGCAAAAGGTGTTCGTGCGCCCCTCGTATATCTCCCAGAAAGAGTATGCCCTCAACGGCTTCACCCCTCTGGCCCAGCCCCTCTACACCAAGAAGTGGAAAGGTGCAGAAATAGTGGCGGAGGTAGGCGGCGACCGCTGGGCCCCCGCGCTGGGCATCTCGGAGCCTGAAGCCCAAGCGGCGATCGAGAACAGCGCCAGCCAGATGCACTACATCTACACCGACCGCAATCTCTACCGTGCGGGAGACACGGTGCAGTTTAAAATCATAGCCCTCTCCAGCAACGGGGAGAGCGGCAAAGTGCTCTCCGGCAAGCGAATCTCCCTCTCTCTCTTCCCTCCCGCATCGGGCAAGGCTGCATCCAAAGTCACTCTCAAGACCAACTCGATGGGCTCTGCCTCGGGCAAATTCGTGATCCCCGCAGGCGGCAAGCACGGCACTTGGCACATCTCCACCGACAAGGGGGATGTCTATTTCAGGGTCGAGGCCTACAAGGACCCCAAATATGAGGTGGTGCTGGACAAGATAGAGACCCCCTACACTTTCGACGAAGTCATCGTGCAGAAGGGCCGGGTGCGCGGCCTCACCGGCGAGGCGGTGGCCCAGGCGCGGGTGGAATACACCGTGACCAGCTACCGCACCCTGAGGGGTGCCAAGAGCAACATCCTCGCCCGTGGCGAGGCCATCACTGCGGCCGACGGTTCTTTTGAGATACCCTTCTCCACCACCGCCCCCGTGGACGCCGCCACATCGGCCTGCCGCGTCAGCGTGAAGGCCACCGCCCCCTCTGGCGAGACCTGCGAGGTCAGCCGCGTTGTCACCATATCCAAAGACCCGCTCACCTTTACCTCCGAGTTTGACAACAGCTACCGGATGGACACCGTGCTGCTGGTGGACAAGAGCAAGGTTTCCACCCTCACCGTCAGGGCCTTCAATGCCGACGGCGTGGAGCAGAAAATCCCCGGCAGCTACACTCTGGACCTCTATGGGATGGGGGGCGCCAGAGGGGAGTTCACCTTCGGAACCCCTATAAACGTGGATCTGCAGAAGTTCCCCTCCGCAGAATATACCCTCGAATATAAGGCCTCCGCGGCGGGGGCCGCGCAGAGCGGGCGCGAGAGCGTGGTGCTGCTGACCCCCGACGACCGAGACTGCCTCTTCGACTGCGACTTATTCTTCTACCCCGTGCAGAGCAAAGACGCCATCGACTTTGTGGTGGGCACCTCGGCGGATGATCTCTACCTCGAGCTGGAGATATTCGACGGCGGCAAGCAAGTCTACCGCCGCCCGCTGCACCTGAAGAACTGCGCGCAGCACATCCGGCTGGACTACAGCAGCCACTATGGCGATCAGGTTGAGGTGTCGCTCTTCGGCATAAAGGACTTCGGGCAGATAAGCGAGCGGCACACCTTCTCGCGCACCGTTCCCTCGGAGAAATTTGACATAAAGGTCAGCAGCCTGCGCGACCGCACCACCCCCAACACCCGCGAGAGCTTCACCGTGGAGGCCGAAGCGTCGGAGCTGATGGTGTCGATATACGACGTGACCTGCGACCGCTATGGGCGCAACAGCTTCAACTTCTCTCCCATACGCCACAGCTGCACGGGCGGCCCGCACATCTGGACCAACTTTGACCCCGTGCGCCCGCTCTATGGCCTCGGCTCCCCGATGATGAAGACCCGGACAATGGCTCTCGGGGGGAATTCGATAATGCTTGCATCGGCAACAGACGATATGGCCGTGGAGGGGTCTGCCGTCGCCGCTGATGAGGCGCTGGAGGCGGAGGAGGCCGATGTGCGAGACGATTTCTCGCAGACCATCGCCTTCATCCCCCAGTTGCAGATACCCTCATCGGGCAAGGCTCAGGTCAGCTTCACCACAGGAGAGGCCCTCTCGGCCTTCCGCATAGCGATGCTGGCACACACCAAAGATCTGCGCAGCGGCTTTTCCGAGGCCCGCATCATAGTGAACAAACCGGTCAAGATAGAGCTCGCCACTCCGCTGTTTGCGGTGGAAGGCGACCGCCTGGTGATCAAGGCGACCGTCTCCAACAGCAGTGAAAAGAGCGTCAGCGGCCAGGCTACCCTCGATTTGAGCGACGGCGACGACGGCCTCCCGCTGCAGATATACCCCGAGACCAAGAGCGTCAGCCTCGCCTCGGGCGAGAGCACGGTTCTCTCCTGGGAAATCAAGGTTCCCGACCTGATAACCAGAATGGACGTGACCGCCGCCATCGATGTCAAGGGGGCCAAAGATGCGGAGAAGCGGCAGATTGCCGTGAGCGCGGCATCGCGCACCATCACCGAGGCGTCGTCGTTCATAATCGGTTACGGCCGCAGCAAACAGAGCTGCATCCGCGACCTCAAGGCCCGCTTCCCCTATCCAAACGCGCAGATACGCTACGAGGAGTACACCACTGCCGACATCCTCAAGGATGTGCTCAAGAAGCCCGCATATCCCAGGGGCAACAATATGATAGAGTGGCTGGATGCCTTCTACATCAATCAGATGCGCGGCTGTCTGCTGGGCAGCGACAGCGTGGACGTGAACTTCTCCCGAGTTGCCGCCTCCCGTCTGGAACGCCTGCAGCACAAAGACGGCGGCTACGGCTGGTTCCCCGGCAACTGCTCCAGCGACTTCCTCACCCTGATGTTCCTGCAGAAGACCTACTATCTGCGCGAGGTGGGCCAGCTGCCCCGCAACACCGCCATCAACGGCCAGATAGAGAAGAGTCTCAAGTACATAGAGAAGCGCATAATCGAGGTTTCGAGCAAGAAAAAATGGGACTGGCGTGACCTGACATTCTTCTTTGCCGCCCGCGTGGAGCATCCCAACTACACTATGAGCAGCGAAGTGCGCGAAGTGCTCAAGCAGTATCTCAATAAGTGCCGGGGCAACTGGAAGAACCTCTCCGTGGTGGAGAAAGCCCGTCTGTGCACCGTGCTGGAGGCGACCGGCGAGAACAGCCAGCTTTATGCCGTGATGCGCTCGCTGCGCGACTATGCGGTGCAAAGCGACAATGTGGGCTGCTACTTCCCCAATGCGGTGATGCCCTACCGCGGCATGTTGTCGGCAGAAATATATGCCCACTCGCTGTTGGTGGTGACATTTGCCGAGATGGAGCAGATGGACATCGCCAAAGGTATCATGAAGTGGCTCCTGCTGCAGAAGCACAACCAGCAGTGGGAGAGCAATATGGCCAGCGCCGACGCCATCTTTGCCCTGCTCAAATACAAAGCTCCCAGCCTCAAGTTCGGGGCGGTCTACTACACCTATACGGCGCCGATGCTCTCTGCGGGCGAATCTGCCAACCAGCTGGGCGTGAAGCGCAGTTGGTGGCGGGGCGGCAAGTGCCTCAAGGAGGGCGACAGACTCCGTGTGGGAGACAAGATCGAGGTGCGCTACGAAATCTCCAACAGCGAGAACCGCTCGTTTGTGGAGATGAAGGCGGCACGGCCCGGATGCTTCTACCCTGTGGACGAGCGCTCCTACGGCTCCGAGTGGTTCTACTGCGAGCGAGGCGAGAATAGCACCACATACTACTTCCAGACCCTTCCGGAGGAGAAAACCACACTGAGCGAGACCTTCTATGTGACCCAGGAGGGAACCTTCAACACATCTCTGGTGGAGATAGAGTCGCTCTACGCCCCCGAATACCGCGGGCACACCGGCGCCTTCCGCGCCGAGTCGGAGAACTTCTGATGAGTCTCTACGGCGCACTGGCAGACTCGGCCGCCGCTCTGGGCTTTGCAGGCTTCGGGGCGGCGGCTGCCGTGCCCGTCGACGGGCAGTCCCGCAGCAGGATTGAGGAATATCTGGCCTGCGGCAGGTGCGGCGACATGGACTATATGGGCCGCAATCTGGAAAAGCGGCTGGACATAACCCTCCTGGTGGAGGGCTGCCTCAGCGTGATGGCATTTCTGGCCCCCTACGACCACCACGAAGGGGGGCGCATCGCCTCCTTTGCCTTTGGCGAGGATTATCACAAGGTCATCAAGGACCGCATCTATCTCTTTGTGCAGAACAACCTCCCGGCGCTGGAGCAGGCCTGCGGCGGCAAGTTGGTATATCGCGTGTTCACCGACAGCGCCCCGGTGATGGAGCGGGAGTGGGCGGTGCGCTGCGGCGTGGGCTTCTTCGGCTGCAACAACTTTATCATAAGCCCCTCGGCGGGGCTGCGCACGCTAATCGGCATACTTGCCGTGAATGTCCCCTTTGAAAAGCTTGACTGCGCGCAGCTGCAACTGCAGAAAGAGCGGATGCCACGCGACTGCGGCGGCTGTCAAAAGTGCATAAAGGCCTGCCCTACGGGGGCTCTGATGGCACCATACACGATTGATGCCCGCCGCTGCATCTCCTACCTCACCATAGAGAGCCGGCAGAGGGGGCCTGTGGGAGAGCAGCTTTTTGGCTGCGACCGCTGCCTGGACGCCTGCCCCTGGAACCGTCCCTGCCCCGGCTGGAGCGAATTCAGCAGCAACGAAGAGTCTCTCAAACTAAACCCCGAGAATATTTTTAGTATATTTGCGAGAAACAGAAAATAGCCATTATCCGTAATGAAATCCATACTCGGCATAGGTAATGCCCTCACCGACATTCTGGCGGTGCTCCCCGACGACGAAATCCTCAAAAAATACAAGCTGCCCCCCGGCAGCATGCAGCAGGTTGACGCCGAGACGGGCAATAAAATCTGGAATGAGCTCAAGGACCGGGGCATCAAGTATGTCGCCGGCGGCTCGGCGGCCAACACAATCTCCACCGCAGCCATTCTGGGAATGCCCGCCGGCTTCATCGGCAAGGTGGGCAAGGACGACATCGGCTCCCTGTTCAAGTCAGACCAGGTGCAGGAAGGCATCCGCAGCCGCCTCTACCGCGGCAAGGCCCCCAGCGGCCGCTCTATCGTGATAATAGACGAGCAGACCAGCGGCCGCACATTCGCCACCTATCTCGGGGCGGCGCTGGAGCTGTGCGAGGCCGACCTTGACCCGGCCGACTTCGACGGCTACGACTACCTGCACATCGAGGGCTATCTGGTGCAGAATCAGCAGCTGCTGCGCAGGATCGTGGAGATAGGCCGCGACAAGAACATGACGATTTCCCTGGATCTGGCCAGCTACAACGTGGTGGAGTCCAACGTGGCGTTCCTTAACGATATCGTGGAGAATTATGTTGATATAGTCTTTGCCAACGAGGCGGAGGCGGAGGCCTTCACCGGCAAGAAAGAGCGCGGCGCCCTGGCAGAAATCGCCCAGAAGTGCACCGTGGCGGTGGTCAAGGAGGGCAAGGAAGGCTCTATGGTGCAGAGCGCAGATGAGTTCCACTTTATCGAGGCGGCTCCCGGCGAGCCCCGCGACGGCACAGGAGCCGGCGACATCTACGCGGCCGGATTCCTCTATGCGCACTCCCTGGGCCAGCCGCTGGAAATCTGCGGCAAGGTGGGCAGCATCATCGCCGCCAAGGTTATCGAGTGCATCGGCTCCAAGATAGACATCCCCCGCTGGAAGGTGGCAAAGGCAGAAATCAGACAACTTATCGGAGAGAACAGATGACCTTCAAGATATTAGCGACAGATCCCGGCAGCAATGCCCGCCGCGGAGAACTGGTCACCGACCACGGCACCATCCAGACTCCCATCTTTATGCCCGTGGGCACGGTGGGAAGCGTCAAGGGGGTCTATCACCGCGACCTCAGGGAGGATGTCGGGGCCCAGATAATCCTGGGCAACACCTATCACCTCTACCTGCGTCCCGGGCTCGAGACCCTGCGGGCGGCCGGGGGCGTGCAGCGCTTTACAGCCTGGAACGGCCCTATGCTCACCGACAGCGGCGGCTTCCAGGTGTTCTCGCTGGCCCAGCGGCGCAAAATCACCGAGGAGGGCTGCACCTTTTCGTCCCACATAGACGGCAGCCGGCACACCTTCACCCCGGAGAACAATATGGACACGCAGCGCATAATCGGCGCCGACATAATGATGGCGCTGGACGAGTGCTGCCCCGGCGATGCCGACTATGCATATGCGCAAAAGTCGCTGAAGCTCACGCAGGGGTGGCTGGAGCGCTGCATCAGGCGCTTCGACTCCACCGAGCCGCTCTACGGCTACCGTCAGTCGCTCTTCCCCATAGTGCAGGGGTGTGTCTATCCCGATCTGCGCGCCCGGGCGGCGGAGCACGCCGTGTCGTTTGACCGCGAAGGGTACGCCATCGGCGGCCTGGCGGTGGGCGAACCCACCGAGAAGATGTACGAGGTGCTGGAGCTGCTGCATCCGCTGCTCCCCGCCGGCAAGCCCCGCTACCTGATGGGGGTGGGGACTCCCGCCAACATTCTGGAGGGCATCGCCCGCGGCGTGGACATGTTCGACTGCGTGATGCCCACCCGCAACGGCCGCAACGGCATGATATTCACCTGGCAGGGGACCATCAACCTGCGCAACGCCAAGTGGGCCGACGATTTCTCCCCCCTGGATCCGGAGGGGACCAGCTTTGTGGACCACACCTACACCAAAGCCTATGTGCGCCACCTCACCATAGCCGGGGAGATGCTTGCTGCGCAGATTGCCAGCCAGCACAACCTCGCCTTCTACCTTGATCTGGTGTCAAAGGCACGGGAGCATATCGTGGCGGGTGACTTCGCATCCTGGAAGAACTCAGTGGTAAGAAAACTCGAGACAAGATTATGAGCCGCATATCCCTGAGACCCAAAAAACTTGACTGGTACATAATCAAGAAGTTCATCACCACCTACCTGATGTCGCTTCTGATTGTGGTGGCCATAGTCATCATATTCGACATCAGCGAGAAGATCGACTCCTTTGTAGAGCGCGAGGCTCCGCTCAAGGCGATAGTGTTCGACTACTATCTCAACTTCATCCCGTTCATCCTGAATATGTTCAGCCCGCTGTTCGTGTTCATCACAGTGATATTCTTCACCAGCAAACTGGCTGCCAACAGCGAAATCATCGCCATACTCTCCAGCGGCATCAGCTTCAGAAGGCTGCTTGTGCCATATATGGTGAGCGCCGCCTTTGCCGCCATGCTCTCGCTCACGCTGGGAATGTATGTGATTCCGCCGGCCAACTACCAGCGGCTGGAGTTCGAGCAGAAATATATCAAGGGGGCGCGCTACTTCAACACCAACCACAATATCCACTACCAGCTGGAACCGGGGCTTTTTGTGTATGTGGAGTCTTTCAGCTCCTGGAACAACAATCTCAACCGCTTTACACTGGAGAAGATAGAGGACAACAAACTGGTGAGCAAGATGACCGCCCAGACCGCCTCGTGGAACGAGGAGACGGGGAGCTGGAATTGCAAGAACTACTTTATCCGCAGTTATGACGAGTTCGGCAACGAGACCATAGAGAGCGGGGCGGAAAAGGACACCACCATAGCCCTCACCCTCGACGACTTCTACCGCCGCAAGAATTCTGTGGAGACCCTGCCACAGAAAGAGCTGGACGATCTCATCGACATGCAGAACATGCGCGGCGACCAGATGGTGGTGCACGCCCTCATCGAGAAGCACACCCGCATAGCCACCCCCTTCTCCGCGTTCATACTGACCCTGATGGGCGTGGCCCTCTCCTCCCGCAAGAAGCGCGGCGGCCTGGGTATCAACATCGGCATCGGCATCGGCCTGAGCTTCTCCTACATCCTGTTCATGAGGTTCAGCGAGATGTTCGTGATGACCGGCACGCTGCCCCCCTGGCTGGCGGTGTGGCTGCCCAACATAATCTACGCAATCATAGCGCTGTTCGTTTATCGGATGGCTCCAAAATAGTTCAAAACACCGCTTATGAAAAACAGCAATATCACCTTCAGACTGATTCTGATGAACTTTCTGGAGTTCGCCGCCTGGGGTGCCTACCTCACATCGATGGGCAGTTTCCTGGGCCGCGCAGGCCTGGGCCCGCAGATCTGGCTTTTCTTTGCCACGCAGGGCTTCGTATCCATCTTTATGCCCGCACTGATGGGCATTGTGGCCGACAAGTGGCTCCCCGCGCAGAAGGTGCTCTCGCTGTGCCAGGGCCTCGCCGGCATCTTTATGCTTGCCACCGGCTGGTACGCTATGGGGCACGTGAATCTGGTGGAGGGCTCCTATGCTGTGGCGGAAGGGTTCAACTTCGGCACCTTCTTCATCTTTTACCTGCTGAGCGTCGCCTTCTTCATGCCGACCATCGCCATTTCCAACTCCGTGGCTTATAACGCCCTCGAGGCGGCGGGCAAGGACCCTGTGAAAGACTTTCCCCCCATCAGGGTGTTCGGCACCGTGGGCTTCATACTCACAATGCTCTTCGTGAATTTTGTCAAGAACGGCGACGGGCTGCAGTATCAGCATACCTACAACCAGTTCTTCGTCTCCGGCTTTGTGAGTCTGGCCCTCTGCCTGTATGCCCTCACCCTGCCCAACTGCCCCTGCAAACCGCGCAACGGGGGGCGGCAGTCGTTTGCCGAGGCCACCGGCCTGAGCGCCTTCAGGCTGTTCCGTCAGGGGCAGTTCGCCATATTCTTCATCTTCTCGATGCTGCTTGGGGCGGCGCTGCAGATTACCAACGGCTACGCCAACACCTTCATAACCTCATTCCAGGGCGACCCGGCATTTGCCGATACCTGGGGGGCCAACAACGCCAACGCGCTCATCTCCCTCTCGCAGCTCTCAGAGACCCTCTGCATTTTGCTTATTCCCTTTGCGATGAAGAAGTTCGGCATCAAGAAGGTGATGCTGATAGCGATGTTTGCGTGGGTGTTCCGCTTTGGCCTCTTTGGCCTGGGCAACCCCGGCGGCGGCGTGTGGATGTTTATCCTCAGCTGCATCGTGTATGGCGTGGCGTTCGACTTCTTCAACATCAGCGGCTCGCTCTATGTCAACGAAAACACCGACAAGAGCATCCGCAGCAGTGCGCAGGGGCTCTTTATGCTGATGACCAACGGTCTCGGCGCCACCATCGGCACCTGGGCCGCCGGACTGGTGGTGAACCACTTCGTGTACAACGCGGCGACCCCTTCGTGGAGCACTGCGTGGTACATTTTTGCCGCTTATTCCCTGATCGTGGGAGTGCTGTTCATGTTCCTGTTCAAGGACCCGGCCAAGGCTGGAAAGACTGCGGGTAACTAGAGTCCGGGATTGCAGAAATAGACCAGATACATAGAGTCATTGCTGGGGGCGAGGGTGAAACTCTCGCCCCCGGCTTTGTTCAGTGACGCCTTCCATAGGGTATCGAACACCACGTGGCCGGTGGGGTACTGCAGCCCCGATGAGACTATGCGCAGCTCCCTGTCAAAGGCGAATATGCTGATTTCCTGCCCGGGAATGCTGCGGAATGTGCGCTCCCCGCAGGCGGCCTCGAACCGGCCGTAGTCGCTGGTCATGTCGATGCGGCAGGTCTCGCCCGCCTCCCTCTGATAGTCGGCCAGCAGGGAAATGTTTGCCAGGGTGTGGTCTTCTCTGCGCCCGGTGGCTCCCAGAATGCGGATGCGGCCGGGGCGATATTCCATCGCGATGCGGAAGGCCTTGGTGAGGTCATTGTCCTCCTGGCCGCAGTCGTGCCTCAGACGGCTGACAAAGCGCTCCCGAAGGGCGGGGGAGAGGGAGTCCAGGTCCCCCACAATGAGGTCGGGCTCGCGGCCCGTGGCGGCGAGGGTGTCGGCGGCGCGGTCGCAGCAGACCACCATGTCGGCCTGCTCCAGAATGTGCAGCGCCGCAGTCGAGGCGGGAAAGTCGCCGTCGGCCAAAATCACTATTTCTTTGGGGTTCAAAACGGCCTTCTAGATGAATTTGCAATCTTCGGCAGGGTGCCAGCCGCGCAAGAAGTCGGCAATCTGCATCCGCTTTTTGCCGGCAATCTGCACATCCAGCAACCGCACGGTGTAGCTGCCGCAGGCGACGCCCAGATAGCTCTTGCCGTCGGTGTAGATGCTTCCGGCGGGCTTGGGCTCATCGTCCATATAGACATAAGCCTCGTAAATCTTCATCGTGGTCTCGGCGCCGCCGTTTATCAGGCAGGTGAAGGCCGCCGGGGCGGGGGCGAGGCCGCGGACAAGGTTCACTATGCGGTAACCCTCCGCGTTCCAGTCTATGCGGCAGGTCTCCCGGGTGATCTTGGGGGCGGGGATGAGCCTTGCGTAGGGGTCCTGCTCCTGAGGCTTGACCTTGCCGCGGGATATCGCGTCGGCGGTCTTCACCACCAGGGCGGAGCCCATCTTCATCAGCTTCTCCGCCAGGGTGCCGGCGGTGTCATACTCCTCTATCAGGCAGGGCTCGCTGTAGATTATGCGGCCGGTGTCTATCTGCTCGTCTATCAGGAATGTGGTCACGCCGGTCTGCTTCTCGCCGTTGATAATGGCCCAGTTGATGGGGGCGGCGCCGCGATAGCGCGGCAGCAGCGAGGCGTGCAGGTTGAACGTGCCCAGGCGCGGCATCTGCCAAACCTCTTTGGGCAGCATGCGGAACGCCACCACAATGAACATGTCGGCCTTCAGGGCCGCCAGCTGCGAGAGGAATTCGGGATCCTTGAGCTTCTCGGGCTGCAGCAGCGGCAGATTGTGCTCCACCGCATACTTCTTCACGGCGCTCTCGCCGACCTTGAGGCCACGCCCGCTCTGGCGGTCGGGGACGGTTACAACCCCCACGACATCATATTCGCTCTGCATGAGCTCTTCCAGCGGACCCACCGCAAACTCGGGGGTGCCCATATAAACCACGCGGATCACGCCGCCGTTCTTCTTGAATATGCCGGTAGCCTTGCGCATAATCTTGCCTGTCTTCTTGAAAAATTGGTTGAATTTGTACTTTATCAAGCTGAAGTCCACCGACTTCTCGCTTACCGCCAGCCAGGTGAGCAGCATGCCCAGCGGCAGCAGCACCGCAGAGGAGACGAACGCCCCCTCGAACGGGGACACCGCGCCGTCGCGCGCCAGCTTCTTGCCGCTGATGTCAACTACCCAGTAGAGCAGGAATATCAGCGCCGAGATGATGGTGGGGGTGCCCATGCCTCCCTTGCGCAGGATGCTGCCCAGCGGGGCGCCGATAAAGAAGAACAGCAGGCAGGCCAGCGAAAGGGTGAACTTGCGGTGCTGCTCTATGGTCATCTTGCGGATGGGAGAGACGTAGCGGTAGGTGTTGCGGTCAAAGTCGGAGAGCGCATCCTTCTGCGCAGCAGCGTTTTCCAGAGCCCTTTCGGTGAGCTCCAGGTCGCGCGCGCTTGTGGTGGTCATCACCGAATCCCTGTAGGCGCCAAAGTCCCAGTCGGGAGCTGTCCCGAGCCCCTTGTACATCACCAGCGTGGTGTCTATCTGACTGATATATTTATAGTTGCCGGAGAACATGAACCGCCGCACGGTGCCGGGACGGTCTATGTAGAACTCGTCGCGGAGCGAGTCGCGGTCGTGCACCAGGGTCTTGAGGTCCTTGGCCATAACCTCGTTGCCGAATCGCTCTTCGTCGCTGCGCTCGAAGCTGTAGTCGTCGCGCGACACCATCATCGTCTGCTCGTCAAAGGTGATGATGTCCTGCTTGAGGGTCGTGTCCCGCGCCTTGATGTTGTTATCCTCGCTGTATGAGGTGCCGTTGTAGAGCTTGAATATGATCAGCGACCCGTCGTCGCTCACCCGTATCATACCAGAATCGGCCACCGTGAGGCTGGTGTTGCCCTTGCCGGAGGTGTGGTCATACACGATAATGTCGTGCATCTGCCCCGCCTCGTCGTGGCGGTCCACCCGCAGCATGTAACCCTCGATGCCGTCGTAGAATATGCCTGTGGGGATTTTTATCACCTCCTTGGTGCGGCCGATGTCGTCGCGCAGCGCATAAATCTTCTTGTAGGCGACCGGAATCAGGTCGTTGGAGATGAAAAAGGCGCCGATGCTGATGAGCACAGCCACCACCGTGATGGGCCTCAGCACGCGGGAGAGCGAGATGCCGGCGCTCTTGATGGCCAGCAGCTCGTTTTTCTCTCCGAGCCCGCCGAAGGTCATTATGGAGGCCAACAGAGTGGCCAGCGGCAGCACCATCGGCAGCAGCGTGGCGCTGCCCCATGCCATGAATTCCAGAATTACCCGAAACGACAGCCCCTTTCCCACCAGCTCGTCTATGTAGAGCCAGAGGAACTGCATCACCAGGATGAACAGCACCACCGAGAACGTCAGAATAAACGGTCCCAGAAAGGATTTGAGGATGTAGCTGTCGAGTTTCTTCATTCAGACCGGTTAGTTTGCGGCCAGGGATGTGAGTTTGCCGAGGGCGTCGGCCAGGCCTGCAATATTCTTGCCACCTGCAGTGGAAAGGAACTTCTGTCCGCCGCCGCCTCCCTGTATGAATTTGGCCGCCTCGCGGATGTCGCGGCAGGCGTCCTTGCCCTTGTCCACAAGGTCGTCGGTGTACATCAGCACCAGGCAGGGCTTGCCGTCAACCGATTCAAACGCTGCCACAAACGCGGTGGCGTTGCACTCGCCGTGCAGCTCGTGGGCTATGTTTTTGGCCATGTCCATTGTGGGGCAGGCGGTGAGGGTCATCAGGGTGATGCCTCCCTCGCTCTTGGCGTTCTTCTTCACGGATGCCTTGAGGTCGGCCGCCTGATCTTTGCGGAAGCCCTCGATGGTCTTCTTGTACTGCTCGTTCTCCTCCAGCATGCGGCCGATGGCTGCGGTGGGGTCGCCGGCGCCGCCAAGAATGGCTTTGACCTTTTCCAGGATATCCTCCATCATATCCACCGAAATCTCGGCGTTGATGCCGGTGGTGGCCTCGATGCGCCTTACTCCTGCGGCCACGGCGCTCTCGGAGATGATTCTGAAGTAGCCGATGTTGCCGGTGGCGGAGGCGTGGCAGCCGCCGCACAGCTCGATGGAGTCGCCGAACTTGATCATGCGCACCTTGTCGCCATATTTCTCGCCAAAGAGGGCCATCGCCCCTTTCTTGCGGGCTTCGTCAATCGGAAGGTCGCGGAACTCCTCGAGAGGGGCGTTTGCGCGGATGAGGGCGTTGACCAGGCGCTCCACCTTGTCCAGAGACTCCTTGGAGACCTTCTCGTAGTGTGAGAAGTCGAACCTGAAGGCGGTGGGGCCCACATAAGAGCCCTTCTGCTCCACGTGGGTGCCCAGTATCTTGCGCAGCGCAAAGTGCAGCAGGTGGGTCGCGGAGTGGTTGTTCTGTATGTCGGTGCGGCGCCCGGCGTCTACAATCGCGCGGAAGTCGGCTGTGGGGTCGCCGGGCAGCTTGTCCACCAGGTGGATGGAGAGGCCGTTCTCCTTGATTGTGTTGAGAACCTGCAGATGCTCGCCGTCGGAGGACACCAGCTCTCCGGTGTCGCCCACCTGGCCGCCCATTTCTGCATAGAAGGGGGTCTTGTCCAGCACGATGTGGAACTGCTCCTTGCCTTTGACCTTGATGGTGCGGTATTTCACTATGCGGGCGTCGGCTTCGGTAAAGTCGTAGCCCACAAACTCGCTGCCGGTGCCGCTCAAAAGCTCCACCCAGTCGCCCGCCTCTATGGCGGTGGCGTTGCGGGCGCGCTCTTTCTGCTTCTCCAGCTCCACGTTGAAGCCGGCCAGGTCAATCTTGAAGCCGTGCTCGGAGGCGATCAGCTCGCTCAGGTCTATGGGGAATCCGAATGTGTCGTAAAGGGTGAACGCGTCCACGCCGCTGATGGTCTTGCTTTCCGCCGACTTCTCCATGATGGAATCCATCAGGCGGATGCCCTTTTCCAGAGTGCGCAGGAATGCTTCCTCCTCCTCTTTGATGACGCGGGTGATGAGGGTCTGCTGAGCCTTGAGCTCGGGATATGCATCGCCCATCTCGGCCACCAGCGTGGGCACCAGCAGGCAGAGGAAGGGCTCCTTGAAGCCCAGGAAGGTGTAGCCGTAGCGCACGGCGCGCCTCAGAATGCGGCGGATCACATAGCCCGCCTTGTTGTTGCTGGGCAGCTGGCCGTCGGCGATGGAGAAGCTGATGGCGCGGATGTGGTCGGCAATCACACGCATTGCCACCCCTGTCTCTTCGCTTTCTGTGTAGCTCCTGCCGCTGAGGCCCTCGATGGCGGCTATCATTCCGGTGAACACGTCGGTGTCGTAGTTGCTCTTCTTGCCCTGCAGGGCCATGCACAGGCGCTCAAAGCCCATACCGGTGTCGATATGCCTTGCGGGGAGGTTCTCCAGGCTGCCGTTGGCCTTGCGGTTGTATTGCATGAACACCAGGTTCCATATCTCGATTACCAGCGGATGGCCGGCGTTGACCATCTCGGCGCCCGGCTTGGCGGCGATTTCAGCCTCGTCGCGCAGGTCGATGTGGATTTCGCTGCAGGGGCCGCAGGGGCCGGTGTCGCCCATCTCCCAGAAGTTGTCGTGCTTGTTGCCCAGGATTATGTGGTCCTCGGGCAGATACTGCAGCCAGTAGCCCTTGGCCTCGCTGTCCATCTCCAGGCCGTCGGGGGCGTAACCCTCGAACACCGTGGCGTAGAGGCGGCTCTTGTCCAGCTTGTAGACCTCCGTCAGAAGTTCCCAGGCCCAGGCGATCGCCTCTTTCTTGAAGTAGTCGCCGAAGCTCCAGTTGCCCAGCATCTCGAACATCGTGTGGTGGTAGGTGTCGTGGCCGACCTCCTCCAGATCGTTGTGCTTGCCGCTCACGCGGAGGCATTTCTGGGAGTCGGTGGCGCGGTTGTACTTGGGGGCGGAGTTGCCCAGGAACCAGTCCTTGAACTGGTTCATACCGGCGTTGGTAAACATCAGCGTGGGGTCATTCTTGACCACCATCGGCGCAGAAGGGACTATTGTGTGACCTTTGGATGCGAAAAAGTCCAGAAATGTCTGGCGGATTTCTTTTGAAGTCATTTCAGCTATATGTTGATATAATATTATGCAAACAAACCACAAAGATAACTTATAAAATCATTTTTTGTAATTTAGCATAAAATTTGCTTGAGGCAAATCTCCAAATGGCAACCGATAAGTACATCTATAACACCTCTGCAGAGCGCTACGAAGTGCACAAAACTTCTGTTGCGGGGCGTTTGGGACGCATCGGAATCTGCCTTGCCGCCGGGGCCCTGTTGCTGACCCTCTTCTTTTTTCTCAACGGGAGGCTCTTTAAAGTGCACACTCCCAAGCAGATGCTGCTGCAGTCGCGCAACGTCCGCCTGATGGGCGACATCGAATATCTGGGGCAGAAAACAGCCCGCCAGATGGACCGCCTCTCCGAGCTGGAGCTGCGCGACAACAAGGTCTACCGCCCCATCTTCGGAATGGACGAGATCCCCTCGGCCGAGCGAAATGCAGGCTACGGGGGCTCCGGCCGCTACGATTTCGTGCAGCAGTTCCGCAATTCCGCCTTTTTGGCAGATGTGTTGCGCATGCAGGACGTGGTGGAGCGCAAGGCGGTGATGCAGTCAAAGTCATACGACGATGTGGAGAAAATGGCGGGGCACATAGATGATATGTCGAAGTGCGTTCCCGGCATCTTCCCGGTGTGCCCGGGCCCCGGCATCACCATCACATCCCCCTTCGGATACCGCCTGCACCCCATTTTCCGCTCGGTGTTCTTCCATAGCGGCACCGATATCGGCGGGGCGCGGGGCACTCCCGTGTATGCCACGGCCGACGGTGTCGTCACCGACGTCAAGTACAGCACTCGCGGCTACGGCAACGAGATTGACATAGACCACGGATTCGGCTATTCAACCCGTTATGCACACCTGCTGGGCACCAAGGTGGTGCGGGGGCAGCGGGTCAGCAGGGGCGATCAGATTGCCACCATGGGCAGCAGCGGCCGCTCCACGGGGGTGCACCTGCATTATGAGGTGCTCTACCATTCGCAGCAGGTGAATCCCTGGAGCTATTTTGACAAGGATATCGACCCCAAGGAATATATGACCCTCGTGACCCCCGCCGATAAGGTCAAGAGGTGAGAATTGATAGAAAATGTGCGGCAGGGTTGCTGGGGCTTTGAAAGTTTAGAATAGTTTAGAGTAGTTTAGAGGCACGATAGTGCCGTGGGGCAAGTCCCTTCCCTGGGGAAGGGATTTAG
>CAVHPI010000011.1:0-50175 GCA_963637965.1 bacterium
CTTCCGCACCGGCATGCGCCAGGAATACAACGTCAACATTTCCGGGGGCAACAGCAAGCTCAATTTCTACGGCTCGCTGGGCTACCTCAACAACAAGGGCATCGTGTACAACTCCGACTTCGAGCGCTACACCGCCCGCTTCAACGCCGACTATCAGGCCAAGAGCTATCTCAAGGTGGGGGCGCAGGTCAGCTACACCCATTCCGACCAGAACGACGTAGGAGACGGCGACAACCTCTTTGTGATGGTGTCCGAGCTCGCCCCCATCTACCCGGTGTATCTGCGTGACGGCAACGGAGAAATTATGACCGACGCCAACGGCAAGATGTACGACTACGGCTCGGGCGAGAACGGCGGCGCCACCCGACCGAGCAACCTGCTGCCCGCCCGCAACCCCCTGCAGGCCAACGAGCTCAACAAGAGCGGCAGCACGGCCAACGTCACCACCCTCAACGGCTATATGGACATCACCCCCATCGAGGGACTCAAGATAACCCTCAACGGCACCGTGACCGACAACGAATGGAACAACATGATGAAAATCCAGCCCTTCTACGGCAACACCGCCTCCACCTATCCCGGCGGCTACGTGGCCAAGACGGCCTACCAGACCTTCACCCTCAACTTCCAGCAGATTGTCAACTATACCCGCCAGATAGGCCTCCACAACGTTTCGGTGATGGCGGGCCACGAGAACTACAAATACAATTACAACTATGTCTGGGGCGACCGCGAGAACATGTTCTCATATTACGACACCAACGAGCTTGACGGTGCAGTGAAGGTCGTTTCCAACGGAGGCACCTCCAGCGACTACAACACTGAGGGCTACTTCTCACGCGCGATGTACAATTATGCGGAGAAATACTTCCTCTCGGCATCTTACCGCCGCGACGCATCGTCCCGCTTCCATCCCGACCACCGCTGGGGCAACTTCTACTCCGTGGGCGGCGCCTGGACCATCGACAAGGAGGATTGGTTCAATGCCTCTTGGGTGGACATGCTCAAGTTCAAGATGTCCTGGGGCCAGCAGGGCAACGACGCCATCGGCGACTACCGCTACACCGACACCTACGACATCACCAACATAGACGGTGAGGTCGCCCTCGTGCAGTCGTCCGTGGGCAACGAGAACATCACCTGGGAAACCAACAGCAACTTCAACACCGGCATCGAGTTCGACATCTTCAAGGGTCGGCTCACCGGCGGCATCGAATATTTCCGCAGAAAGACCACCGACATGCTCTGCTTTGTGTATGTCCCGATGTCAGCGGGCTACGGCGGATCATACGACAACGTGGGCGACATGCTCAACCGGGGCGTGGAGCTTGACCTGCACTACAATGCAATCCGCACCCGCGACTTCAACTGGAACATAAGTCTCAACGCAACCCACTACAAGAACAAGGTACTGATGCTCAACGAAGACAACAAGGGCTACAGCCTCGACGGCCACCCCGGCTACATCAACGGCTACTACTTCCACGGCGAGGGGCTGCCCCTGCACACCTTCCGCCTGAAGAAATATGCGGGAGTCTCCGCCAGCGGCGAGTCGCAGTGGTATATGATAGACGAGAAGACTGGCGAGACCACCGTGACCACCTCCAGCTCCGACGCCACCTACTACAACTGCGGCAGCGCCGACCCCGTGCTCTACGGCGGTCTGAACACCACCCTCTCTTGGAAGGGATTCGACCTCTCGGTAAACCTCAATTACAGCCTCGGCGGCAAGGCCATCGACTACGGCTACATTTCGATGATGTCCAACCCCTCGGTGGGCAACACCGGTTTTGCCCTGCACAAGGACCTGCTGAACGCCTGGTCTGAGACCAACACCAGCTCCGACATCCCCCGCTTCCAATATGCCGTGAAGGATGTCGACTCCAGCTCGGCCAATGTCTCGGACCGCTTCCTGACCGACGCCAGCACCCTCACCCTGCAGACGGTGAACCTTGGCTACACGCTGCCCAAGAAGTTTGTCTCCAGGCTGGGCATGGGCTCGATGAGAGTCTTCGTCTCGGGCGACAACCTCTGCTACTGGAGTGTCCGCAAGGGCTTTGACCCCCGCGGCAGCTTCTGGGGCTCCACCTCCACGACATCCTACTCGCCTGTACGCACATTTACAGGAGGTTTGACAATTCAGTTCTAAAACGCGACGATGAATATGAAAAACAGATATTTGAACACCCTGTGCGCCATCCTCTGCGGCCTGATCACGGCCGCCGGATGCATTGAGGAGACCTTCCCGGCAGACCAGGCCACTCCCGACCAGATGAACAGCGCGTCATCGCTGAATTACATCACGAACGGACTCCCGGCCTACCTCGTGACCTGGGACACCTACGGCACAAGCAACAACACTCAGGACTGGGGCTACCCCTGCCAGATGTATATGCGCGAAGTGATGGGAGAGGATTTCCCCGCCTACGACAACGGCTACAACTACTGGGTATGGCTGGAGAACGCCTCCTCCCTGCGCTATATGTACTACTACCCCTACTTCTATTACTACTCGTTCATCAAGAACGCCAACAATGTGATAAAGCAGGCCTCTCTCGCCGACCCCGAGAGCAGCACGGCTGCCAAGAACAGTCTGGGCATCGGCCTCGGCTACAGGGCTATGCTCTATATGGAGCTTTCCTGCATGTATGAGTACCGGCTCACCGGGGTCGAATCGCTCGACGCCGAAGCCGAGGCCAAAGGCTGCATGGGCATCACCGTGCCCATTGTGACGGAAAACACCACCGTGAAGGAGTACACCGACAACCCCTGCGCTCCCTTCTACACGATGTACCGCTTTATAATGACCGATCTCAACCGCGCCGAAAACTGCTTTGACGGCTACTCGCGCGCCAGCAAGGCAGTTATGGACCAGAGCGTCATCTACGGTCTCAAGGTGCGCCTGTGGCTGGACATAGCCACCCGCTTCGAGCGCTTCCCAGCCTCGCTTGAGAAGCAGCTTGCCGCAGAAGGATGCGGCGACGGCTACGACGACCTCGGAATCAAGACGGCCGCCGACTGCTATGCCAAGGTGATCGAATATGCCGAGAAGCTCACCGGCAACGCCGCCTACTCCCCTCTCACCCGCGAGGAGTGGACCAACCCCGAGACAGGCTTCAACACCCCCAAGGCCTCCTGGATTCTGGGCACCTCCATCACCAGCAAGGAGCAGATAAACTACAACTACTGGAACACCTTTCTGGGCGTCATGGCCTCCGAAGCCGACTGGGGCATGACCATGAAGAGCTACAGCGGCTACCGCATGATAGGCAAATCGCTCTACGACAAGATCGGCAGCGGCGACTGGCGCCGCAACAGCTGGGTTGACCCCGCCGACGCCGGCAAGTGGCCCGCCCCGGAGAAATACCGCACCTCGGTCTCCAAGACCAAGTGGGCAGAAATCCCCGCCTACGCAAACCTCAAGTTCCGCCCGGGCGGCGGCTCTCTGGACAAGCTGGAGACCGGCCTTATCGCCTGCCAGCCCATGATGCGAATCGAGGAGATTTACTTTGATCTGTTCGAGGCAATCGCCCACAGGGACGGCGCAGGGGCCGCCGCAGCCCGCCTGCAGGAGTTCATCAACACATACCGCTACACCGACGGCTCCTACAAGTGCAGCGCCAGCGATATGGAATCCTTCATCACAGAGCTGATGGTGCAGCGCCGCATAGAGTTCTGGGGCGAGGGCATCAACTACTTCGACTACAAGCGCCTGGCACTCTCTGTGACGCGCAACTACGACGGCACCAACTACGGCAGCGACTACTGCCTTAACTCCTACAAGGGATATGTCGCCCCCTGGATGAATTATATGATGCCCGAGACGGAGAAGGACATGAACCCCGCTGTCATTATCCCGCCGAACCCTTCCGGCGCAATCACTGTGAGCGGCAACTAATCAATGGGAGAATACTAAAATGAAAAAAATTACTATCGATAAATACCTTTGCTCAGCCGCAGCGGCGCTTACTCTAGCTGCAGTCTCCTGCAACAAGAGCGAGAATTACGCTCCGGGGCCCGAAACAGCCGACGGCTGCATTGCGGCATACTTCACCTCCTCCAACGAGTCCAGCATAATTCTGAGCCCGGAGCAATACGCCGCCGCAAATGTCATCACACTCGATGTGGCCCGCGAGGTCTCCGACTCTCAGGTGTCGGTGCCCATCGAGGTCATCTACAAGAGCGGCGAGATTGAAATCCCCGCCACGGTCGAATTCCAGGCGGGCGAATCCACAGCCATCGTGGAAATCAGGCTCAACGGCCTTCAGGAGAAGGTGGAATACCCCTTCTGCATAAAGCTCGCCGACGAATATGCCGACCACTACACAATGCTGGAGGGCTCGGATGTCTTCACCGGCAGCGTGATCATCGCCAGATGGACAAAGGTTGTGGAGGACGCCACATTCTACTTTAATGAAGAATACTTGCCCACCACCTACTCCGACATCTACCATCTCGACGGCTTCAACCGCTTCTACATAGAGAACTTCCTGGGGAGCGGCATCGACTTGGGCTTTTCCATCAAGAGCTACGACTCCGCCAACAAAGCATTCATCCCCTTCTCCGCCACCGACAAGACTACCTGGTCGGGCAAATTCGTGCCGCTTGACCACTTCCTGAACGACACGAATGGCAACAGCTGGTGGTGGCTGATGAGCGACGTGACCAACTTTGAATACGCCTGCTGGAAACCTGAAGGCTTCAAATATTACGTCAACTACATCAACTTCTATGCTGTGGACGACGATGTCACCTACGACTGGATAGACATGAACGGCGCCACTGCGGAACCGACCGGATCCCTGTGTAGCTACGCCTACATCTCTCCCTACGAGAGCCCGGCAGAGGACTATGACGATTACATTGACCCCCAATATGTATATGTGTATATGTACTGGAACGGAATGGAAAAATAAACAACACCTAAAAACAGATCAGATATGAAAAGATTATTCGCAAACGCGCGCAAGGCGGCCGCAGCGGCTGTCGTTGCAATGCTGGGCACTGCAGTCCTGGCTTCCTGCGGTCCCGAGAAGGCGGATCCCGTGAAGCTCGCCACCCCCCAGCCCGCACTGCTCTCCTCCACCGAGACATCCCTGGCATTCTCCTGGGACAAGGTGGCGAATGCCGTGCAGTATTCCTACACTCTCACCGCTTCTGACGGCACTGCCGCTTCCGGCGGCACTACTGCCGACAACAGCATTGAATTCACCGGCCTTGCCAGCAGCACCGCCTACACCCTCACCCTCACCGCATATCCCGAGGTGGACAGCGAGGATTATCTGACATCCGACGCCGCAACCCTCACCGTAAACACCGCCGACATCCCGCCCGTGACCGAGCTCTGGAGCGTGGTCGGAACAGTGGATGACGGTGCCGGCTACACTTGGGATGTAACTCTGGTGGCTTACAACGATGGCAACTACACCATCAAGAAATGGTACAACACAGAGGGCTATGACCTTAATTTCTCTGTCAACAGCGACGCCACCATCTCTGTCTTGAACCAGACCGTTGAAGATGACTATTACTATGTCGCAGCCGGCGCAGACAAGACCATCTGCATAGATACAAGGAATTACGAAGATTATGGTTCATATTCGAACTTCAGCGGCGATGAGAAATCCGGAGATATCTGGTTCTACAACTACGAAACCAGCGGTTACTATGAACTCACCTGGCCCGCAACACCTACCGAAGGCGGCAGCGTCACAATTGACGAACTTGTCGGGACCTATACTCAGGCAAACGACTATCAGTTCTTCTATAGCGGAGATTGGAGCGACTACAGTTCCACAAACGACATAACCATCACCAAAGTTGACGACAACACAATCAGCATTTCAGGCTTCGTATGGTCCGCAGAAGAGGACGGCCTTGCCTTCAATGCAACTGTTGACCAGCAGAAGGGCGTTATCACCATTGCCCCCCAGATGATTTCACAATATTACAAACTGGCCGCAAAAACCGGCGAGGGCGACAGCGTAACCGCCACCTGGAAGGATGGCTCCATTACTTTCGGGAAATGGTGCCTCTATTTAGACGGATATGCCTATGCATACAGCACCAGCACTGTCCTGACCAAGAAATAATCAGTTATCCTCTGTATAAACTGTGATGAATCGGCTGCCGGAGCATAAACGGCGGCCGATTTCTTTTATATAGGCCGCATCTATGCTCTCCAGAACAGATGCGTAGTCATAGCCGTAGTCCACACCGTACTTAACATAGTTTTCCATCTGATAGCGCTGGGCGGTAATGCTCGATGCAGTCTGTGCCTCCTGCTCGCCGCGGTGCTTGGCCAGATACTTGACCGCCACGGCCATCTCCTCTTCCGTGGGGCCGCAATCGCAAAACCGCTCCATCTCCCGCTCCACATCGGCCACAAGCAGGTCCTTCATCTCGGGCCGGGTCTGGAACTCCACATACGACTCGGCCGGGCGGTCTTTCTGCCCCAGATACATCTGTGTATCAAATTCAATGTGGTAGGTGCCGCCCCGTTTCTCGCGGATGAGGTTGAGATAGCGCATTGAGAGTATGTGGTCCAGAATGTCCACCGCCGCAATGTTGCGCGCAGTTTTTTCAATGTCGCTGCCGAATATGCAGCAGACGTCGCACAGCGGGGCAGAAGGGGCGGGAGAATTGCTCCTGCTGAGGATTTCACGGCCGCTATAGGCTTGCTTGCGGGGTTCGATGCCGGAGAGACTGCCGCCGCGTCCCAGATCGAGCGAAGCCACATAACGGCACACCAGACTCTTGACCAGCCCGGGGTCGGCGTCGCTGCAGATATAAAGGGCGGCCCGCTTTGCCCCGGAGAATGCGGCTTCGTATAGCCTCTCCACAGCCCCCATATCCAGCGCGGCGACACTTGCCGAATCGGCCTCCGCATTCCAGGGATGTCCGCCGCTGTAGAGATTCTGCCGCTCGCGGGAGAACTTCTCGCTCTCGGTCACCGGCTTTGAGAGCTGGCGCAGATGCGCCTCGCGCGATTTCACAAGTTCCGCTTCGCTGCCGAAGCAGGGCTCAGTGAGCTGCAGCGCAAGGGCCTCGAAAGCGGCCTCCTCCTTGCCGCTGAACGCGGTGAGCGAGATTCGGGCCTCGCTCTCGCGGATGGAGACGCTGCTGGAGACCCCGGCAAGTTCCGGTTTGGTGCGCAGCTCGGGGCGGTCGCAGCCCCTGAAGCCCGCCATACGGCGGATATATGCGGCCGCCTCCTTGTCGCGCGCAATGCTGTCGGGGGCAAATGCGCGGTAGCCGCTCTCGAATGTCATATCCATTGCCAGATGCACGCTGCCCTCCACCGGGGCGCTCTGGCGGTAATATACTTTGAGGTCGTTGGAGAGCTTCCACAGGCGGAGCCCCTCCTTGTCCAGGCTCTTCTCCGACACTATTCTGCCCTCGGGCATCTGCACCGAGAGGTCCAGCGCGGGATATTCTATGAAGCGGCTCTCCAGCGGGGCGGCGCAGACTTCAGCCACTATGGTGCGCATCCGGCCGTAGTCCGGCACTTCAGATTCAGCGGCTGTGCTGCAACAGTTGGAATATATGGCGCCGCTCTCGTCAAACATCTTCTGCGGATATTCTGCAATCGACTCCACGGTGATGGAGGCGATGGCCTCGCGCTGTATGTCGGCATACTCGCGGGGACCTACCAGCGGCCATCCGCGCAGGAAGTTGTCCTGGCAGCGCTTCACGATGCGCTCGCCGGTGATGTCCGCATCCGCCATTTCAGAATCGAGATGGGCGCGCTGCAGCACGTTAAGCTTGGCCGCCGCCAGCTCGGCGGGGCTGATGCCGTAGCGCAGCAGGCGCTCCTTCTCGCGCACCACCATCGCCAGGCATTCGCCCAGCGCGCTGTCGCGGCGCGGCATCACGGTTATCATTGTGATGTAGTATTCGGGAGAATATTCGCTGGTGACGCACACCGCCGACTGGGCGGGGCAGCCGCTCTGCTTCTGACACTCTTTGAGGCGGTCGCTGAGCACGCTGTTCACCACCAGGCGCGAATACATATCCCGGAAGGTCTCCCGCTCGCTGCGCTGCGCGAATTGGGGATAGGGCTGCTTGTAGAGCACTTTGAGCGCCTTGTACTTGACCTCGGGGTCGGTCATGTTGCAGTAGAGGGGCTCGGTCTGAGCCGGGGGCATATAGCTCGCCTCTTTGGCGGCGGGGTTCACGGCCGCGGGAATGTCGGAGAATATCGCGCGGATGCGGCTTTCCATCTGCTCCACGTCAAAGTCCCCCACCACGATTATTGCCTGCAGGTCGGGGCGGTACCACTTGTGGTAGAAGTCCAGAATCTCCTCCCGCTTGAAGCCGTTTATCACCTCCAGAGTACCCACCACGCTGCGCAGGGGCTGCTTGCCACCCTTGTAGATGAGCTCCGTCTGCCGCTGGGACATCCGGTTGCGGGAGTTGTCGAACAGGCGCCACTCCTCGCTTATCACGCCGCGCTCGTCGTCGAGCTCATCCTGCTCGCAGGAGATGTCGCAACTCCAGTCGCGCAGCACCATAAGCACCGAATCCACAAACGAATCGCGCACCAGCGGCACTTTGGAGATGTTGTACACCGTCTCGTTGCGCGACGTGTAGGCGTTCACGTTGTAGCCGAAGCGCACCCCCTCGCGGGAGAGGAACTCGATTATCCCCTTGCCGGGATAGTGGCGGGTGCCGTTGAAGGCCATGTGCTCCAGAAAGTGGGCGAGGCCGTTCTGATTGTCCTCTTCCTGCATCGCCCCCACATTGTGCACTATGAAGAATTCCGCGCAGCCTGCCGGATTTTCATTGTGCGCGATGTAGTAGGTCAGGCCGTTGGGCAGCTGCCCGCGGGTGATGGATTTGCTGTCGGGGATATGCTGCGCCAGAGCACTGGCGGCAACGGCCAGCGCGGCCACGGTCGCAAGAATTCTTCTCATATTTTTTAAAGGTTGATGCCGACGGCAAGCGCAGCCACATTGCGGGTGCTGCCCTGCAGAGCCTCCGGCTTGGAGAGGAGTGAAATGAATTTGTCTGATGCTGTCACATATAGCGCGCGCCCCTTGGGCAGCAGGCGGGTGTATGTAAACGAGAGGGCGGCGCCTGCGCGGGAGGCGGTCAGATACTCGAACTGACGGTCGAGCCAGGTGTCAAAGCTCAGGATTGTGGTGGAGGTGCCGCTGGAGTAGGAGCCGTCGGTGGCGCGGTTGCCGCTGCCGCTGTAGAGCAGCAGGGTTGCGCCGGGAGAGAATATGTTCTTGCCCCTGGCCAGGCTCCATTCGCAGAAGGCGCGGGCTGTGACGCTGTTGTAGCCGTTGTCGCGCCAGAATGGGGTCACAGTGGTGCGCTGGTTGCGGGCGGCATATTCCAGAGCGCCCCCCGCCTTGAATTCAGGTTTGTAGCCGCCCAGCCCCTTGTAGAAGGTGTAGCCCGCCGAAGCGGCGAGGTCGGTGCGGCTCAGGGCCTGCTTTTGCCCGGTGTAGTCCACCACGGTGTTCTTGCCCGCCTCGGTGGTGTAGGTGAAGGTGTTCTCGCGGTTGTTCACGGGGTTGTAGCCCAGAGCAAAATCAATCAGAGAGAGCCTGTCGCCGCGCGGCAGCAAAATCTTCCCCTTGAGGGATGTCTGCGCGCCGCTCCACTCGTAATAGACGGGGGATGTGGAGGTCTTGCGGCCGTAATAGCCGTTGCGCACCAATATTTCCGCCTCCACAAATACCCGGGCCGCGCTGCCGCGCCAGTCAATCTGCAAGCCGGCCCCGCAGAAGGTGTTGCTCACGGGGCGGTATTCCTGGGTGGAGACGATGCCGCTGTCGCCGCCCAGTCCCTCTCGGGTGCCGAAGAACCAGCCGCGGTCGCGGATTATGAAATAAGTGCGGTCGGTGTCGCCGTAGAGTCCGCCCATAATCTGCTCCACGCTGCTGCGGTAGCGCAGGTTGAATCCGGCATTGAGGCTCTCGCTTGCCGCATAGTCCAATCCCAGGGAGAGGTCCATATCCTTGAGGATATTGGAAAACCGGGGATCTTTGACCTTGGTCTGGTCGCCGCAGAGGTAGTCCAGGCGCCCGCCAATGGCCAGATGCCGCGAGAGGGAATATGCCAGCGCCCCCTGCATTGCGTAGAGTTCGCGCTTTTTGCTCCCGGCGGTGTCGGAGTTGTCTTCGAGAAGGCCGAAGGGGTTGAAGTCGGGGTCCATCAGCACGGGCCCGCCCATCTGTTTCCCCTGAAAATTGGAATAGGACAGTCCTCCGCAGAAGACTGTCCTTTCCGATAATCTGTTGTAGGTCTGCGCATACGCTCCGCCCGAGAAACTGTCGGCAGAAGAGCCGATGCTCATAAGCCCCCCGTTCTCTTTGGTGGCAGAAATGACCGCGGTGGAGAGGTTTTCAACCCCCAGACGCGTCAGAAGCGCGGCATTTGCGCTCTGCAAGTGGGGATTCGTCTGCAGCACAAAGCCGCAATCCTGCTGCCCGGCCGCCGGAAGGGCGGCCAGACAGAACGCAGCAGCCGTGCAAAGGAGGTTTCTGGAGCGGAACATACGGCGGAGTAACTATTTCAGAGAGCCCTGTGCCCTCTGGTGGAAGTCGGTAGCGGTGTTGTTGGTCTCGGAGTAGATTATGTGCGCGCCATTGGCGATAGAAGCCTCCGCGTCGATGCCGGAGGGGTCGGTGGTGCCGTTGGCGAGGTTGGCGGCGCTGCCGGGCTCGGTGCCCATTGCATAATTGTACACCAGCTTGCCCTCATTCTCTGCGAGAGCCTCGGTGGCAGCCTTGTCCACATTGCGGTAAATTGTATAGCCCAGCTTGTTGGTCATCATCACATAGCCGCTGTTCACGTCAGAGGAGAATCTGTATTTAGACTCCTCGGGAGTCTTGGCGCCGTTCCACACCTCAACGCCATCCACAATGGAGCTCTTGGCCACTTTCACTACATTAAAGGCGGCAGCGGTGCCCATAGTGTGGTCAAACGCCTCGGTATCCAGGCTCATAGCCTCGACGTCGGCCTTGGAAGCCTTCATCAGGAACACTGCAGGGGCGTTGTTGGAGAGGGCCCAGGCATTGCCCTGCGTAAAGGGAACTGCAGTCATATAGTGGGCTGCGGGGATGGCGTCGTCAACCACATATTTCGAATTCTTGAACTGTTCGTTTGCGGTCATCACATAGTAGTCGGAGTTGTTCAGGGCCACGGAATTCGCAACCGTTTCTGTATGGTCTATTGCGCCGAATACAGCCACTACTATCTGAGAATAGGGAGCGATGGTCACATTGGAAGTGAAAGACCAGATGGCGCCGATTGCGGGCAGCCAGCTCTCCTGAGCGTAGCTCTGGGTGCCGTCCGTGCCGTAATATTTGTTGCTGGCGTTGCTATTGTAGGGAGCCAGCATTCCGATTGCAATGTTGGTGGCGTCGGCCTCCACATCAGAGTTGTTGTAGAGCACGATGTATGCGTCGTTGGTGTAATGCTTGCCCTCTGCAGTGGTGCAGCCGCCGCTGTAGAGCTCCTTGATGATTATCTGCTGGGAGACAACCTTGTTAAGAGCCACGGTAAACTGGTTTGTGGTGGCGTTGAGCACTGCGATGGAGCCGTTGCTGCCGCTGTAGGTGTAGGCCTCGCCGTCGCCGCTCCGCTTGAACGATGCGCTCGCGGTGTAATTGTCTGCGGGGACGCTGAAGGCTGCCACGCCCAAAGCGTTGGTGAGTGTGTCATAAACTGTGCCGGAAGCGTCCACCAAAGTCACGGGGACATTCTCCACCGCCATGGACTCGCCGTCCAGCACCAGCTGCACCTCGATGTCCACGAGCCTTGTGTCGGGCACGATGTCCTTGCAGGATGCCGCCGCAAAGAGAAGCGCGGCAAAAGAGAAAATTGAAAGAATCTTTTTCATAACCTTACTTATTGTTTATCATTAAAATTTGAGTCTGAGGGTGAGCCCGTAGTAAAACTTGGGGATGTAGCCGGTCACAGATATCCGGTTGCCGGTGCGGCTGTCATAGAGCTGCGACATATTGTTGAAGAAGTTGTTGGCGTAGAACGATATCGACGCCAGATCCCCGATCTCCTTGGTCACATTGAAGTTGGCGCTGAAATAGGGGGTCAGGCGGCTCTCCTTGAATGTGTAATTGTACGAGGTGGTCTGCACCAGCGACACCATGTCGGAATATTTCTGCGGGTCGCTGCTCTTGGCCTCCACAAAGTCGGGCCAGAAGTCGCGCAGCGTGCCGTCGCTGTAGGAGTAGTATTTGTCGGGGTAGAGCACGGTGTAGCAGTCGCCGTCGTAGATGGAGGCGTCTTCCACGCGCGAAGTCAGATCGGAGCGGTCGGCGATTACATACGAGCGGCGGCCGCCGTCGGCATTTTCGCTCAGGGTGCGGCTATAGCTCAGCAGGCAGGCCTCCAGCTTGAACGAGACCACCATCCTCACCTTGGGGATGTTGGTGGTGACGGTCACGTTGGTCTTGAGGCTGCGGGTCTGCTGGCCGTTGGATGTCTTGTA
Organism: bacterium; assembly: GCA_963637965.1. Lineage (GTDB taxonomy): Bacteria > Bacteroidota > Bacteroidia > Bacteroidales > UBA932 > Equibacterium. Next base: position 12,467 of record CAVHPI010000011.1, read on the forward strand.
CCCCCCGACGTAGTAGCCCACATATTTGAGCGGAGTGCGGTCGTAGCCCATCTGCGAGGTGGCCACATACGGCATATAGTCGGTATAAACCTGTCTGTATGTGTAGTAGGTGCCGTCCAGGCGGATCTGGGTGTTGAGCGACTTTATCCGCTTGAAGTCCACCACATATTCGAATCCGCGGCGCACAATCGGGTTGTCGTCGTTGTCCTCGTAATAAGTTGCCGTAAAGCCGTCCATCTGCCGGCAGGCGAGCGTGGCAGAAGGGTTGGCCCCGCTTCGGTCGCTCACGGTGATGACGCCGCTCGAGGGGTCCACGGAGAAGACGCGGTCCGCGGCGGGTATTGCGCCGGCCGCCTCGCTGTTCTTGATGGCGTCGGTGGGCGTATAGACATAGCTGAACCGCTCGTAATCGGTCACCAGACGGTAGGCGTCAAGCGTCTTGCTGGCAAAGGCGGCCAGGCTCACCTTGTGCCCCGCCAAGTCAAAGTCCACCCCGATCTCCGCCTGCCGGTTGCGCTGCCAGCGCAGGGCGGAATTGTATACGATGGTGCGCGGCAGCACATAATAGGCGCTGTAGAGATCGTTGATGCTGCCCGCGGTGGAGGTGAACACGTTTATGTCGTAATACGACGGCTGGGGGAAGAGTATCGAATAGGAGGGCTGCTTCACCGCCTGGCCCCAGCTGGCCCTCACCGAGAAGTCGCGCAGGGTGCGGCCGCGCCGCCCTTTCTCCGAAAACGGGCTGTAGCGGGCGTTGAAGCGGGGCGAGAGGCTGCTTGTGGTGCCGTATGCCGAGCCGTTGATTATGGTGTTGTCCCAGCGCACGCCCACCACCAAGTTCAGCTCTCCGCTGCGCCCCACGGGCAGCACTATGTCGTCCTCGGCATAGGCGGCCGCATTGTGCATCGCGGGGACCTTGCTGTAGTCATACGGGCGGTATGTGGGGGCGGTGGACATATCTTCTGAATACTGACCCTGCCCGTAGTTGCGGTCCAGGGTCCAGTCGGCGCCCGCCTTGAACCTGTTTCTGACGCCGCCGAAGTTCCGGGCCCAGTTGGCCTTGAGCGAGAGTTTAGAATTGAAGGGCTTGTCGTCCAGCACCATCATGTTGTACCGCTGCCCGGCGGGAATCCGGTCGGCAAAGACATATCCGCGCTCTGTGGTATGCAGGGCAGACTGGGCCGTGGTGCCGAACACCGAGGTGTTCTCGCGGCTCAGCTTGTCGGAATATACGGCAGAGGCCTTGAGCTCTATGTTGGTGATCCAACTCTTGCTCAGCAGCCAGTTAAAGGCGAGGCTGCCGCGCAGGGTATTGTCGCGGCTGGCGGTGTAGGCCTCGGTGGAGCGGTCGGGGTCGGAGCGGTTGTCAAGGCCGCCGGCATTGCCGGTGAGCGAGGCGCTCACAGAGAGGGGCGTCTGAGCGAATATCCCCCCGGAGAGGGTGTTGTTCCAGGCCAGCGACACCTGCTTGCGCTCGTAGGATGTATAGGGCGACATCTGCACCGATATGGAGCGGGTGTACTCCGCGCTGGTGTTGAGAGTGCCGCGGCTGCCCCCGCGCTGATTTGTCCCCAGGCCGAAGCCCTTGCTCAGGGAGACCTGCTTGGTGTTGGGGCTGGTGGTCATTGTCACCGTGAAGGGGGTCTTGCCCCGCTTGGTATTGATTTTGACCACGCCGGAGGTCATATCGCCATATTCCACAGAGGGGACGCCGGTGATTACCTCCACCGACTCCACGTTAGAAGATGCTATATTGTTGGTGGAGACCCCCTTGAGATTCGTGGCTGAACGGTCGGCCCCAGAGAAGGAGGCATTGCTGGAGAGGCGCACGCCGTCCACCTCCACCGCGGTGCCGAATGTGGAGTTGCCCCCCTCGCCCGAGGCGCCGCTTCGGATGGCTATCTGCCCGCCGCTCCCCGTCAGATTGGGGTTGACCGTGCTTCCGCCCGGCAGCAGACTGGCGATGTCGGAGACATTGAGCATCTGCACCTGCTCCAGCGCCGCGCGGTCTATCCTGCGCGAGGTGGTGGCGGAGGATGAATTCTCCTGCGCCGTGACCACAGCGCTCTCCAGCGCCAGATTGTCCTGCGAGAGCGCCACAGAAAAATTGGTGATGTCACGCGAAATCTTGATTTCCCGCTGCCAGGTTACATACCCCAGGCAATAAACCTTGATAATGGCACCGCCGGCGCTGATGCCGGAAATTGAGAAGCGCCCTTTGGCGTCTGCGGTGGCCCACTGCCCGGTGGACTCTATAGCCACGGCAGCAAACTCCACAGGTTCTCCCGTTTCTTTGTCGCTGACAACGCCGGAGAGAGTATATGTCTGGGCAACGGCCTGCACACAGGCAAAAAGGCAGGCTATCAACAGTATCAGTCTTCTTATTTTCACAGCGCGCAAAATTAACTACTTTTGCGCTAATATTATATCCCTAAAAAGAGCTATGAGCAAGAAATCACTGATTTGTAAGAACTGGCCCAAATATCTCCTGCAATGGGGAGTGCTGGCGGCCCTCGTTTTCTTTTTGAGCGGCCTCGCGGCCAAGATTTTCCCGGCGATGGAGCCGGTCGACCCCGAAGCTTACTGCCCGATGGGGGGGCTGCAGGCCTTCGGCACCTTCCTTTCCAGAGGGTCTCTCCCCTGCTCGATGTCCTCCGCCCAGATTATGATGGGCATCGGTCTGGCGATTGCAGTGATTCTGTTCAGCAAGCTTTTCTGCGCCTTCCTCTGTCCCGTCGGATCGGTGGAGGACCTGCTGGGCAAGGCTGGGCATGCGCTGCACCTCAAGAGCCTCGAAATCAAGAGCGGCAGCGCCGCAGACAAGATTCTGCGCATCGTCAAGTATGCACTGCTCTTTTGGATTGCATATATGACCATCTCCAGCAGCGAGCTCTTCTGCAAGAAGCTGGACCCCTACTACGCTGCCGCCACAGGCTTCAAGGGGGAGATAGTGCTCTGGATGAGCCTCGCGTCGCTGTTTCTGGTGATTGTACCCGCCCTCTTTGTAAAGCGCTTCTGGTGCAAATACATCTGCCCGCTGGGGGCTCTCTCCAACACCTTCAAGTTCTACTTTGCCCTCGCGGGGGCGGGGCTCGTGTTCTGGGTGCTGAGCCTCTGCGGCCTCCGCTTCAGTTTTGTATGGCCGCTGGCCGCCCTCTGTGTCATCGGCTATCTGCTTGAAATATTCTGCGGCAAGCCCAAAGGGCAGCTGCTGCACGTTGCCGTTGACAGGGAGACCTGCACCCACAGCTGCTACCGCTGCCGCAAGGTGTGCCCCTACAACATTTCGGTGCCCGACTTCGGCAGCGAGGTCAATTCTGTGGACTGCACTCTCTGCGGCGAGTGCGTGGCCGCCTGCCCCGTGGGAGCCCTCAGCATCGGAGGCTCCAAGAGCGGCAAAAAATGCGGCTGGGGCAAATATCTCCCCGCTCTGCTGGCGGTGCTGATTGCCCTGGCGGCCTACTTCGCAGGCCAGCGCACAGAACTGCCCACCATCAACGAGAGCTGGGGCGCCGCCGACAGCCTCGCCCTCTCCACCCTCAAGATAGAGAATCTCAAGACAGTCAAATGCTACGGCAGCTCCATGGCCTTCAAGAGCAAGATGGAGAAAATCCGCGGCGTGTACGGCGTCAAGACCTATGTCGGCAGCCACACGGTGGTAATCAAGTATGACCCCGCCACAATAGACGGGCAGACCCTGCGCGGCAAGGTGTTCGACCCCTCCACATTCAAGGTGGCGACCCCCGACCCCGCCCTTCTGGACAGCCTCAAGATAGTCACCATCCGCACCGACAAAATGTTTGACAAGCTGGACCTCAACTACCTGGGGCTGCAGATGCGCCTCACCGGCAAGCGGATCTACGGCCTCGAGTCGGAATACGCCTGTCCGCTGATAGTCAGGGTATATGCCGACCCCTCGGAGCCTCTGGACAGCGACTTTTTCCGCACCGTCGTGGAAAAGAAGTCGCTGGATATGCCAGTGCACGGCGGCGGAGTCAAGAGCACCCCTGTCGACTTCCAATTCGTGAAGATGGAGGAGGGCGAGGGGCGCATCGCCACCACCGAATACCTGCACAGGATGTTCGCCCCCTTCAAGGCGGAATACAAGGGGCGCTACCCCGACGGCGACTCCACCGTGGTGCTCAGCCGCAAGGAGGTCTACAAAGACAAGCCGCAGTTTATCTATGAGATTGCCGACCCCAACTACGAGAAGCCCATCGTCCGCCGCAACCTCCCCTATCTGAGCAACCACATCTCCAAGGAGGAGGGGGTCATCGGACTCTACCTCAACCTCAACGGCGACTACAAGCCCGCCCTGCAGATCCGCTTTGCCGCCCCCATGACAGAGGATAAGCTCTGGGAGCTCATCACAATGGAGAAATGGAGCATCAGCTATGCCGAGGATGACGTCCGCGAAGAGGACGCCCGCATCAAATTCACCGAGAAGGGGGTCTGCACCCCCTACGCCGAGGCCGAGTAATATGAAAAGAGCCTTTCTGACCCTGGCGGCGCTGCTGTGCTGCCTTTTTGCCCGCGCCGACGAAGGCATGTGGCTGGTGAACGCAATCTCCCGCGCCCTGGAGGCGCAGATGCAGCAGAAGGGGCTGGAGCTCACCTCCGGCGACATCTACAACGAAGCTGACGGCGGCCTGTGCAACGCCATAGTGTCGCTGGACTTCGGCTGCACCGGCAGCTTCATCTCATCCGAAGGTCTGCTGGTAACCAACCACCACTGCGCCTACGGCGATGTCCACGCCCTCAGCACCCCGGAGCACAACTATCTGGAAGACGGTTTCTGGGCTATGGACCGCAGCGAGGAGATTGCCATACAGGGGAAGAAGGCCTACCTTCTGCACCGCATAATCGATGTCACCGACGAGGTTAACGCTGTCAAGGAGCAGGAGAGCGCGGCGGGCCGCTCCACTGGCCTGCGCCGCCTGAGCTGGATAATGGAGAAGCGATACGCCGCGCAGAGCGGCTACGACGCCTCCCTCTCGTCGATGTGGGCCGGCTCGCGCTATTATATGGCGCTTTATGACGTTTACGACGACGTCCGCCTTGTGGCCGCCCCTCCCGTGAGCATCGCCGCCTTCGGCGGTGACGTGGACAACTGGGAGTGGCCCCAGCACAAGTGCGACTTCGCCCTCTACCGCATCTACAAGGACGGCGCCCCCCTCAACCCCCGCCGCCACCTGCAAATCAGCCGCAGCGGATATGTCCCGGGCGACTTTGCCATGGTCATCGGCTATCCGGGGCGCACCGACCGCTACAGCTCCTCATACAAAATCGAATTCGAACAGAACCTCTCGCTGCCCATCTCCAACCGCATCCGCGGCCGTCAGATGGAGATTTTGCGGCGCTGGATGGACGCCGACCCGGCAGTCCGCCTCAAATATGCCGACAAATTCTTCTCCCTGAGCAACGTGCAGGAGCTTGACGAGGGGCAGGTGGCCTGCTACAAAAAATATGGCGTTGTCCGCTGCAAGCGCCGCGAAGAGCGCAGGATGCACGGCTGCGACACCCTTCTGCAGGCCATCAAGGCCAGATACCGCGACATCAGCGACGTGCAGCGCGGAGAAATCTACTACCGCGAGACTCTGGTGCGCTGCGGCGGCCTCAACCTGATCTGCCTCAAGCTCAAAAACAATGTGCCCGGGCTGAATCTGGAGAAAGAATACGCCGATCTGGACATGCGCGTGGAGCGGGACCTCTTCCGCTACTGCATAGAAGAATATTTTGAGAATGAGCCCGACAAATATCTCGGGACCTTCCAGAAAGAGCTCAAGAGCCGCTTTGGCAGCGACTACGACGCTATGGCCGAGTATCTCTGGTTCGATCGGCCCGTGACGCGCGAAGACGGCCTCTTCCGCTTTTTCACCGACATCAACGCCACCGCCTTCACTTCGGTTCAGAGAGAGCTGGAGCAGGGAGTGACGGTGGGCGAGCTGGGTCACCGGTACACCCGCGCCCTCTATCAGAATCGGCAGGAGCGGGGTCTGGAGCAATATCCCGACGCCAACTCCACCATGCGCCTGACATTCGGCACCGTGAAGAGCTTCCGCCGTGGCTGCAAAAAGGTCCCCTGGCAGACCTGCGCTTCGGGCATTCTGGCAAAGGAGGACACCACGGCCCACGACTTCTGCCTCAAGAGCGACTGGCGAAGCCTGCTGCGCGACAGCTGCGACGCCGACTATCCGGTGAACTTCATCACCGACAACGACATCACCGGGGGCAACTCCGGCAGCCCGGTGCTGAATGCGCGCGGCGAGCTCATCGGCCTGGCATTCGACGGCAACAAGGAGTCGCTCGCAAGCAACGCCTCGTTCACTGCGGCATACAACCGCTGCGTGTGCGTGGATATCCGCTTTGTGCTCTGGACTCTGGAGCACTACGCCAAGATGGACGGCATCTTAGCCGAGATCGGAGAATAGCTTTTTCAGATATCTGCCGGTGTAGGACTCTTTGCAGCGGGCCACATCCTCCGGGGTGCCGCTGCACACGATGCTGCCGCCGGCCGCCCCCCCTTCGGGCCCCATGTCCACAAGATAATCCACACTCTTGAGCACGTCCAGATTGTGCTCTATCACAATCACCGTGTTGCCCTGGTCCACCAGCAGCTGCAGAACCTCCATCAGAGATTTGATATCGCCGAAGTGCAGCCCGGTGGTGGGCTCGTCCAGCAGGTAGAGGGTGTTGCCGGTGCTCTTGCGGCTGAGCTCGGCGGCCAGCTTGACACGCTGGCTCTCGCCGCCGGAGAGGGTCGTGGAGGGCTGTCCCAGCTTCACATACCCAAGCCCGACATCTTCCAGCGCCTTGATGCGGGGGTAAATGTAGGGGTTGGACTTGAAGAACTCGCACGCCTGGGAAATCGTCATCTCCAGCACATCGTTAATGTTCTTCCCCTTGTAGTGCACCGCCAGGGTGTCGGGCTTGTAGCGCTTGCCGCCGCACTCTTTGCAGGTGACGTGCGCAGGGGGCAGAAAGCGCATCTCGATCTCCTGGATGCCGGCCCCCTTGCAGGCCTCGCACCGCCCGCCGGCGGTGTTGAACGAGAAGCGCCCCGCCTTGAAGCCGCGGATTTTGGCGTCCGGGGTCTGCCCGAACAGCTCGCGGATGGCGGTGAACACATTCACGTATGTTGCGGGATTGCTGCGGGGAGAGCGTCCTATGGGGCGCTGGTCCACCTCAATCACCTTGTCTATGTTTTCAATCCCTTCCAGCGCGTCGTAGGGCAGCACCGGATAGAGAGAGCGGTAGAACTTGTTGCTGAGCAGCGGCATCAGCGTCTGCGAAATTAGGGAGCTCTTGCCGCTGCCGCTCACGCCGCTGATGCCTATCAGGCAGCCCAGCGGGATGGTCAAGTCCACATTCTTGAGGTTGTTGCCCCTTGCGCCGCGCAACATCAGGCACTTGCCGCTCCCCTTGCGCCGCACTGCAGGCACCTCTATGGCCTTGCGCCCCAGCAGAAAGTCGGTGGTGGGGGTCGGCGGAGCCGATGCAATGTCCTTGGGTGAGCCGTTGTAGAGCAGTTCGCCCCCCAGCTCGCCCGCACCGGGGCCAAGGTCCACCAGCCAGTCCGCCTGCTCCATAATTTCGCGATCGTGCTCCACCACCAGCACAGAATTGCCCTCGTCGCGCAGCGTCTTGAGCGACGCTATCAGCTTGTCGTTGTCTCTCTGGTGCAACCCGATGCTGGGTTCGTCCAGAATATAGAGGACATTCACCAGCTTGCTGCCGATCTGCGTGGCGAGCCTGATGCGCTGACTCTCGCCGCCGGAGAGGGTCGCCACCGGGCGGTCCAGCGAGAGGTATCCCAGCCCGACATCCTTCAGAAAGCCCACACGGTCGCCGATCTCCTTGAGCAGGGCTCCGCCGATGAGCCTCTGGCGGTGGTCCAGATGCAGCGGCAGCACCTTGACCCAGTCGTAGAGGGCGTCGATGTCCATTGCCGCCACCTCCGCTATGTTCTTGCCGTCCAGGCGGAAGCAGAGCGACTCCTTTTTGAGCCGGGTGCCGCCGCACTCGGGGCATACGGTATATTGCACATATCGCTGCTCTTTGCGAGGCTGGGAGTCATCCCCCTCAGAAGCGGCCACCGCGCGCGGAATGAGCCCCTCAAAGGTGACCATCTGCTGCTCGCTGCCGCTGCCCACCCTCAGCAAATCCTCCGAGCCGTAGAGCAAAGCGCTCATCGCCTCCTCCGGAATCGAGTCGATGGGGTCCTTCAGGGAGAATTTGTATTTTTTTGCCAACGCCTCGATGGTGTCGAACAGGGCATTCTTGCGGCTGGGGCCCAGCGGCACAATCCCGCCCTCGGCAATCGAGCGGCTGCCGTCGGGAATAATCTTCTCCCTCTCCATGCAAATCACCTTGCCCAGGCCGCCGCAGTGCGGGCAGGCCCCCTGGGGCGAGTTGAAAGAGAAGGTGTGGGGGGCAGGGGTGCTGAACGACAGCCCGGTGTCGGGGCACACGTAGTTCTTGCTCAGAAAGCGCAGCGGACCGCCGCCGTATTCCATCACGGCGATGCTCCCCTTGCCCTGCGCAAGGGCTGTGGCAAGCGAGGTGGCCACCCTGCTGCGGGCGTTGCCGTCTATCTTCAGCTTGTCCACCACAAGATAAATGAAGTGGGTCTTGTAGCGGTCCAGCGGTGTTATCGTTGAGAGGTCGCGCAGCTCGTCATCTACCAGCACCTGATTGTAGCCTTTCTTCACGAGGTGCTCGAACAGCTCCTTGTAGTGACCCTTGCGCCCCTGCACCAGCGGCGCGAGTAGCAAAAGCTTGCATCCGTCGTATTCCTTCATTATCAGGTCCGCAATCATCGCGTCGGTGTAGCGGACCATCTCCTTGCCCGTCACGGGGGAGTAGGCCTGCGCCGCGCGGGCATACAGCAGGCGGAAGAAGTCATAGATTTCAGTCAGAGTCCCGATAGTGGAGCGGGGATTGCGCCCGGTGGTCTTCTGCTCTATGGCCAGGATGGGGCTCAGGCCGCGGATGTCGTCTACATCGGGCCGCTCCAGCATCCCCATGAACTGCCGCGCGTAGGTGTTGAGGGTGTCCACATAGCGGCGCTGCCCCTCGGCGTAAATTGTGTCAAAGGCCAGGGAGCTCTTGCCGCTGCCGCTCACTCCCGTCACCACCACCAGCTTGTCGCGGGGGATGGAGAGGGATATGTTCTTGAGGTTGTGCGACCGCGCGCCTGTGATTTCGATACTGTCCATCTATTGCAAAAAGGGATTTGCAGCGATTTCGTCTTCTATTGTAGTGGCGTATCCGTGCCCCGGCAGCACATCGGTCTGCGGCGGCAAAGTCAGGATTCCGCTTTTGATGCTGCCCAGCAGCTGATCAAAGTTGCCGCCGGGATGGTCGGTGCGCCCCACTCCGCCGCAGAAGAGGGTGTCACCGCTCAGCAGCAGCCCCTCGCTCTCCAGATAGAGGCAGACGCCTCCCTGCGTGTGGCCCGGGGTCGGGATGACCTCGAACTGCAATCCTTCGGGCAAACTGCCGGCGCAGTTGCAGATGTCCAGGAATTCCCCCTCATACGGCTCATACTGCATCCCGAATGCGGGGCAGATGTGCGCCGCAGCGGCAAAGACGCCGTCATCTGCGGGGTGCATATACACCGGAGCCTGCCATTTCTCCACCGCCTGCCGCAGCGAGAGCACGTGGTCAAAATGGCCGTGGGTCAGCAGTATGGCCTTCACAGAAAGCCCCTGCTTGTCTATAAAGCTCTCCAGCCGGGCGCGCTCCGCATCGCTGCCCGCGCCGGGGTCCACAATGACGCACTCGCCGCTGCCGTTGTACAGCACATAATTGCACACTCTTAGCGGGTTGAAGTAAAAAACCTTATACATAACCGCAAAATTAAAAAGTCTTTTAGTAATTTTGTGTGTTCAATCTTAAGAAAACGACACAATGCACATCGCCATCGCGGGAAATATCGGCAGCGGAAAAACCACGCTGACACGCATGCTTTGCGAGCACTACAAATGGACCCCCCGCTTCGAACCTGTGGACCACAACCCCTATCTTGCAGATTTTTACGAAGATATGGAGCGCTGGTCGTTCAATGTCCAAGTCTATTTCCTCAACAAGCGCTTCCGCGACGTAGTGGAAATCTCACGCAGCAGCGATGTAATTGTGCAGGACCGCACCATCTACGAAGATGCCAACATCTTTGCCCCCAACCTCCACGACATGGGGCTTATGAGCAGCCGCGACTTCGAGAATTACAGCGACCTCTTCAGCCTGATGATTTCGCTGGTCAAGGCCCCCGACCTGCTGATTTACCTGCGCAGCTCGGTGCCCAATGTTGTTGGCAAAATCCAGAAGCGCGGCCGCGAATACGAGAGCAGCATCCGCATCGACTATCTCAACGGCCTCAACGAGCGCTACGAGAAGTGGATTTCCGGCTATAAGGACGGCAAGCTGCTGATTCTGGATGTGGACCGCCTCAATTTCGAGGAGGAGCCCGCCGACTTCAGCACCGTCTGCGATCTGATCACCGCGCAGCTGCACGGTCTCTTCTAGCCCCCGCCGCAGGGCTTTCAAATTTTAGAACAGCACCCCGACAGTCAGCGCCAGAGCCACTCTGGAGCTTGCGTTCACCGTGGGCATCAGCATCATGCCCCCCGCCGCAGCATAGGCAGAGAGCAGCGTGTTCAGGCGGTAGGTATAGCGTGCATCCACCTTGGCGCGAATATAATAGCTGCCCAGATAGTCCGCCTCGTCGCTGTACATGTAATTCACGAAATAATTGCCGTCGACATTGGTGCCGCCGTAGGAATAGTCCGCCCCGAAGGCAAAGTTGTAACCCAGATTGCCAGTTACCAGCAGCGAGCTCTCGTGCGCCAGCTTCAGGTTCTTGCCCAGCATCACATAGGGGGTGATGCCGGTCCCCTTGAGGGTTGCATCGGGCACATATCGGCGCAGATTGATCATATTGAAGTCGGTGCCCGCAGAGAAGGTCCAATTAAAGCTGCCGTCCGAGGCGATGTCGGTGTATCTGGTGAATCCCAGGTTGGCGGCAATCAGGCTGTTGTCTGCGATGGTGGTACTGCCCTTTATCCAGTAATTCAGATTGTAGTCAAAGTCAAGGTTCAAGATGCTGCTGCGGTCGTCCGTAGCAAAATATTTGAGAGCGGCCCCTACCAGGAACTTGTCCACCTGACCGAATGTCGATCCCGCCTCTTTGGCGGTCGTGCCCCCCTTGTGCAGTGAGGCCTGCAAGAGCAGGTTCTTGCGGTTGTAGAAGATGTCCGCCCCCATCATTGAGGAGGCGTAGCCGATGTCGCCGATGCCGAAGTCGCCCCCCGCCCAGCGGTTGTCATACGAGCCGAGCCCGTACATCAGCGCCACGTAGGTCGCCTCTCCGCCGGCGTTGATGCGGCTGCTTGCAGGCATCGTCTTATAGGAAAAGGTCAGGCCCAGAGTGTTCTCGTCGTCGATTGCATAGGTTGCGCTGGGGGCTATTTCCACCTCAAAGCCGCTGTAGCGGGCCGTGGGGGCATCGTTCTTGTTCGCCCCCTTGCCCTTGAAGTTTACGCCAAGCCCCAGCGAGAGGGCGTCGCCCAGCATCAGCGGGCTGGCGGCGCGGATTCCCACCGACGCGCTGCGCCTCTTCCAGAGGAACTCTTCGTCGTCGTTGAGCGCCACAAAAAAGGGCATATCCAGCTCCAGAGCGTAGAGCGAGTTGTTGTAGCGGCTCTTGTGCTGGCGGTCGGCGTCAAAATTCACCTCCGCCGCCACCTTGAAGCCGGCGATTTCCATCAGCATGTCCCCGCCCAGGGCAATGGTGTTCTGCCTGGAAGCATCCCAGGCATCGGTAAACGAGCCGCCGGTGATGCTGCCGCCCAGGGCCACACTACGCCACGAAGCCATATCCTCGTGCGCAAGGCCGGCAGAGCAGGAGGTGCCGTACCAGAGCGAGCGCTCTATGTTGAGGCGGTATGCCGCACCGTCGTGAATGTCCTGCGCGGAGACTGCGGCCGCCGAGGCCAATATGCATATAAGCGAGAGAAATGTCCTTTTCATACAAAATCGGGATTAATCAGGGCGAAGTTATGCAAATTATGGGTAATACAAAAGCGCAGCGCACTGCAAGCCTTGCGGTCTGCAGTGCGCCGTGCTTTGATGCGGGGAGCGACTACTCCTCTGCCTTGGGTGCTTCCTCAGCTTTGGGAGCCTCTGCCTTGGGAGCGTCAGCCTTCTTGCTGCGGCTGCGGCGGGTAGCGGGCTTCTTGGCAGCGGTCTTCTCGGTAGTGGCGAGAGCTGCCTCGTTGAAGTCTACCAGCTCGATGATGGCCATGTCGGCAGCGTCACCTGCGCGGAAGCCGGTCTTGACGATACGGGTGTATCCGCCCGGACGCTCTGCGATCTTGGGTGCCACAACGCGGAAGAGCTCGGTCACCGCCTCTTTCTGCTTCAGATAGCTGAATACGGTACGGCGGGAGTGAGTCGAGTCGTCTTTGCTCTTGGTGATGAGGGGCTCGACATACATCCTCAAAGCCTTTGCCTTGGCCACTGTGGTCTCGATTCTCTTGTGCATGATGAGAGAGCAGGCCATATTGGCAAGCATCGCCTTGCGGTGTCCGCTTTTGCGACCCAGATGGTTAATTGACTTGTTGTGTCTCATATCCTGTTATTCTTTTTTATCAATGTTGTACTTAGAAATGTCCATTCCGAAATTGAGCTTGAGCTTGTTCTCTACCAGGTACACAATCTCGGTGAGAGACTTCTTGCCAAAGTTGCGCAGCTTCATAAGCTCCTCCTTCTTGTGGGAAACCAGGTCGGCGATTGTCTCGATCTCAACAGCCTTGAGGCAGTTGAGGGCACGGACAGAAATCTCCAGATCCTGAAGTTTGGTCATAAGATGGTGGCGTATGCGCAGCGACTCCTCGTCAAGGTTCTTGTTCTCGGGGGCTGCCTGCTCCTCAAGAGTGATCTTGTCGTCCGAGAAGAGCATGAAGTGATAGATGAGTATCTTGGCTGCCTCTTTGAGCGCATCCTTGGGAGTAATGGAGCCGTCGGTTGTGATCTCGATAATCAGAGACTCGTAGTCGGTCTTCTGCTCTACGCGGCAGTCTTCCCTGCGGTAGTTCACATTCTTGATAGGAGTGAATATCGAGTCGATCGCGATGGTTCCGATCGGCATTTTATCGTCTTTGTTCTCGTCTGCGGGGACATAACCGCGGCCCTTGCCAATGGAGAACTCCATCACGATTTTCACGCTGGGCTCCATTGTGCAGATGTGCAGGTCGGGGTTGAGTACCGTAAATGCAGAGAGGCTCTTGGCGAGGTCTCCGGCGGTGAATTCTTGCTTACCACTAACAGTCACTGTTGCAGTTTCGCCCTCCTCGGTCTCTATCATTCTCTTCAGACGGACTTGTTTGAGGTTAAGGATGATGTCAACCACATTCTCCATGACGCCGGGGATTGTGTCAAACTCGTGCTTTACACCCTCGATGCGGATCTTTGTGATGGCAAAACCCTCCAGAGATGAGAGCAAAATGCGGCGAAGCGCGTTACCTACTGTAGTCGCATAACCGGGTTCCAAAGGGCGGAACTCGAAACGGCCAAAGGTATCGGTAGCGTCCAGCATTATTACCTTATCAGGTTTTTGGAATGCTAATATTGCCATAAATTGATTTGTTTATTGGTGTTAGTGCTTAATTCACGCTGCTACTTGGAGTACAACTCGACGATATACTGCTCGTTGATTGTCTCGGGGATTTCAGAACGCTCAGGGGTATTGAGATACTTGCCTGCGCATTTCTCGCTGTCCCACTCGATCCAGGAGTATTTGCCGGTCCCGTGGGAGAGGCTGTCCTGAATCACTTCAAGGCTCTTTGAACGCTCACGCACACCAACAATGTCACCGGGACGGAGAATGGTGGAGGGAACATTGCAAACCTCACCGTTGCGGGTGATGTGGCAGTGGCTCACCAGCTGACGCGCAGCCGCTCTGGTGGGAGCGATACCCATTCTGTACACCAGGTTGTCAAGACGGCTCTCGAGAAGAGTGATGAGGTTTTCACCTGTACGTCCCTTCATCTTGGCTGCTTTCTCGTACATGGAGCTGAACTGACGCTCAAGAAGACCGTAGATGTATTTAACCTTCTGCTTCTCTGCCAGCTGAACGCCGTACTCGGACACTTTCTTGCGTTTCTTGGCCAAGCCGTGCTGTCCCGGAGGATAGTTCTTCTTGTCCAGATATTTGTCCGGTCCATAGACCGGTTCACCAAATTTACGGGCTATTTTGGTTTTAGGCCCTGTATATCTTGCCATAATTCTGATTCCTTTTTAGAAGATTAAACTTTACGACGACCTTTGGGACGGCAACCGTTGTGAGGCAGCGGTGTTACGTCGATGATTTCGGTGACCTCGATACCCTCGGTATGCACGGTGCGGATTGCGGACTCACGGCCGCTGCCGGGGCCCTTCACATAAGCCTTCACCTTGCGCAGACCCAGGTCGTAAGCAACCTTGGCAGCGTCCTGTGCAGCAACCTGAGCTGCATAGGGAGTGTTCTTCTTGGAACCTCTGAAACCCATCTTACCAGCGGAAGACCAGCTGATGACCTGGCCTGTGGAGTTGGTGATGGAGACAATTACATTGTTGAAAGTTGAAGAGACATGAAGTTGTCCGTAAGCATCAACCTTAACAACTCTCTTTTTGTTTGTTGTAGTCTTTTTTGCCATAATTCAAGTCTCCTATTTAGTAGCTTTCTTCTTGTTGGCGACAGTTTTCTTGCGGCCCTTGCGGGTGCGTGCATTGTTCTTGGTGCTCTGACCGCGAACAGGAAGACCGACACGGTGACGGATGCCGCGATAGCAACCGATATCCATCAGTCGTTTAATGTTCAATTGAACCGAAGAGCGAAGCTCGCCCTCGATCTTGTACTCTTCAGCAATCTTACCGCGGATTGCTGCAATCTGCTCATCGTTCCAGTCCTTGACCTTGATATCCTCGTCGATTCCGAGTTCGGAGAGGATTTTCTGGGAGGAACTGCGACCGATACCGTAGATATAGGTAAGGCCTATAACTCCGCGCTTGTTGTTAGGTAAGTCAACTCCGGCTATACGTGCCATAATTTATTATTACTTTTTAAGTTTATTCTATTAATAATTATGCTTGACGCATTTTGAATTTCGGATTCTTCTTGCAAATAACATACAAGCGGCCCTTGCGTTTCACGATCTTGCAATCGTCACTGCGCTTTTTGATGGATGTTTTAACTTTCATATCGCTATGATCAATTTAATGTTATTTATATCTGAAGGAAATTCTTCCTTTGGTCAAATCATACGGAGACATCTCTACTTTCACCTTGTCACCGGGCAGGATTCTGATGTAGTGCATCCTCATCTTGCCCGAAATGTGGGCGATAATTACGTGTCCGTTGTCCAGCTCAACGCGGAACATTGCGTTGGAGAGCGCCTCCACGATAGTACCGTCCTTCTCTATTGATGACTGTTTGGGCATAGTTTCTTTCCGTTGATCATTTATTTATTATTCTTTATATAGTCGAATGTAGTGAGTCTCTCGGCAGCGCCCCGGCGCACCACAACCGTCATCTCAAAATGAGCCGACTTTTTGCGGTCTGCCGTGTAAACGCCCCAGCCGTCGTCTGCCAGATATACATCCTTGACGCCCTCGTTGATCATCGGCTCGATGCAGATCACGTTGCCCTCGACAAGCTTCACGCCGTGCCCGCGGCGCCCGTAGTTGGGCACTTCGGGAGATTCGTGCATGTCGCGGCCGATGCCGTGTCCCACAAGTTCGCGCACCACAGAGTAGCCGCGCGCCTCGCAGAATGTCTGCACCGCATATCCGATGTCGCCGGTGCGGCAACCGGAAACGGCGGCCTCGATACCTTTGTAAAGGGAGTGTTCAGTAGTATCCAGGAGGTCCCGGTCAGCCGCACTGATTTCTCCGCAGGCAAAGGTATAGGCCGAGTCCCCGTAATAACCCTTGT
Source organism: bacterium (assembly GCA_963637965.1). GTDB lineage: Bacteria > Bacteroidota > Bacteroidia > Bacteroidales > UBA932 > Equibacterium. The sequence continues at coordinate 28,440 of CAVHPI010000011.1, forward strand.
ACACCGTACCGCAGTCCACCGAGACGATGTCGCCCTCCTTGAGGACATAGTCCGAGGGGAAGCCGTGCACCACGTACTCGTTGACTGAGGTACAGAGGGTATAGGGGAATCCGCCATAACCCAAGAAGCCCGGCACTGCACCGTTGTCGCGGATGAACTCCTCGGCAATGGCGTTAAGCTGCAGCGTCGTTACACCGGGGGCTACATGTTTTCCCACCTCCGCGAGGGTGCGGGAAACAATCAGGGCGTTCTCCCTGAGCAGCTCTATTTCTTCTTCGGTTCTGACTTTGATCATTTCTACCTGACTTTATAAAGAATGTTACATTCCTGAACGGCCCTGGAGACGACCAGTCTTCATGAGACCATCATAGTGACGCATAAGCAGGTGGCTCTCGATGTGCTGCAGAGTATCCAGCACGACGCCCACGAGAATCAGCAGCGATGTACCGCCGTAGAAGGGTGCGAACTGGTTGTTTACTCCGAGCAGCTGTGCGAATGCGGGCAGGATAGCCACGATCGCCAGGAAGAAAGAGCCGGGGAGGGTTATGCGGGACATAATAGCATCAAGATATTCGGCTGTCTTCCTGCCGGGTTTGACACCGGGGATGAAACCGCCGTTTTTCTTGAGATCCTCTGCCATATTGGTAGGGTTGATCGTCACTGCCGTGTAGAAGTAAGTGAAGATTATGACCATTACAGCGAAGATGAAGTTATACCAGAATCCAACGGGGTTGTTGAGCACTGCTGCAAGACCCTTGGTGACGTCGAAGCGGGTGAACAGAAGCGGGATGAGCATCATCGCCTGGGCAAAGATGATAGGCATGACACCTGCCGCATTTACCTTCAGGGGGATGTTGTTCTTCACGCCGCCGTACATCTTGCCGCCCACAACGCGCTTGGCATACTGCACGGGAACCTTGCGCACGGCCTGAACCAGGGCGATGGTAGCCACGAACACGAAGAAGAGAACTATCAGCTCCACGATGAACATCAGGATACCGCCGGTAGTCTTGGTGAACTTCTCCATAAGCTCGAGGTAGAGGGCCTGGGGGAGACGTGCGATGATACCTATCATGATTATCAGGGAGATGCCGTTGCCCACGCCGCGGTCGGTGATTCTCTCGCCGAGCCACATTACGAACATCGAACCGCCCAGCAGGATCAGCGTTGCTATGAATGCATACCAGCCGCTGCCCATCTGCGCCAGGAAGGCGCTGGCAGGGATCTGTGCACGCAGGTTAGCGATATACGCGGGACCCTGGATTGCGATGATAACAATGGTGAGATATCTTGTGTACTGGTTCATTTTTCTGCGGCCGCTCTCTCCCTCACGCTGCAGGCGCTGGAAGAAGGGGAACATCACACCCAGAAGCTGGATGACGATGGACGCAGAAATATACGGCATAACGCCCAGTGCGAACACCGAGGCGTTACCGAAAGCACCACCCGAGAACATGTTCATAAGGCCGAGCAGGCCCTCGGATGACTGCTTCTGAAGACCGGCGAGCTGAGCAGCGTCGATACCGGGGATCACAATGTAGCAGCCGAGTCTGTAGACTGCTATCAGAGCGATCGTGTAGAGTATCCTCTTGCGGAGCTCTTCGATCTTCCAGATATTCTTTAATGTCTGAGTAAAATTTGCCATAGTTTATTAGAGAACTGTAGTCGTACCCTCTTTCGCCTCAATCTTCGCGATCGCGCTCTTGGAGAATGCGTGTGCAGTGACATCCAGCTTTGCAGTGACATCACCGTTGCCAAGGACCTTGACCGGCATGCCGGGGCGGACCAGACCTGCAGTCTCCATATCGTCGATGGTGACGGTAGAAGTGCCGAGGGCCTCGCTCAGAGCCTGGAGGGCAGATACGTTGACAACTGCAAATTCTACCCTTGTAGGGTTCTTGAAGCCGAATTTGGGGAGGCGACGCTGGATAGGCATCTGACCGCCTTCGAATCCGATCTTGTGTGAGTAACCGCTACGGGCCTGCGCACCCTTGTTACCGCGAGTGGCAGTTCCGCCGTATCCCGAACCTTGTCCGCGACCGATGCGCTTTACGTCCTTTACAGAACCTGCGGCGGGTTTAAGATTGTTCAATTTCATAGTATTGCTCTCCCTATTTTACTTCTTCAACTTTTACAAGATGACGAACCTTTTCAATCATGCCGGCGGTTACAGGGGTAAGCTCGACCTCTACGGTCTGATGCATCCTGTGGATACCAAGGGCAAGCATATTTGCCTGCTGGCGCTTGGTGGCGCTGGCGGTACTTTTAACCTGAGTAATTTTAACTTTGTTTGCCATAACTTGGGATCTCCTTAACCGTTAAATACCCTGCTCATAGGAATGCCGCGAAGTCCGGCAACGGTGTAGGCATCGCGCATCTCGCACAGAGCGGCAACTGTAGCCTTCACCAGGTTGTGAGGGTTGGATGAACCTTTGGATTTTGCAATGACATCGTGAACGCCGACTGCCTCGAACACGGCACGCATCGCACCGCCGGCCTTTACACCGGTACCGGGAGCTGCGGGCTTCATGAACACGCGTGCGCCGCCGAACTTGGACTCCTGCTCGTGGGGGATTGTCTTCTTGCTCAGAGGGATCTTCACGAGATTCTTCTTAGCATCTTCGATACCCTTGGAGATGGCTGTCGTAACCTCATTGGCTTTACCAAGGCCATAACCGACAACACCGTTTTCATCGCCGACAACGACGATTGCGGCAAAACTGAAGTGACGGCCACCCTTGGTAACCTTGGTCACTCTCTGCACCGCTACCAGTCTATCTTTGAGTTCCAGATCGACTGTCTTAACTTTCTTGATATTGATATCTGCCATAGCCTTTAGAATTTAAGACCACCCTCGCGGGCAGCGTCTGCCAAACTTTTAACTCTGCCGTGATAGAGGTAACCTCCGCGGTCGAAAGAGACCGTGCTGATACCCTTCTCAAGAGCGCGCTGCGCGATGCAGCCGCCTACCACCTTGGCAGCCTCAATGCCGGAGAGACCTTTGCACTTATCGACAAGAGCCTTTTCGAGCGAAGATGCGCTGGCCAGAGTGACGCCCTTGGTGTCATCTACCACCTGAACATAAATCTGCTTGTTGCTTCTGAACACTACCATGCGGGGACGCTCGGCTGTACCGTTAACGACCTTGCGGATGCGATAGTGAATTCTTTGTCTTCTTTCTTGTTTAGTCATCATAATTCAATCCTCCTGTTATTTAGCTGAAGCAGATTTTCCGGCTTTGCGACGAAGCTGTTCGCCGACAAACTTGATACCCTTGCCCTTGTAAGGTTCAGGCTCACGGAGAGAACGGATTTTGTGAGCTACCTGACCAAGCAGCTGCTTGTCGCAGCTTTTGAGGACGAGCACGGGGTTTGCACCCTTCTTTACTGCTTCGGCCTCTGCCTTGATCTCCTTGGGAAGCTGGAAGTGGATGTCGTGGGAGTAGCCGAGGCTGAAGATCAGCACCTGGCCCTGAACCTCAACGCGGTAACCCACGCCGACAAGCTCCTGCTTTACGGTGAACATCTCGTGGCAGCCGGTAACCATATTTGCCAGCAGAGCGCGGTAGAGACCGTGCATGGAGCGGTGGCGGGGCTGGTCTGTCGGACGAGACAGGATGATTTCATTCCCCTCAATCTTGACTTCGATGTCCCTATCCACTTTCTGGGACATCTCGCCGTGAGGGCCTTTAACCTTAACCACGTTGTCGGCGCTGACCTCAGCGGTGACACCGGCGGGAAGGTGTACAGGTTGTTTTCCGATTCTTGACATTATTCTGAAATTTTAATTATTTGCGTTTGGGGCATTAATATACAAAGCAGAGGACCTCGCCGCCCACATTCATCTCTTTGGCCTCTTTGTCGGTGATGATACCCTTGGAGGTGGAGATGATGGCGATACCCATTCCGTTCAGAACCCTGGGCAGGTCATCGGCACCGGTGTAGCGGCGCAGACCGGGACGGCTCACGCGCACGATCTTCTTGATGGCAGCCTTCTTGGTTGCGGGGTGATACTTGAGGGCGATCTTGATGGTGTTCGAAGGTGTGCCTTCGATTACTTTGTACGCGAGAATGTAGCCCTTCTCGTGCAATACGCGGACGATCTCGCATTTGAGCTTGGAAGCGGGAGCCTCAACGGTCTTGTGGCCCGCAGCGTAAGCATTGCGAATTCTCGTCAGCAAATCTGCAATAGGATCAGTCATTTTGTTTTGATTTTTTACGATAGCGACGCCTTATATATTTATATGTGTCAGGCGCCCGATATCCTTATTGTTAGTTAATATTAATGTTCTGTTACCAGCTGGCCTTCTTCACGCCGGGGATGAGGCCGTTGGAAGCCATCTCGCGGAACTGAATACGGCTGATGCCAAACTGACGCATATAACCCTTGGGACGGCCAGTCAAAGAGCAACGGTTGTGCATACGGCAAGGGCTGGAGTTCTTGGGCAGTTTGTCAAGAGCGGCCCAGTCGCCTGCAGCCTTCAAGGCAGCACGTTTCTCTGCATATTTGGCAACTAATTTCGCGCGCTTTACCTCGCGGGCTTTCATTGATTCTTTTGCCATACTATGTTATTTCTTGATGTTTTTAAAAGGTAAACCGAATTCGCGAAGCAGTGCATAAGCCTCTTCGTCGCTCTTTGCGCTGGTTACGAAGGTGATCTCCATACCCATAACCTTCACGATCTTGTCGATGTCGATCTCGGGGAAGATGATCTGCTCCTTGATGCCGAGAGTGTAGTTGCCACGGCCGTCAAAGTTCTCTGCGATACCCTTGAAGTCGCGGATACGGGGCAGGGAGATGGCGATGAGCCTCTCGAGGAACTCGTACATCTTGACACCGCGCAGGGTGACCTTTGCGCCGATAGGCATGCCGCGGCGCAGCTTGAAGTTGGAGATATCCTTGCGGGAAACTGTCTGGATTGCCTTCTGACCGGTGATGGAAGTGAGTTCTGCCTGAGCCACGTCAACGAGCTTCTTATCCTGGGTAGCCTGGCCGACACCCTCGTTGAGAGTGATCTTGACAAGCTTGGGGACCTGCATCACTGAAGAGTAGGAGAACTGCTTCATCAGTTTGTCGACGATCTCATTTTTGTATTTAGCCTGCAGGGTGGGAACATAACCCTTGGCTACGGGAGCCTGAACTGCCGATTCTTGTTTCTTAGTTGCCATTATTTGATTTCCTCCCCTGATTTTTTAGCATAGCGTACGAGTTTGCCGTCCTTATCCAGACGACGGCCGATTCTGGTGGGGCCGCCCTTTACGGGATCCACTACCTGAAGGTTGGAGATGTGTATGCCTGCCTCCTGTTTGACAATGCCGCCCTGCGGGTGCTGAGCGTTGGGTTTGGTGTGTTTGCTCACCATGTTGATGCCCTCTACGATAGCGCGGTCCTTATCTTTGAGAACCTCGAGGACCTGACCGGTTTTGCCCTTGTCGTTGCCGGCATTCACATAAACCGTATCACCTTTTTTGATATGTAACTTTTTCATACTTCAATAATTAAATTACCTCAGGGGCAAGTGAAACGATTTTCATATAATTCTCGCGGAGCTCACGTGCGACGGGGCCGAAGATACGGGTACCTACAACCTCACCTGCCTTGTTGAGCAGCACACAAGCATTGTCGTCGAAACGGATGTAAGAACCATCGGGACGGCGGATTTCCTTTTTCGTGCGGACTACGACTGCGTTGGAGACTGCACCCTTCTTGGTGTTGCCACCGGGGATGGCGCTCTTTACAGCCACAACGATTCTGTCGCCTACACTTGCGTAGCGATGACGGGTACCCCCGAGAACGCGGATGCAAAGAACCTCTTTTGCACCGCTGTTGTCAGCTACTGATAAACGTGTTTCCTGCTGTATCATATTACTTAACTTTTTCTACGATTTCTACTAATCTCCAACGTTTGGTCTTGCTCAGGGGGCGGGTCTCCATAATGCGAACCGTATCGCCCTCGCTGCACTCGTTCTTGTCATCCTGAGCCACAAACTTGGTGGTCTTGTTCACGAACTTGCCGTAAATGGGATGTTTCTCTTTTGTCTTGACTGCAACAACAATAGACTTGTCCATTTTGTTGCTTACGACAATCCCGACTCTTTCTTTACGAAGATTTCTTTCCATAAGTCAAATCTATTATTATTTGTTTTCAGCCTTTTTCCTCTCTTCGAGAATAGTGATCATACGGGCGATGTCGCGGCGTGACTTGGCAATCACAGAGGTGTTGTCCAAAGGGGAGATGACGTGGTTCATCTTGGTGACAGAGAGATTGTTCTTTTCTGTCTCGATCCTTTCTTCGAGGTCCTTGAGAGACATCTCGCGGATTTCTTTAGCTTTCATTTCTATTCTCTTTAATTCATTGATTCAACATAGTCCCTTCTCACGACAAACTTGCAGGAGATGGGGAGCTTCTGAGCGCCGAGCTCGAGAGCCTCTTTTGCAACGCTTGCGGGCACGCCCTCAGCCTCGAAAATTATGCGGCCGGGAGTGATGGGGGCAACGAATCCTTCGGGGTTACCCTTACCTTTACCCATGCGGACCTCGGCAGGCTTTCTGGTGTAAGGCTTATCGGGGAAAACTCTGATCCAAAGATTACCCTCACGTTTCATACGACGGGCGATAGCCTGACGTGCAGCCTCGATCTGTTGGCCGGTGAGCCAGCAGCTTTCCATTGTCTTGAGACCGAACGAACCGAAAGCAAGCTGGTTGCCCCTGCCTGCGTTCCCTTTCATGCGGCCTTTCTGCTGCCTTCTAAATTTGGTTTTCTTAGGTTGTAACATTGTCTTGTTATTTAAATAATTTCTAAGTTTCTGTTAATCAGCCCCTTATTAGCGACAGTGTCGGAAATGGGGAGTGCAAAGGTAGTGAATTTCCCGGAAATGCCAAACTTTTTTGACATTTCCGGGAGATTTTCGACCGATTTTTTTGATATTGATTTTGTTGCTTTTCAGCGCATTACAAATCTGCACCGCAGAGCGCGGGAAGCAGTTTGCGACAGAATACTCAACGGCCCTTTTTGCGGCGGGCAAGGCGGCCGCGCTCCCTGTTCTGCTCAAGAGACTTGTAGTAGGGTTCGCGGAACTTTTCGGGAATATAGATTTCCGGCCGTTCTTTGCCAAAGAGGAACATATACAGCTCGTCAAACTCGCCGTAGTTCCAGGCATTCACAAGCTGCTCCAGGTCGGCATCCTCCCCCTCGGGCTCGTAGCGCTGTTTTATGTCGCCCTTGAAGAGCTTTGCCACCCCCTGCCAGAACCCGGCGTTGACCCGGCCCAGATATTTCTTGATAATGTCGTAGGGGGGCATCCCGACTTCGCGGTCCACAAGGCGGATCATCATAAGCCCCTGGCTCAGGGTCAGCCCTTTGAACAGGGGCTCGAACTCCTTGAGCAGCTCATCCTTCATGCTGTTCAGGTATTTGTCCTGCTGGCGGCCGTTGTAGTCACGGGCGGCAAACAGACTGTCTGTCTCGCGGATAGTCTGGGATATGAAAAGGGCATACGGATATGCCTTGCTGAAGTTGTGCACCCTGCGGGCGCGCTTGCGCCATTCCCGCTTGGAGAGATATTTCTTGGGGTGGATGCGGGCCGGGCGGATTTCGTCCACATAAACGGTGTCGCCCTGGGCGTCAATCTCAAACTGGAGCACGTCCTGGGCCTTGAGAGAGAAGCCGGCAGCGCAGAAAAGCATCGCCGCCAGAACCGTGAATATCTTTTTGCAAAAACTCATATCTACTTGAACACAAGCCTGCAAAGGGCAGGAATGTCGGCAACCGGTACAACTTCAATGCCACTCTCGCAGCAGTCGCCCTCCTTGTTAAAGGAAGAGATGTAGATCTTCTTGAAGCCGATTTTCTTGGCCTCGGCTATGCGCCGCTGCACCTGGCTCACCGGGCGGATTTCTCCGCTGAGGCCGATTTCCGCGCAGAAACAGCTGCTCTGCGGCACGGGGATGTCAAAATTGCTGGAAAGGATGGCCACCGCCACAGCCATATCGCAGGCAGGGTCGCTGACTTTGAGGCCGCCGGCCACGTTCAGGAACACATCCTTGGCCGCCAGCTTGAACCCGGCCCGCTTTTCCAGCACCGCCAGCAACATATTCATGCGGCGGGCGTCAAAGCCGTTGGCGTTGCGCTGCGGCATTCCGTAGGCGGCCGTGCTCACCAGCGACTGAATTTCTATCATAAAGGGGCGGCTGCCGTCCATCACCGAAGCGATGGCCACTCCGCTAAGATTCTCGCTGTGCATCGGAATCAGGATTTCAGAGGGGTTGAGCACCTCCCGCAGCCCGGTGCCGGTCATTTCAAACACCGCCAGAGAGTCGGTGCTGCCAAAGCGGTTTTTGATGCCGCGCAACAGGCGATAGGCGCCGCGGGTGTCACCCTCGAACTGCAGCACCACATCCACGATGTGCTCCAGCACCTTGGGGCCGGCTATGGTGCCGTCCTTGGTGATATGGCCGATGAGGATTACCGACGTGCCGCTCTCCTTGGCAAAGCGCAGCAGCCGGGCAGCACATTCGCGCACCTGCGACACGCTGCCGGCAGAGGACTCGAGCGCTTCGCAGTAGATTGTCTGGATGGAATCCACCACCAGAAGATCCGGCTGCGCAGCGGCGGCCTGCTCCAGGATGTTTTCCAGCACCGTTTCGGAGAGGATCGTGCAGCTGGAAGCGTCGCCGCCCAGCCGCAGGGCGCGCATTTTTATCTGCCGCGGGCTCTCCTCGCCCGACACGTAGAGGGTCTTGAGACCGCGCCCCACGAGGGGAATCTGCAGTGCCAGAGTCGATTTGCCGATGCCCGGCTCGCCCCCCAGCAGAATCATGGAACCCTGCACCATTCCGCCGCCCAGCAGGCGGTCGACCTCTTCCAGACCGATGGAGAAACGGTTCTCATCGGAGAGGGAAATTTCGTCGAGGGTGAGGGGGCGGGCATCGGCTTCAGTGGCCAAAAATGCCCTGCCGCGGGGTGCCGCAGCCTGTTTTTTGTCTCTTTTGGGCTCCTCCACCATCGTGTTCCATTCGCCGCACGCGGGGCAGCGGCCCATCCATTTGGCACTCTCGTTGCCGCAGGAGGTGCAATACCACACCGTTTTCTCTTTAGCCATAACTATCTCTAGAACTTTACACTCTAAACCCTAAACTCTAAACTTTCTACGTCCGGCATGCCCACCTCACATTTTTTATTAATGACCCCATCCCTAAATCCCTTCCCACGGGAAGGGACTTGCTGTCGGCGCCTTCCGCGCCTCTAAACTCTAAACCCTAAACTATTGTAGTCTTTATTTTTTAACGACGACAAAGCGGTCCTTGCCGTTGATGTCCTTGATGAGAGCCGCGCCGGTAAACAGCGCCGCAGTCTCCGCCGCAAGCCTCTCATTGACCTCCAGCCAAAGACTCCCGTTCTCCTTGAGCAGCCGCTCCGCCCACACCGCAATTGCGCGATAAAAGCGCAGCGGATCGCTGTCGGGGACAAAGAGGGCCATCTCCGGCTCCCAGTCCAGCACATTGGGCCGCATCTGCTCCCTCTCGCTCTCCATCACATAAGGCGGATTGCTCACGATAAGGTCAAACTGCGGCAGCCCGGCGGGCGGATCCTGCAGCACGTCAGCCTTGAACAGCACCGGACGCGCCCCCTGCAGCTTGACCCTCTGGCGGCAGGCCACCGCAAGGGCATCGTCGCTCAGGTCGCAGCCATACACCTGCGCCTCGGGAAATTCGGCGGCAAAGGCGTATGCCAGCGCGCCGCTGCCGGTGCAGATGTCCAGAATATTGAAGCTGTCGTCGCTGCTGCCCTGCATCAGCTTGTCGCAGTCGTCGGCGGCCAGGCCGTAGAGCTGCTCCGTCTCGGGGCGGGGAATCAGCACCCCCGGCGCCACCTTGATCTTGATGCCGGCAAACCAGGTGTGGCCCAGCACATACTGCATGGGCTCCCCCTTGGCCAAGCGGGCCGCGGCGCCGCTCAGAAGCTCTTCCTTGGCGGCATCAACCTTCGCATCGGGTTCGCTAAGGTATTTGTAGTCGGGCACCGAGAGCAGCCCCGTCACAGTTCTGACGGCTATGGCGTGCGCCTCCTCGGGGGGATAAAGCCCTCCCAGGGCATTCTCGATGGCCTTTATATGCTCTTTGAGGGTCATTTCTTGAGAGCGTTTTCTATCACTGCGGTGAAGAAGTCCTTCATATCGCGGCCGCTGGTGCGCACCATCTTGGGCACCAGGCTCATGCGGGTCATGCCGGGAGTGGCGTTGATCTCCAGGAAGTAGACCCCGTCTTCAGCCACGATGTAGTCCATTCTGATGAGGCCCGTCGCTCCCAGATGGGCGTAAATCTTCTCTGTCCAGCGGGTTATCTCCGCCGCAAGGTCGTCGGAGATGGGGGCGGGGCAGATTTCGCTGCTCTTGCCGTTGTATTTGGCATCGTAGTCGAAATATTCGTTTTGAGTCACGATTTCGGTGATGGGCAGCGCCACGGCGCGGCCAGAGTCGGTGTAGATAGCCTGAGTCATCTCGCGACCCGTGATGGCCTTTTCTATCAGCACCGTGTCGCTCTCGCGCAGGGCACACTCCACGGCCGCGGCGATTTCGCCGGCGCTCTTGACTTTTGTAACCCCGAAGCTGCTGCCGCCGTCGGAAGGCTTCACAAACAGCGGGAGTCCCAGGCGGTCCACGATGGCCTCCGCGTCAAAACTCTCGCCGCGGCGCAGAAACACGTCGTCCGCCATCTTGACCCCGGTGTCCAGCAGGAGCCGCTTGCAGGAGTATTTATTGAAGGCGATGGTGCAGACAAACGAGCTGCAGGTGGTCACGGGCACGCCCAGCATCTCAAAATAGCCCTGCAGCAGGCCGTTCTCGCCCGGAATGCCGTGTATCATTATGCAGGCGCAATCGAATTTGACCCCGCCGCAGGAGAAGTTGCCTTTATCCACAACCCCTTTGACGTTCATCTGCTCCCCATCCCACTCTACCAGCTGCCAGCTGTCGGTGTTGAAGAGGATTTCATATACATTATATCTGTCACGGTCTATGACAGAGGCGGCATAGCGGCCGCTCAGAATCGATATGGGCCTCTCTGACGAAGGTCCACCGTAAATTACCGCAATATTCGGTTTCATGTCTCTAAACTTTAAACTCTAATCTTTAAACTCTACACTCTAAACTTTTAAAGCCCCAGCATCCCTACCGCACATTTCTATTAATGACCCCAACCCTAAATCCCTTCCCCCGGGAAGGGACTTGCTGCCGGCGCCTTCAGCGCCTCTAAACTCTAAACCCTAAACTCTCAAGGCCCCGGCATCCCACCGCACATTTTATTATCAATAACCCCAACCCTAAATCCCTTCCCCCGGGAAGGGACTTGCTGCCGGCGCCTTCCGCGCCTCTAAACTCTCTTAGTCGAAATACTCGCTCTCCTCCTCGCTCACTGCCGCGCCGCCCCCGGCGGAGAGATCCTCCTCGCCACCCGTGCAGCTCAGGCTCATATCCCAGCCGGCGGGAGCCACAAACTGCTCGCCGTTGGAGATGCCGATCGAGGGGTCGGCCATGACTTTCTTCATAAATATGCCCCAGATGGGGAGGGCCATATTGCTGCCGCCGCCCAGCGCGGTGCTCTCAAAGTGCACCTGACGGTCCTCCGCCCCCACCCAGACGCCTGCGGTGAGGCGGGGCACATAGCCTATAAACCAGCCGTCGCTGTTGTCGTTGGTGGTGCCGGTCTTGCCCGCAGCCCCCTGTATGCCGTATTTCCACTTGAGGCGGCCGGCGGTACCCTCATTCACGACGCCTTGCATCAAGTTCACCATCAGATATGCCGTCTCGGCGCTGATAGCCTCCTTCTTGCGGGTGGAGAAATTGGCCAGCAGGTTGCCCTGGCTGTCCTCTATCCTATCCACGAACATGCTGTTGACATAGACTCCGCGCGAAGGGTAAGTGTTGTAGGCAGACACCATCTCCTTCACGGAGATGTCGCACGAGCCCACGCACAGCGAATAAACAGGGTCCAGATAGCTCTGGATGCCCATCTTGCGGCACATCTCAATCATCGCCTCGGGGCCGAACTGCTTCATGAGGTAGGCAGAAATATTGTTGGAGGAGTGGGTCAGACCCCATTTGAGGGTCACCGTGCGTCCGATATATTCGGCTTTGTCGGTGCTCCTGGGGGTCCAGACATCGTCGCCTATCATAAAGCTGCGGGAGATGTTCACCACCTTGTCGCAGGGGGTGTAGCCCTCCTGCATCGCCAGCGTGTAAAGATAGGGCTTTATAGTGGAGCCGACCTGGCGCCGGCCCTGACTCACGTTGTCGTATTTGAAATAGAGATAGTCGGGACCGCCGACATAGGCCTTGACCTTGCCGGTGTTGGGCTCCACAGCCATCAGTGCCGCCCTCAGGAACGACTTGTAGTAGCGGATAGAGTCGTTGGGGGTCATTGTGGTGTCTATGCTCCCCCGCTTCCAGGAGAACACGGTCATCTCCGTGGGGGTGTCAAAGCTCTTGAGTATCTCCTTTTCCGAGACTCCGGCCTTCTTCATCCCGGCGTAGCGGTCGCTCCAGCGGCGGGCCTGCTTCATGGCGCGGGCGATTGTCTCGTCGTCCACATCGTTGCTGAAGGGACGGTTGCGCTTGCCGCGCAGCTCGCGGTCGAATGTGGGCTGCAGATCGAGGGAGAGATGCTCGCGCACCGCCTGCTCCGCATAGCGCTGCATGCGGCTGTCGATGGTGGTGTAGATGCGCAGGCCGTCCTTGTCCAGATTGTACTGCGTACCGTCGGGCTTGAGGTTCTTGTTGAGCCAGCCGTAGAGCGGGTCGTCGGCCCACGAGGTGGAATCCACCTGATAGTCTACATAGTTGCGGTAATCGCTGCGGCTGGGCTTGTCGGCATTCATCGTGCGGCGGAGCATATCCCTGAAGTAGGGGGCGAGGCCGCTGTTGTGGTCCTGCCGCTGATAGCTGAGCACGATGTCGGTATGCTGCAGCGAGTCGCACTCCTGACGGCTGATGTAGCCGTATTTCTTCATACGGGAGAGTATCAGGTTGCGACGCTGCATGGAGTAGTCGTAGTGGAGGGCGGGATTGTAGCGGGTGGGCTTGTTAATCATCCCCACCAGAGTTGCCGCCTCCTCCGTGGTGAGCTCCGAGGGAGTCTTGTCAAAGAAGGTGCGGGCCGCCGTGTTGATGCCGTAGGCATTGCTGCCGAAGAACACGGCGTTCATATACATCGTGATGATTTCGTTCTTGGTGTAGTTGCGCTCCAGCTTGACTGCGGTGATCCACTCTCTGAACTTTATATTAATAAGGTGTATATATTTTGCACCGGGGAATCTGGAATAGCTCTCATCGCGGGGGAAGAGGGTCTTGGCCAGCTGCTGGGTGATGGTGCTGCCGCCGCCGGCGGAGCTGTGGCGCATCGCGATGGTCTTGACCGCCACGCGGGCCAGGCCGCGGAAGTCAATGCCCGAATGTTCGTAGAAGCGGGCGTCCTCGGTGGCCACCGCAGCATCGATGAGGCACTGCGGCAGATCCCCGTAACTTGCGAAGGTGCGGTTCTCTATATGATAGGTGCTGAGCACCTTGCCGTCGCAGCTGATGAGCTCGGTGGCGAGGTTGCTCTTGTGGTTTTCCAGCTCCTCAAAGGAGGGAATCTCGGCAAAAAGCGCCACACACAATATCCAGAGCCCGATTAGCACAAACGGGACGGTCAAAATTATCCACCACCACTTTATAATTGTTTTGCGAGTGTTATCTTTCATTTGAGAAGTTTTCGCAAATGTAGAAATTAATCCTTTACTTTGCAGGTTGCTTTATAAATAATAATGAAACCGAGAGCAACGGAAGGTATATGGGAGAGAATCTTGTAATTGTGGAGTCCCCGGCAAAGGCCAAGACTATAGAAAAGTTTCTTGGAGAGGGTTATGTGGTAAAATCGAGTTACGGGCATATCCGCGATCTGCCCAAGAACAACAACTGCATAGATGTGGAGCACGGCTTTGCGCCGAAATACGAAATATCTGCAGACAAGAAAAAGGTGGTGGCCGACCTCAAGAAGGCCGCGCAGGGAGCCGACATGGTGTGGCTCGCGTCCGATGAAGACCGCGAGGGAGAGGCTATTGCCTGGCACATCTACGATGCCCTGGGGCTCAAGGCGGGCGGCGCCCGGCGCATCGCCTTCCACGAAATCACCAAGAGCGCCATACTCAACGCGCTGGAGCATCCGCGCGACATCGATATGGACCTGGTTATGGCGCAGCAGGCCCGCCGTGTGCTGGACCGCCTGGTGGGCTTCGAACTCTCGCCCATCCTCTGGCGCAAGGTGCAGGGCAACCTCTCCGCAGGCCGCGTGCAGTCGGTGGCTGTCCGCCTGATTGTGGACCGCGAGCGGGAGATTTCTGCCTACGACTACCGCCCCTACTTCAAGGTTGAGGGCACATTCACCCCGCAGGGGAGCCGCAGCCGCCTGCACGGCGCGCTGGACAAGCGGTTCACCGGCGAAAAAGAGGCGCGCGAATTCCTGCAGAAGTGCATCGGATGCAACTTCTCGGTGGGGGACATCGAGGCCAAGACCGGCCTGCGCTCTCCCGCAGCCCCCTTCACCACCAGCGTGCTGCAGCAGGAGGCGGCCCGCAAGTTGGGCTTCAGCGTCAGCGTCACAATGCAGGTGGCACAGGGGCTCTACGAGAAAGGTCTCATCACCTATATGCGTACCGACTCGGTGAACCTCTCGTCGCTGGCCATCAACACCGCCAAAGACTTCATCTGCAGCAACTACGGCGCGGAATATTCCAAGCCCAGGCAGTACAAGACCAAGAGCAAGGGGGCGCAGGAGGCCCACGAAGCCATCCGCCCCACTTATATTCAGAACACCGAAATCAACGGCACCGCGGCGGAGAAGCGGCTCTACGAGCTCATCTGGAAGCGCACAATCGCCAGCCAGATGGCCGACGCCAAGGTGGAAAAGACCACCGTGAATATCAACGGGGACAAAATCGAGAACAAATTCACCCTTGAGGCGGAGAAAATCCTCTTCGACGGCTTCCTCAAGGTATATATAGAGGGGCGCGACGACGAGCCCGAAGAGAGCCTGGCGGCTTCGCTGCCCGCCCTCAAGAGCGGCCAGTCGATGCAGTGCCACGAAATCACCGCCCGCGAAAAGCTCACCCAGGGGCCCCAGCGCTACAGCGAGGCGACCCTTGTGAAAAAGCTCGAGGAGCTGGGCATCGGCCGCCCGTCGACCTACGCCCCCACAATCTCCACCATATTCAAGCGCGGATACATCACCAAGGGGGATGTGGCCGGACGCGAGCGCGAATGCACCTGCCTGACCCTCAAGGGGGGCGAAATCGCCTCCAGCACCACCAAGGAGATGGTGGGCAAAGAGAAGAAGAAGCTGCTCCCCGAGAACATCGGGATGGTAGTCACCGACTATCTGGAGCAGAACTTCCCCGACATACTCGACTATAACTTCACCGCCAAGGTGGAGGAGGACTTCGACGACATTGCAGAAGGCAAAAAGGTGTGGAACAATGTGATAGCGGAATTCTACACCCCCTTCCACGCCACCGTGAAGGAGAAGTTGGAAGACGGCGAATACACCCGCTCGGAGCGCGTCATCGGCACCGATCCCGCCAGCGGCAAGCCCATCATAGCCCGCATGGGCCGCTACAGTCCCATCGTGCAGAAGGGCGCCAACGACGACCCCGACAAGCAATACGCCGGGATGAAAAAGGGGCAGCTGATAGAGACCCTCACCCTGGCGGAGGCGCTCAAGCTGTTTGAGCTTCCCCGCAAGGTGGGCAACTTCGAAGATGCCGAAATCGTGGCCGCAATAGGCCGCTTCGGCCCCTACCTGCGCCACAGCGGCAAATTCTACTCGCTGGGCAAAAACTTCTCTCCCTACACAATCTCGGAAGATGAGGCGGTGGATGTCATCCGCACCAAGCGGGAGCAGGAGGCGGCGTCGCACATCGCCGCATTCCCCGAGCAGGACATCGAAATCCGCACCGGCCGCTTCGGCCCCTACATCAAGCACGCCGGCAAGAACTTCAAGATTCCCAAGAACACCGACCCTGCGACCCTGTCCGCAGAGGATTGCATAAAGATTATCAACAACCAAAAATAAACAATATGCCTATCGCACCTCATCAGTTAGACGACACCGACCTCAAGATTCTTGCCTTGCTGGTCAAGAATGCACGCATGCCGTATCTGGAAATTTCCCGCGAATGCGGAATCAGCGGCGCCGCCATCCATCAGCGTGTCAAGAAAATGGAGAATATGGGCATCATCACCGGCAGCCGGCTGCTTGTAAAGCCGCAGGCGCTCGGCCTGAATGTGTGCGCCTACATCGGGGTATCCCTCTCCAGCGCAAACGAATACAAGCATGTGGTGGAAGAGCTCAAAAAGCTCCCCGAGGTTGTGGAGTGCCACTTCATCACCGGCGTCCACGCCCTCATGCTCAAGATTTACTGCTTTGACAACGAGCATATGATGCGCGTGCTCATCAACACAATCCAGAACATAGACGGCATCAAGAGCACCGAGACATTCATCTCTCTGGACCAGGCGTTCGAGCGTCAGGTATGGGTCAAGGAATATGGCGACAACACGCCCCAGGAAAAACCCAAGCCCGCCGCCAAGAAAAAGGTAAAATAAATTATCTGTCAGCATAGCGCTCGCCGCTCTGGCCCTTGCGGTGCCTTGGCGGCGGAGGCTTTGCCGGTCTCATCCGCCACAAGGCGGGCGGTCACGGCTTTGATAGGCGGGACATCTACTCCTGCGGCGTTTGACCTGCGCCACGGGCCTCGGCAAGGCGCTTGTCGCGCTTCTTCTTCTCCTTGCCGGCGTAGGATTTCATATAGCTTTTCCACTGCTCTGGAGTGAATATCTGCTCGTACTGGGAGTCAAAGAACTCGCCCCACTTGTCTATTACCATCTGGTAAGATGCAATTTGCGCCGCACCGGAATCCTTGACCTTCTTGAGTTCTTCGTTATAAACCGGCACATAATGCTGCAGCAGCGTGTCTACTCTAAACGCCTGCGAATCATCCAATTTATAGCGATCTATCAACTCCTCCACCTGCTTGGAGATGAGTTCGTCATAGTCGGGCTCGGCCCCATCGCCGGGATTCACCCCCCTTTCACCGCTCTGGGCATTGCAGAAAAAGGCTGCCCCAAAAACAAGAGCGGCCGTCAAAAGCGATTTTTTACAGAAAATCCTCATTTTTACTACCTTTGAAAGATTTTGCATCAAGACAAAGTTAGAATTATTCCAGCAATGAAAAAATTTTATGCCACCGCGCTGCTTGCGCTGCTTTCGACCATCTGTTCGCTTGCCTGCACAAATGTGATTGTGACCAAGGGGGCCTCTGCTGACGGTTCCGTGATGGTAACTTACTCTGCAGACAGCCACCAGCTGTACGGCTCGCTCAACTTTAACCCTGCCGCCAAGTGGAAACCGGGCACCATGCTCAAGATTTACAATTGGGATTCGGGGGAGTATATGGGAGAAATCCCGCAGGCAGAGCGCACCTATCAGCAGGTGGGCAATATGAACCAGCACCAGCTGATAATCACCGAGACAACCTTCGGCGGCCGCGAGCAGACCTGGGGCGGCGGGGGCATAATGGACTATGGCGCCCTGATTTTCACCACCCTGCAGCGGGCCAGGACCGCCCGTGAGGCCATCGAGATCATGGACAGCCTCACCCAGCAGTACGGCTACCCCTCGGAAGGGGAGTCGTTCTCAATCGCCGACAAGGATGAGGCGTGGATCATGGAGATGGTGGGCAAGGGCGACGGCAGCGGCAGCGTGTGGGTTGCCCGCCGCATCCCCGACGGCTACATTTGCGCCCACGCCAACCAGTCGCGCATCAGCACATTTCCCCTTAATGACCCCGACAACTGCCTCTACAGCAAGGATGTAATTTCCTTTGCCCGCGATAAGGGATGGTACAGCGGCCCCGACGAGCAGTTCAGCTTCTGCGATGCATACAACCCCGTGGACTTCTCCGGAGCCCGCTACTGCGACTCCCGCGCCTGGTCGGCATTCAACATACTCTGCGGCGGAGAGTTCGAGTGGGAGGATGCCGACGGAGTGCACAAGGCTGCGGCAAATGACTTTCTGGACTACGCGATGGGCCACAACCTCAAAAACCGGATGCCCCTCTGGGTCAAGCCGGCAGAAAAGGTGACCCTCACCGCCCTGGCAGACGTCATGCGCGACCACTTCGAGGGCACCCCGATGGACATGAGCGAGGATGTCGGAGCGGGCAACAACCGCCTCCCCTACCGCTGGCGCCCCATGGAATTTGAGATTGACGGGCAGCGCTATGTGCACGAGCGCGCCATCGCCACCCAGCAGACCGGCTACTGGATGCTGGGCCAGGCCCGCGGCTATCTGCCCGACGAGGTTGGCGGACTGCTCTGGTTTGGCGTGGACGACGCCGCCACCAGCGCCCTGACCCCCATATACACCAACGTGAACGCCATCCCGCTCCCCTTTGCCGAAGGCAACGGCAGCCTCACAGAATATTCGGCCACCAGCGCCTTCTGGCAGTTCAACAAGGTGACCCACTTCGCATATCTATTCTACGACCGCGTGGCTCCCGAGCTGCGGCGCGAAATTGCCGAATATCAGAAGTTGTGCGAGAGTACAATCGCCTCCACGGACGCCCTCGCCCTCAGCTATTATGACAAGGGCAAGCCCAAGAAGGCGGTGCGCGCAATGACCGCGGCCACGAGCGATTTGGCATCTCACCTGCTGGTCCGCTGGAAAGAACTCGAAAGGGAACTGCTCGTGAAATATCTCGACGGCAACATAAAAGTCACCGACGAAGAGGGCAATTACAAGCTGATAACCCCCGAAGGCAAAGTCCCGGTAGCCCCGGAACACCCCGCACAGCGGGAGCGCTGGCTGCGCGCCATTGTCAAGGATCACGGCGAAACCCTGATTGTGAAATAGCATTTATGTTTAGACGGTGCCTCTGTGCCCTCGCTGCGCTTGCAGCCATAGCCCTGTCGCTTGCCGGATGCGGCGGCGAAGATCCCGTAAGTCCTCAGGATACCACACGGCTTATAGACACCACGCTGGTAATCGGCGCGGAAGGGGGCGAATTGAGCACCGCCATCAAGCCACGCTCCAGCTGGAAGGCCTCCATCGCCTCGGGCGGGGAGTGGTGCAGCTTTAACCCGGCATCGGGGGGCAGCGGCGGCGCCACAATCGTGATAAAGATAGAGGAGAACAGCGACCTTGCCACCCGCACCGCCCGCATTGACATCACCTCCAAGAGCGGCAACGGCACCATCACAATTCTCCAGAAGCAGACAGACGTGCTGGACATCACCGTAGACGACAGCTGCAGCTTCGGCCCCGAAGGGGGCTCGTTCACCGCCAAGCTGGAGTACAATGTGGATTACAGCATAGAATGCAGCGCGAATTGGGTCCGCAATGTCTCCACAAAGGCGCTTCAGAGCGGCACGGCCTATTTTGAGGTGGACAAGAACGCCTCCGGGCAGGAGCGTTCGTGCACAGTGACCTTCACCGGCGCAGGCATCACCCGCACCGTGACAGTAAGGGAGGAGTGCGCCTCCTTCTTTGTGGAGCCGCCGGAATTCTGCGCCGACGCTCCCGGCGGTAGCGTCAAGGCCACCGTCACGAGCAATATTTCATACATCGTCGGCACCCCCGGCGCCGACTGGGTCTCAATCGAGAGCAGCCCCGCCGCCGGAGAGGACGGCGTCCCCACCGCCACCGCCATTTCCGTGGCGATAGAGGAGAACCCGGAGTTCTTCAACCGCGAATGCAGCGTCCCTCTGGGCAACCCCGAGTATAATATCAGCGACACGCTGCGCATATTCCAGAAGGGCATAGACATTCTCTCGCACAAGTTCGTGCCGTTTGAATACGGCCCTGCAGGTGGCCTCTTCAGCTTTGACCTCCCCCCGGAGGGGAGTTTCAGCTTTGGCGGCAGCGACTGGATAGAGGTCGTCACCTATGATGACATGCCGCTGCGGCGCACCCTTCGCGTGGGTCGCAACACCTCGGAGGTGGGACGCACCGGCAGCGTCACCGTCAGCGACGGCAGCAGAGAGAACACTCTGGAGTTCGCCCAGGTGGCCGCCCGCATCACCCCCGGCAAACCGCAGATAAAGTTTGGCACTGCCGGCGGCACCGACACGGTGCAGGTCACCGCCAATATCCCCTACAGCCTTGTGCGGCCGCAAGAGGCCCCCTGGTGCACCGTCGATTCCCTGCCGGGCGGGCTCTATGCCGTTTCTGCCGCCGCCAACCCTGGAGAGAGCTCCCGCAGCTGCACTCTGGGCTTCAACGACAGCGAATTCGGCGCAAATGCCGCAATAGAAATCATACAGGCGCAGAAAGATGTATTCACCGTGTCGCCCGACTCGCTTAGCTTCTCTCCGGAAGGGGGCGAGACAAAAGTCACCATACACGCCAATGTAGAGTATGAGTTTGATTCGGGAGAGGCCGCAAGCTGGATTGAAGAGAGCGGCCGCTCGGGCGAAAGCCGCACCTACACCATTTCCATCAACTCCACCGGCGAAAACCGCACCGGGGTGCTGACCTTTACATCAGGCAGCCAGGTGCGCACGGTGACCATCCGACAGAGCGGAGCCTATATCCGCCCCGCGCAGAGCCGCCTTGACATCGGCCCGGACGCCGCTGATGGGGGCATCGCCGTGGAGAGCAACATCCCCTTCAGCGTCTCCTCCACCGATGAATGGCTCACCGCAAGCCCCGGCGACGGCAAAATCGCCTGGGCTGCAACGGCATATTCCGGCTGGGACTCGCGCAGCGCCGGCATAATCCTCAGCGCCCCCCGGTTTGGCGCGTCAGACACCATAATGATAGTGCAGAGCGCCCCGTCGCAAATAGAAATCTCCCAGAAGGAATTCTCCCTAACCCCCGCCGGAGGCACAGTGGAGCTGCACGTCAAGAGCAACAAAGAGTACACCTACCGCATAGACGGAGCCCACGAGTGGATAAGCGAGGCCTCCCCGCTGACCTTTGCCGTGGCGCGCAACAACAGCGGCCAGGGGCGCAGCTGCGACATAATATTCGAGCAGGACGGCTCTCTGCAGAGGGTCAACATAGCGCAGGACGCCGCCTACCTCAACCTCAGTGCAACCGAAGTGACGCTTCCCGCCGCCGGCGGCACATTCAGCCTGAGCGTCAGCGGCAATGTGGCCTTCTCGATGCAGAGCTTCGATGCCGACTGGGTCAGCGTGCAGAGCGCCGGCAGCGGCACCTACACCGTGAACGTGCAGCCGCACACCTTTGCAAAGGAGCGCGAATGTCTGATAACGTTCAAGGCCGACGGATATGACTGCAGCGCAACCGCGAGAGTCGTGCAGGAGAAGCTGGAGATGTTCAGCATCAGCCCCACGGAAATTGCCCTCGGCGGCGAAGCCTCCGAATTCAAGATAAACCTCGCCACCAACCTGGAATATACATTCAGCATCGGCCCCGATTGGATTTCTGACCTGGGAGGGTTGCGCTTTGCCGCGGCCGAGAACAGCGGCAAGGCTCCCCGCAGCGGAGAAATCGTGTTCACGGCCGGCGACAAGAGCGATACTGTTACAGTCACCCAGACCTATCTCGAGATACTTGAGGTGAGCCCTGCCGAGGTCAGCCTCGGCCCCGACAAAAGCGAGTTTGCGGTGGATGTCGTCAGCAATCTGGACTGCAGCTGCAGCATCTCCGGCAGCTGGATTACAGACCTGGGCGGCGGCAA
>CAVHPI010000011.1:50615-53660 GCA_963637965.1 bacterium
TGGACTACTCCTGCAGCATCTCCGGCAGCTGGATTACAGACCTGGGCGGCGGCAAGTTCGCCGTGGAGCGCAACAGCGGCGGCGAAGACCGCGACGGCAGCATCACCTACTCCGCCGCCGGCGGCAAGAGCGTCTCGGTGAATGTCAGCCAAATCGCCACGAAAGTAGCCATCAATCCTTCCGATGACATCTCCTTCCCCACGGAAGGGGGCTCGCTGAGTCTCGCAGCTGAGAGCACAATTCCCATCTCGGTCTCCTGCGAAGGGGGCAGCTGGCTTTCCTGCACCGCATCGGACGGCGGCACATACTCCGTGGCGGCGGAAGAGAACACGCAGGAGTCGCCCCGCAGCGGCAACATCACCTTCAGCAACGACGATTTCGGCTACAGCTTCACCATAAAAGTCACTCAGGCACAGAAGGATGTGTTCACCCTCAGTCCCGCCGAATTCCACTTCGGCCCCGAGTCCGCAACCTTTGAAGTGAACGTCCACAGCAACATCGACTACACCTGCACCACCTCCGACAGCTGGATTTTCAGCTACGGCGGCGGCAAATTCTCAGTGTCCGAGCACACCGGGGAGGCAGACCGCGCCGGCAGCATCACCTACTGTGCCGGCGGCAACACCTACAGCATCCCGGTGAGCCAGGAGGCGCCGCGCCTGTCGCTGTCGCAGCACAGCTTTGCCCTGGATTCGCTGGGAGGGGACATCGCCGTAAAGCTGGACTCCAACATCGATTATATAGTGCAGATGTTTGACATTTGCGACTGGGTCTCCTCCGGCAACATCACCGACAGCACCTTCACTATCCGCGTTGCGGAAAACGCCACCATCTGGCCGCGCAGCTGCAGACTGTTGGTTTCGGGCACGAGGTTTTACCCGGACGACACCATAAGCATCTCCCAGACAGGGATTGTAGATCGCTACCCGTTTGTTCTGGAGCAGAGCGAGTTTGCCGTCGGGCCCGACATCGACACGGTGGTTTTGGTGCACAGCGACTGCAGTGACGTTTCCGTAAGCATTGCGAACGGCAGCTGGCTCTCGCCCGTAGAAGAGCTCGCCACAGCCACGCGCAAGGTGTTCGTGTGCGGCCCCAACACCTCCGGAGTGAACCGCACCGCCACCGTCACCCTCCTCGGCCACGAAAAAAAGGTCAAGGCCACCGTCACCCAGGCCACGCCCTCTTTGGACATGACCCACAACAGCCGGAACATTCCCGCCGCCGGTCTCAGCTATACATCTGACGTCACCGCCAACTTCAGATACACTCTGAGCTGCCCCGAGGATTGGGTCACCGCAGAAGTCAGCGACGACTGCAGCAAGATTGACTTCAGCGTGGCGGCCAACACCACCGGCGCCGAGCGCAAGTGCACGATTGTAATCTCCAACGACCGGATAGGCTTCCGCCGCAACATCGTCCTCACCCAGCTGGCAAACCGCTACGTGACGCTCTCTCCCGCCGCCATCAACCCCTCCGCCAGCGGGGGCGATTTTGCCGTCGCCGTCGCCACAAATGTCAGCGGACAGTGCACGGCCCTCACGCTTGTCGACTGGCTTTCTGCCGCAGAGCAGCAGGACGGTTCCTGGCTTGTGACGGTGGCGGCCAACACCTCAACATTCAGCCGCTCCGGCAATGTCTACTTCACCTGCGGCGAAGTACAGACCTCCCTTTCCGTGACCCAGGCCGGCTACCGCAACCCCGACTACTATTATTCTTCCGATTACTCGCAGAACGGCACCGTCGTCAGCCTGCAGAAGGCATCGGAGGGAGAGGGCATCCCCCTGTTCCTGATGGGCGACGCCTACAGCGACCGCCTGATTGCCGACGGCACATACGCCGCCGACATGGAAAAGGCGGTGGAGGCCATCTTTGCCGTGGAACCCTTCAAGTCGATGCGCGGGATGTTCGACATCAGCTACATCAACATAGTCTCGCTCAACGAGATTTATGCCGACGACGCCACCACGGCGCTAGGCACGTCGTTCGTGTCAGGCACCACGGTGACCGGCAACCACACCCTTGTGCGCAGCCAGCTGCTCCCGCTGCTAAGTTCCGAGGCGATAAAGCGGGCTATGATTGTGGTGCTCATGAATCAGGCGACCTACGCCGGCACCACCTATCTTTATTACTACGACGACGATGACTCCGACTTCGCTCCGGGCGAGGCTATAGCCTACGTTCCCCTCTGCCGCAACGACGAGGAGTTTGCCGGAGTCGTGCAACACGAGGTGGGTGGCCACGGCCTGGGTAAGCTCGCCGACGAATATTTCTACGATTCAAAGGGAGAGATGCCCGTGAGCGATCTCTCCATTTACAAGCATCGCCAGCAGAGCGGTTTCTTCCGGAATGTGGACTTTACCGGCGACTCCACCGCAGTGCGCTGGAGCAGGTTTATCAGCGACGAACGCTACCTGTACGACGGCGTCGGGGTCTTCGAAGGGGCCTGCGGCTATCCGACCGGTGCTTACCGCCCCACCGACTGCAGCAAGATGCGCCTGAACTCCTACCAGTTCAACGCCCCCTCGCGCGAGGCCATATACTACCGTCTGCACAAGCTGGCCTACGGCAGTATCTGGAGCTACGATTTTGAGGAATTCGCCACATACGATGCAGTCAACCGGCGCAGCAGCCCGGCCGCATCGCAGACCTCCCGCAGCAGAGGCAAGAGATTCGGAGCAGAGGCTCTTCCGCCCCCCGTTCTGCTGCCGGCGCGATGACAGTTTGCCGGCTTTCTGCAAAAAGTTTTGCAGAATCAAAAAAAATGTATTCCTTTGCAGCGGGGGATTAGCTCAGTTGGCTAGAGCACCTGCTTTGCAAGCAGGGGGTCAAGGGTTCGACTCCCTTATTCTCCACTGTAAAAAAGGCTTGGACTTTTGTCCTGGCCTTTTTTAGTTTAGAGGAGTGGGAAGTGGGACTGCAAGAGATATCGGCGCATCAAAATCGCGGATGCCAAGCGCCATCAGGCGCTAGCGAAGCGCGGGCAGAGCCGGGCTGCGCAATAGCAAGCGCGTAGCGGCGGGGTTTGGGGCAGCGCCCCAGTTTAGT
>CAVHPI010000012.1:0-50001 GCA_963637965.1 bacterium
TTTAGAGGCACGATAGTGCCGTGGGGCAAGTCCCTTCCCTGGGGAAGGGATTTAGGGTTGGGGTCATAGATAAAAAATGTGCGGTGGGGTGCTGGGGTTTTGAAAGTTTAGAGTTTAGAGTTTAGAGTTTAGAGTGAAACGCAAGATATACATATTCAACCGGGAGACGCAGCAGTTCGAGGAGCACAGGCCCTCGGTGCTGCGCCGCGCCGCTTCGCTGCTGAAATATCTGCTGGGGAGTATCGCCGCCGCGGTGCTGCTCTACTGCATTGCGGCCCTATTCTACAGCGACCGCGGGGAAAAGGCCCTCATCGCCGAGAACGAATACCTGCAGGACAACTACCGCAGCCTGCTGCAGCGCAGTCAGATGGTGGACGATGTGCTCGACGGGCTTTCCCTGCGCGACGGCCGCATCTACAACAGCATCTTCGATACCGACCCGCCCCAAGTGGACGCCCTCTACAGCGAAGATGACCCCGACATTCTGGAAAAGCTCTACGGCGGCAGCGAGAGCCAGATGATAGCCGAATCGGCCGGGATGCTGCAGGATCTTGAGGAAACGGCCTCCGCCGTGGACCGTCAGATAAGGGCCATTGAAGACCGCCTCTGCGACGACAATTTCAACAAAAATAATTTCCCTTCTGTCATTCCGTTGAGTAACTTTACAATCGCTCAGACCGGTGCGACGGTGGGGGAGAAAATCAACCCCTTCTACAAGACTCTGCGCAGGCACAACGGCATCGACCTGATGGCCCCCTACGGAACTCCCGTGACCGCCACGGCCGCCGGAGTCGTGGTGGAGGTGCTCAAGCAGAACAAGGGACTGGGCAATATGGTGGTGATAGACCACGGCGGAGCGCTGCGCACGGTGTATGCGCATCTGAGCGATGTGGACGTGGCCATCGGCCGGAGGGTGGAGCGCGGCGGCGTCATCGGCAAGGTGGGTAGCAGCGGCGCCTCTTTCACCGCCTGCCTGCACTATGAGGTGCAGAAGGGGGGCAGGGCGGTGGACCCGGTGAACTACTTCTTCGCCGCAGTGAGCCCCTCGGTTTATGCAGAAATGCTGCTGGTGGCAGGCACCACCGGGCAGTCGCTGGATTAGAAACAAATACACAGAGATATGGAAAAAGTTTGTTATACAATCGGCGAAGTGGCCTCCATACTGGGAGAGAGCACTTCTCTGGTACGTTTCTGGGCAAACACATACCCCGAACTGGTGAATCCGATGCGCAACAAGAAGGGCAACCGCCTCTTCTCCCCCGCCGACGTGGAGGTGTTCAAGAAGCTGCACTTCTACATCAAGGAGCAGGGGATGACGCTCGAGGGGGCCGGAAAATTGATGAAGACAGGTGCCAAAGGGGACAGCCGCACCGATGTCGCAATGCGCCTCAAAGGGGTCCGCGACATACTGGTTGAGGTCCGCGACCAGATGTAGAGGGTTATGAAAGCATCTGAAGTTGCCCGCATAATAGAGGATTTCGCCCCCGTCAGCACCGCTGCCGGCTGGGACAACCCCGGCTTTTGCATCGGCAGCCCCGACCAAGAGGTCCACGGGGTGCTGGTGGGCTTTGACTGCACACCGGCTCTTGTGCAGGAGGCCGTCCGCCGCGGGGCGGACATGATAGTGACCCACCATCCGCTCATTTTTCACGGCATCAAGAAAATAAATGCCGACACGTTCCTGGGCTCGATAATCACCCTTGCCATAAAGCACGACATCGTGATATACTCCGCCCACACCAATGCCGACAAGGCCGCCGGCGGGGTCAACGACCTCATGGCGGACCGCCTGGGGCTGCGGCGGCGCGCCATTCTGAGCGAGGACGGCTTTGGCCTCACGGGCTTTTTGGAGCGTCCGATGGGGGCCGGGGAGTTTATAGGATTCGTCAAGAAGCAGTTTGCGCTGAAAATGGTGCGCACTTCCGCCCCGACTGAGGGTCCGGTGCAGAAGGTTGCGCTGTGCAGCGGCAGCGGCGGCTCCATGCTGGAGGATGCCCTTGCAAGCGGCGCCGACGCCTATATCTGCGGTGATTTGAGCTACCATCAGTTTTTCACTGAGAAAAACTTCTTAGTGCTTGATATAGGCCATTTTGAGAGCGAAATTGACATAGTTGACAAACTATTTTCGCTTCTTAGTGAAAAAATCAGTACATTTGCGCCCTTACGCACAGAAAAAGACTTTAATCCAATACATTACTTTTGATATCCGCTTATGGCAACAACAAAGAAAAAGGCATTAGTTACCCCTATCGACGAAAGGGAAACTTTCGTCTCCGTGGCACAGGTGGAGTCTTCCGCTTCCGACGGAATCTCTATGGACGAGAAGCTGCGCACTCTCTACCAGATACAGCTCAAGGATATGGCTATCGACAAGATACACCTCCAGAGAGGTGAACTCCCCCTTGAGGTGCAGGATATGGAAGACGAGGTCGAGGGGCTCAAGACCCGCATCTCCAATGCCGAGGCGGAAATCGAGGCCCTTTCTGCCAAGCAGTCGGAGTATCGCCACTCCATAGCCGAGGCCGGCATGCTCATCGAGAAGTACACCAAGCAGCAGGACAACGTCAAGAACAACCGCGAATACGAGTCTCTCGGCAAGGAAATCGAGTACCAGAGTCTGGAGCAGCAGGTGTGCGAGAAGCGCATCGGCGAGTGCGAGCGCAATCTGACAGATCAGAAGAATCTGATAGAGGCGACTAAGGGCCGTCTGGCAATCTTTGAGGCCAACCTCGCAGAGAAGAAGAAGGAGCTTGAGACCATCATCGAGGAGACCGCCGCTGCAGAGGAGAAGCTGCAGGCAGAAAAGACCGAGCTGGAGAAGAAGCTTGACGAACGCATCCTCGTGGCATACGAGCGGGTGCGCGGCGCCGCAAAGAACCACCTCGCAGTGGTCCCCATCGAGAGGGAGGCGTGCGGCGGCTGCTTCAACCAGATTCCCCCGCAGCGCAAGCTGGATGTGATGCAAGGCAAGAAGATAATCGTCTGCGAGTATTGCGGACGCATCCTTGTCAACCCCGAATACAAAGAAGACTACAAGACGGAGGAATAATCCGTGCCTGCCGCAAAGAAACAGAAACAGCGTGCGGAAGTCTCCCAGATTTCTGCTGAGAGCGGACGCAAACCGCCTCAGGCGATAGAGATCGAGGAGGCGGTTCTTGCCGCCATGATGCTCGAGAGCGATGTGGTCTCGGATGTTCTGGACCAGCTCAACGAGAAATGTTTCTATAAAGAGAGCAACCGCAGGATTTTCGAGGCCATCCGCGACATCGCCTCGCGCACCGACCCGGTGGACATCCTCACGGTTGCCGACGAGCTTTCCCGCAAGGGACAGCTGGAGGAGGTGGGAGGCGCCGCCTATCTGAGCGAAATCACAATGCGCATCAGCGCCGCCGCCAACACGGAGTACCACTGCAAGATTCTCCTGCAGAAGTATATCCAGCGCGAGCTGATAGCCATCTCCTATAATATACAGAAGAACGCGTTTGAGGACACCCTCACCGTAGATGACTTGCTGCACACGGCCGAGCAGGAGATTTTTGAGCTGACCGACAACAACATGCGGCACGACACGTCGCCGGTGAGCTCTGTGCTGAGCCGCGCGATAGACGAGATTCAGTCGGGCCAGGACCGCACCGACGGCCTGTCGGGAGTCCCCAGCGGCTACCGCGGCATAGATGCCGTGACCTACGGCTGGCAGAAGTCGGACCTTATAATCATAGCTGCCCGACCCTCTGTGGGTAAGACCGCCTTCGTGCTCACGATGGCGCGCAACATGGCTGTGGACCACAACATTCCGGTGGCGCTCTTCTCCCTCGAGATGAGCGAGACGCAGCTCATCAAGCGCGTGCTGGTGGGCGAGACCGGTCTGGAGAGCAGCAAGATATGGGGTGCCAAGAAGTTCCGCGACCCGGAGGATTGGAACACGCTCAACGAGCGCATCACCCGTCTCTCCCGCGCCCCGATGTGGATAGACGACACCTCCGCCCTCTCGATTTACGAGTTCAGGGCCAAGGCGCGCCGTCTGGTGCACACCCACCACGTGCAGCTCATAATAATAGACTATCTGCAGCTGATGACAGGCCCGCCCGAACTGCGCGGAATGCGCGAGCAGGAGGTCTCCTCCATCTCCCGCAGCCTAAAGGCGATTGCCAAAGAGCTCAACATTCCCATCATAGCCCTCTCGCAGCTGAGCCGTGCGGTGGAAAACCGCGGCGGCAACAAGCGCCCGCAGCTCAGCGACTTGCGCGAGTCGGGCGCCATCGAGCAGGATGCCGACATAGTGATGTTCATCCACCGTCCCGAATTCCTCGGGGTGGAGGGGCCGGAGACTTATCCCGGCTACACCGAGCTCATCATTGCCAAGCACCGCAACGGCGAGACCAAGGATGTGGAGATGCGCTTCATAAAGGACGAAGCCCGCTTTGTGGATGCCGGCGATATGTATTCCGGCTCCGACACCGAAATAGAGTATGAGAATGTGGAGTCAAATTTGAATGGTTCCTCCGCAAATTATGATTTTGACAATGAAGCATTCTAGATTTCTGTTGGCGCTCCTGTTTTTCCCGGTGCTGTTCTGCCATACGGCGGCGGCCGGGAATCCCCCTTTCAAGGGGGGCGAGCGCATTTCCTACAAGATACACTACAAGTGGGGTTTCATCAATGCCGACATCGCCACGCTCAACGTCTCTCTGAGCGAGGAGACCTACAACGGCATCCCCTGCTTCCGCCTGCAGACCAGCGGCGGCACCAGCGACTTCATCAAAAACCTGGTAAAGGTGAATTATTCTTACGACAGCCGCTTTGCCGCCGGTACCCTGGAGCCACTGCTCTTCAAGCGGGAGCAGACCGAGGGTGACTATTGGGCCAAGAACCTCTACACCTGGAGCGACGGCGGCCGCACCCTCAACGCCCACGTGGACAAGAGTACCCGCGGCCCTCGCGACACGGTGATGAAGGCCGACCGCCCCATCTACGACGTGATCACGGTGCTCTATGCCCTGCGCGCTGCCGACCTCGATGCGGTGAAGAAGGGGGGCAAGTTGCAATTTGTCATCGCCCTCGACCGCAATATGGACGACGTGTATGTGACATACGAGACCACCGAGCTCAAGAAGAGCCGCGAGATGGGGGAGCTGCAGGCCGACAAGTTCTGCCTGAAGATAGTCCCCAGAAAAGGGAACGAGAACCTGAGCAAGGAGAGCGTGGTGGCCATCTCCAATTCTGACGACGACAAGCTCTCTCCGGTGTATCTGTGGCTGAGCGGCGACGACAGCCACCGGCTGCTGTTCTTCTCCACCCAGCTGGCGGTGGGGAGCATAAACGGACGCATAATCAAGGCCGAATAACGGTATGAGCAGGATGCCTTCAAAAATAGAGCACGAGGGGCGCATCGTGGAGATTGACGCCGACAGCATCGGCGTGGAGATCGTGAGCAAGTCCGCCTGCGCCGCCTGCCACGCCAAAGGGGTGTGCGGAGCCTCCGAAGAGCAGGTGCGCACAGTGGTTGTGCCCCAGACACTCGCCACCGCCGCATCCGACCTCAAGGTTGGAGACAGCGTAAAGCTGGTGCTCTCCTCCAAGCTCGGGATGAAGGCCACCGTCATCGCCTACGGAGTTCCTCTGCTGGTGCTTCTGGCGGCACTGATGATATTCTCCGCCCTCAAGATAGAGCAGCTCTACGTGGGGCTTTTTTCTTTGGCGGCCGTTGCGGTTTATTATGTAATTATTGCTATATTTCGTGATAAATTGGACAAAGACTTTTACTTTACTATAGAACTATAACTTAATAGGTGTGAATCCGATAATTATTACTGTAATCATTCTCACTGCGATCGGGTTGCTGGTTTCGGCAATCCTTTTTGTCGTGGCCAAGAAGTTCAAAGTGGAGGAGGACCCCCGCATCGACGATGTGGAGGCTGCTCTCCCCGGCGCCAATTGCGGCGGCTGCGGCTCTGCCGGCTGTCGCGATTTCGCCACAAAGCTGGTGGCCATGGACGACCTGGGCAGCGCCCTCTGCCCCGTTGGAGGCAGCGAGACAATGAGCAAGATTGCCGCCATTCTGGGCAAGACGGTGATTGCACAGGCCCCCAAGGTGGCCGTGGTAAAGTGTAACGGAACGTGCGCAAACCGTCCCAAGACCACAAACTACGAGGGATACCCCTCCTGCAAGGTCAAGGCGGCCCTCTACAGCGGCGACACCGCCTGCGCGTATGGCTGCCTGGGTTGCGGCGACTGCACCCGCGTGTGCAAGTTCGGCGCCATTGCGATGGACCCCGAAACGGGGCTGCCGGTGGTAGACGAGAGCAAGTGTACCGGCTGCGGAGCCTGCTCCAAGGCTTGCCCCAAGGGCATCATCGAGCTCAGGCCCAAAGGCCCCCGCGGCCTCAAGGTGGTGGTTCTCTGCAGCAGCAAGGACAAGGGCGCCATTGCCCGCAAGGCTTGTTCGGCGGCCTGCATAGGCTGCGGCAAGTGCGCCAAGGTTTGCACTCACGAGGCCATCACGGTGGAAAATAATCTGGCATACATCGATGCTGACAAGTGCCGTCTGTGCACCAAGTGCGTGGACGAGTGCCCCACCGGAGCCATCCATAAGTTCAACTTCCCCGTGAAGAAGGCCGCTCCCGCTGCTCCTGCTGCCGGTACGGCTGCGGCCAAGAGCGCCGCTGCCGTGAGTCCCTCTCCCGCTGCGGCCAAGAGCGCCGAGGCACCGAAGGCGGAGGCTCCTGTAAAGCCTGCTGAGGCTCCGAAGCCGGAGGATCCTAAGGCTGAAGCTCCCAAGGTAGAGGAGCCTGCCAAGGCCCCGAAGCCGGCAGAGCCTGTAAAGCCCGCAGCTCCCAAGAGTCCTGCGTCAGAGGCACCTGTAAAGTCCGCTGAGGCTCCTAAGGCAGAAGTTCCCAAGGCTGAGGCACCCGCAAAGAGCGCGGAAGCTCCCAAGGCAGAGGAACCTGCAGAGCCCGCAGAAACTCCCAAGGCAGAAGTGCCTGCGGCAAAGCCTGCAAGGCGCACTGCCAAGAAGGCTGCCGGGGATGAGGCCGAGGCCGGTAACCTCTCCGAGAGCGCTGCACCTGCAAAGCGCCGCGCCCCCCGCAAGAAACCTGCAAAGAGCGCCGCGCCTGCCGACGACCGCGACGATGTCATTGAACTCGATTTGTTTAGTGGAGGAGTATCCTAATGAGATATAGAACCTTTAAAATGGGAGGCGTCCACTGGGACGACCACAAGATAGCCGCCACGGCGGCCATTGAAACATTCCCCCTGCCCGCCAAGGTGGCCATATCGATGGCGCAGCACCTGGGAGCCCCCGCGACTCCCGTTGTGGCCAAGGGCGACAAGGTCAAGGTCGGCACCGTGATAGGCACCCCGACCGGATTCATGTCGGGCTATGTGCACTCTTCCGTGAGCGGCACAGTGACGGCCGTGGAGCCGCGCGCCGACATCATCGGCAACAAGGTGATGCACGTCTGCATAGATGTGGAGGGGGACGAATATGAAGATGGCATCTTCAATTCCGACCGTCTGGAGCGCGAAATCAAGGGCGCCCCGGAGGATCTGCTGGAGAAAATCAAGAATGCCGGCATCGTGGGCATGGGCGGCGCCACTTTCCCGACCCACATCAAACTTGCCCCGCCCAAGGGCAAAAAGGCCGACATCCTCATCATCAACGGCGTAGAGTGCGAGCCTTATGTCACCGCCGACGACCGTCTGATGCGCGAACATCCGCACGAGGTGGTTCTGGGCGCCCGCATAATGGCGCGCGTACTTGGCGTGGACAGCATAGTGATTGCAATCGAAGAGAACAAGCCCGAGGCCTTCTCTGCCATCAGCGAGGCGTCGCTGCGGTATGTGGGCCTCGATGTCATGATGCTCAAGAAGAAATACCCGCAGGGGGGTGAGAAGCAGCTCATCGACGCCGTTACCGGCCGTCGCGTCCCCAGCGGCGCCCTGCCTATAGATACCGGCTGCGTGGTGCAGAATGTCGCCACCGCCTTTGCCGTATATCAGGCGGTGCAGAAGAACCGCCCTCTCGTCGAGAGGGTGCTTACAGTGACCGGAGAATGCCTGCAGCGTCCCCGCAACTTCAAGGTGCGCATCGGAACCCCCATCTCTGCCATAATTGAGGCGGCGGGCGGTCTGCCCGAGAGCGCCGTGAAGGTGATTTCCGGCGGTCCGATGATGGGCAAGGCCATCGCCAATCTCGATGCCACCACCCAGAAAGGCACCTCCTGCCTGCTGATGCTCACCGCAGAGCAGACCGGCCGCGACACAGAGAGCGCCTGCATCCGCTGTGCCCGTTGCGCCGCCGCCTGCCCCATGGGGCTGGAGCCCTGGCTGCTCAACCGCTACGGCCGCACAGGCGATGTCGCCGCCCTGGAGGCCAACCGCGTGTACGACTGCATCGAGTGCGGCTGCTGCCAGTCGACCTGCCCCGCGCATATCCCTCTGCTGGACATTGTGCGCACCGGCAAGGCAGATGTAATGAAAATAATCCGTGCGAGAGCCAAAAAGCAGTAAATAGATTATGGCAAGACTTACAGTTTCTCTTTCTCCGCACATTCAGAACCCTGTCACCACAAAGGTTCTGATGAACGACGTGCTCATTGCGCTGGCGCCGACGGTGCTGGTTTCGCTCCTCTTCTACGGGTGGAACTGCCTGCTGCTGCTTGCGGTGAGCGTTGCGACGTGCGTGCTTTGTGAATTTCTCATCGAAAAATATCTGATGGGGCGCGAAATCCCCTGCGTGCAGGCCACTGTGCTCACGGGCGTGCTCCTGGCGCTGAACCTGCCCCCGGCAGCCCCCTGGTGGATTGCCTTTATGGGCGGCATCGCAGCCATCGCCGTGGCCAAGATGTGCTTCGGCGGACTCGGACAGAATATCTTCAACCCCGCCATATTCGGCCGCGTGTTTCTGCTGGTCTCCTTCCCCGCGATTATGACCACCTGGGGCGCTCCCAACGGCTGGCTTGGGGCTGACGCCTTTAGCGGCGCAACCCCTCTGGCGCAGATCAACGAGGGACTAAGGGCCGGCATTCCCGCCAGCCAGATAGTCTCCGACAGCAACCTGAGTGGCTGGAACATGCTCTTTGCCCGCGCAGGCGGCTCGGTAGGCGAGATTTCCGCACTGGCGCTCCTGGCCGGCATGGTATATCTTCTCTGCAAGAAGGTCATCCGCTGGCACATCCCCGTGGCCATCATCGGCACTGTGGTGGTGCTCACAAGCATATTCTCCATTGCCGACCCGGCCCGCTTCACCGGTCCCGTGTTCAACGTGTTCAGCGGCGGTCTGCTGCTGGGCGCCATTTTCATGGCCACCGATTATGTCACCAGCCCTATGACAGAGAAGGGAATGCTGATATACGGTGCGCTCATCGGCCTTGTGACGGTGCTTATCCGCTACTTCGGCTCTTATCCCGAGGGCGTCTCATTTGCCATTCTCGTAGGCAATATGGTGACTCCGCTAATCAATAAATATTGCAAACCCAAACGGTTTGCCGCATAAGGAGGGGCGCAGAATGGAATCGACACTTAAAAACATGTTGTTGTCGCTGGGCGGCATCTGCCTGGTGTGCGCGCTGCTGCTGGCAGTGGTGAATTCCCTCACGGAAAACAAGATTGCCGAGGTCAACCGCAACAAGACGGCGCAGGCCATTGCACAGGTTGTCCCTGCATTCGAGGGAGAGCCCGTGGACACCACGGTGACCCTGGACGACGAGCAGTTCGCCGTGCACAAGGCAATGGCTGCCGACAGCGTAGTGGGTTATGCAATAGAGACTTCTCAGGTGGGTTTCGGCGGCATCGTGAATCTGATGGTGGGCTTTGACGCCGCAGGCTGCATTTGCTCCACCGCAGTGATCAGCCACAGCGAGACTCCCGGCCTGGGAGCCAAAATCACAGAGAACGAAGGGGCTTTCCGCACTCAGTTTGCCGGCAAGAACCCCGCAGAGTTCAATCTGGCTGTGACCAAGGACGGCGGCGATGTGGACGCCATAACCGCCTCTACCATCACTTCCCGCGCATTTACGGCGGCAGTGGCAAAGGCATATAAAGTTTATCTCGCTGTGACGGGCTCTACCGCCGCAGAGCAGGAGCCGCAGGACGGCGAAGGAGGCATTGATGAATAAATTCGATCTTGTCAAGAAAGGCATTATAAAGGACAACCCTACCTTTGCGCTGGTGCTGGGAATGTGCCCTACGCTGGGCACCACCACATCGGCCATCAACGGCATGGGTATGGGTCTGGCCACAATGGTGGTGCTGACCCTCTCCAACATCGGGATTTCCGCGATGGCGCGCTACATACCCGACAAGGTGCGCATCCCCGCCTATATCGTGATCATTTCGGCCTTCGTGACCATCATCCAGCTGCTGATGCAAGCTTATGTCCCCTCGCTGTATGACACTCTGGGACTGTATATACCGCTGATCGTGGTCAACTGCATCGTATTGGGCCGCGCAGAGGCTTTCGCCAACAAGAACAGTGTGGGCGATTCTGCCTGCGACGGCTTCGGCATAGGATTGGGCTTTACGCTGTCGCTCACCGTCATCGGCCTTATCAGGGAGATTCTAGGCAGCGGTACATTCTTCGGGATGCACTTCCTGCCCGGAGACGGCATTCTGATGTTTGTGCTTGCCCCGGGCGCGTTCCTGGTGCTGGGTATGCTGATGGCTTTGTTCAACAAACTTACCGGAAAGAGGAGCTAGGCTATGACTATATTTTTGATACTTATTTCGGCGATATTCGTCAATAATATCGTGTTGTCCCAGTTCTTGGGAATCTGCCCTTTTTTGGGCGTCAGCAAGAATGTGAACACAGCCGTGGGCATGTCGCTGGCGGTGACTTTCGTGATGGCCCTCTCTACCTGCGTTACATGGCTGGTGCAGTATTACATACTTGTGCCGTGCAATATAGTTTATATGCAGACGGTGACATTTATTCTGGTCATCGCCGGCCTGGTGCAGATGGTGGAGACTATTCTCAAGAAGACGAGTCCCGCGCTGTATCAGTCGCTGGGCATCTTCCTGCCCCTTATCACCACCAACTGCTGCGTGCTTGGCGTGGCTCTGATGGTGGTGCAGAAGCAGTTCGGCTTCGGCGGCGAGATGCATATGCTCAATCTGGGCGAGTCGGTGATTTTTGCCGCCGCTTCAGCCATCGGCTTCGGCCTGGCAATAACGCTGTTTGCGGCTATCCGCGAGCAGCTGGAGACTGCCGATGTGCCGCAGCCTTTCCGCGGCATCCCCATCGCCCTCATCACCGCCGGCATCATGGCGCTGGCGTTTATGGGCTTTTCCGGCATGGTCTAGAGAGTGTAGAGTATCGCTAATCTCTACACACTAAACTAAAAAAGCGGCCCGAAGGCCGCTTTTTTTCTATTCCTCGCTATTCTCGGGGCGGGGACGCCGCTCGTGGAACTCGCGTCTCTCGCCGTCGCGCCTGTCGTGGCGCTCGCCTCCGCGACGATCTCCGTCGCGACGGTCACGGCGGTCGCCACCGCGGCGGTCGTCGCGCCTGTCACGGTCTGAACTGGGGCGGGGACGGCGTACCGGCTCTACATACCCTTCGGGCTGGGGAATCAGCGCACGGCGCGAAAGACGCAGCTTGCCGCTCTTGGCATCGACCTCAAGCAGCTTCACGTCCAGCTCGTCGCCGACATTTACGACATCTTCCACCTTCTCGGTCTTGCACCAGTCAAGCTCGCTGATGTGCAGCAGACCTTCCTTGCCGGGAAGTATCTCCACAAATGCACCGAACTCCAGCACTGAAGTGACCTTGCCGTGGTAAATCTGGCCGACCTCGGGAACTGCGCAGATGCCCATGATCCAGTCGTATGCCTTCTGCATAGCCTCTGCATCGTTGGTTGCGATGTCCACGATGCCTTTGCCGTCGACTTCGTCGATATTGACGACTGCACCGGTCTCGGCCTGAATCTTCTGGATGGTCTCGCCGCCCTTGCCGATGATGGCACCGATGAACTCCTTGTCCACCTCAAAGCTCTTGATGCGGGGCACAAACGGCTTGTAATCCTCGCGGGGCTTGTCGATGGTCTTGAGCATCTCGCCCATGATGTGCATGCGGCCCTGACGTGCCTGCTCCAGCGCCTTCTCCAGGACGTCGTAGCTGAGGCCGTCCACCTTGATGTCCATCTGGGTGGCGGTGATGCCGTCTGCGGTACCTGTCACCTTGAAGTCCATATCTCCCAGGTGGTCTTCGTCGCCCAGGATGTCGGTGAGGATTGCGTAGCGGTTGTTGGGGTCCTTCTCATCGGTGATGAGACCCATCGCAACACCTGCAACGGGTTTCTTGATCTGCACGCCGGCGTCCATGAGCGCCAGGCAGCCGCCGCAGACAGATGCCATTGAAGAGGAGCCGTTGGACTCCAGAATATCGGAAACCACGCGCACTGCGTAGGGATTCTCGGGCATTGTGGGCACAACGGGCTTGAGGGCTCGCATCGCCAGGTTGCCGTGGCCGATTTCGCGGCGTCCTACACCGCGCTGGCTCTTGGCCTCGCCGGTTGCGAACGGAGGGAAATTGTAGTGCAGCACGAACTGCTGGTCGTCCTGGATGAGCACCTCGTCCATCTCCTTCATATCCATCTTGGTGCCCAGAGTCACCGTTGCCAGCGACTGGGTCTCGCCGCGGGTGAAGATTGCCGAACCGTGTGCGCAGGGCAGATAGTCCACAGCGCACCAGATGGGGCGCACCTCATTGGTCTTGCGGCCGTCAAGGCGCAGGCCTTCGTCCAGAATCATGTTGCGCATCGCCTCCTTCTGCTCGTGGCCGAAGTAGCGGTTCACCAGAGGGGTCTTCTCTTCCAGCTCCTCCTCGGGAATGGTTGCCAGGAATTCGTCGCGGATGGCGTTGAAGCCGTCCTCACGCTCGTGCTTGGGCTTTGCGGCCTTTGCCAGTGCCAGGCACTTGTCGTAGCATGCCTCGTGCACGGCCTGCTGCAGAGCCTCGTCCTCGGCGTCGTGCGGATAGTCGCGCTTGACGTCGAATGTGCCGAGCTCCTTCATGAGCTCCTTCTGCACGCGGCAGTGCTTCTTTATCTCTTCGTGGGCGAACTTGATGGCCTCGAGCATGTCGTGCTCGCTGACCTCGTTCATCTCACCCTCTACCATCATAATGTTCTCTTCAGTGGCGGCAACCATCAGGTCGAGGTCGCAGTGCGCCATATCGCTGAAGGTGGGGTTGATCTTGAATTCCCCGTTGATTCTGCCCACGCGAACCTCTGAGATAGGGCCGCCGAAGGGCAGGTCGGACGTTGCCAGCGCGCAGGAAGCGGCGAGGCCTGCGAGAGCGTCGGGCTGGATGTCTTTCTCCGCAGAGATAAGCCATACGTTCACGAACACCTCCAGGTGGAAATCGTCGGGCCAGAGGGGACGGATGGGACGGTCGATAAGACGTGAAATGAGGACCTCATAGTCCGAAGATCTGCCTTCCCTTTTCAAAAAACCGCCAGGGAAGCGGCCGGCTGAATAGTACTTCTCTTTGTAATCGACAGTGAGGGGCATGAAGTCAGTCCCCTCCTTAACCTCTTTTGCAGCTGTAACCGTGGCAAGAAGCATAGTGCCACCCATCTTGACTACAGCGCTGCCATCAGCCTGTTTCGCCAATCTGCCGGTTTCGATTTCGATTGTCCTGCCGTCTGAAAGCAGGATCTGCTTGTTGATAACGTTCATCTTGTTCTTATAAATAAGGGCTGCCTTGGATATGCCCGCAGCAGCCCGTAATAATCCTTTGTATCGCTGATACTATCGACGGAGACCGAGCTCCTTGACGATATTTCTGTACCTTTCAATGTCAATTTCCTTGAGGTAATCAAGGGTCTGACGTCTCTTACCTACCAGGCGGAGAAGGGCACGCTGTGTGTTGTGGTCCTTCTTGTTCTGTTTCAGATGCTCGGTGAGGTGAGCGATACGGTAGGAAAACAAAGCAACTTGACTCTCTGCAGAGCCGGTGTCAACATTAGACTTCCCGTATTTTGCGAAAATCTCTTGCTTTTTGTCTGCTGATAAATACTCTGACATATTGCAAAAAATTTGGTTTGAATGATTATAAATTGTTTAAAAGCGTGCAAAGATAATTATAATTTGCTTATGTGCAAGCGATTCTACCAGTTATTTAACGGCAGGCCGCTCATTGCGGAGGTTACCTTGTGACGGATGGTGGCAATGACCTTCTCGTCGTCGGGCTTAGAAAGAACCTGGTCTATCATGTCCACAATCCAGAGCATGTCCTTCTCCGCGAGGCCGCGGGAGGTGATGGCGGGGGTGCCGATTCTGATGCCGGAGGTCTGGAAGGGGCTGCGGCTGTCAAAAGGCACCATGTTCTTGTTGACGGTGATGGCTGCGGCCACCAAAGCCTTCTCTGCCTGCTTGCCGGTGAGCTCGGGGAACTTGCTGCGCAGGTCTATGAGCATAAGGTGGTTGTCGGTGCCGCCGGAGACTATCTGATAGCCTCTGGAAGAGAACTCGCGGGCCATTGTCTGGGCGTTGGCGCGCACCTGCTTCTGATAGTCGGTGAATTCGGGCTGCAGAGCCTCGTAGAAAGATACAGCCTTGGCGGCGATGCAGTGCTCCAGAGGGCCGCCCTGCACACCGGGGAATACGTATGAGTTGATCATCTGCCCCATGGTCTTGACGACTCCCTTGGGAGTGGTGATGCCCCAGGGGTTCTCGAAGTCCTTGCCGATAATCACCGCGCCGCCGCGGGGACCGCGCAGGGTCTTGTGGGTGGTGGTGGTGACGATGTGGGCGTATTTCACAGGGTTCTTGAGCAGATGTGCAGCGATGAGACCTGCCGGGTGAGCCATGTCCACCCAGAGGATGGCGCCGATCTCATCTGCGAGGGCGCGCATGCGCTCCCAGTCCCATTCGCGGGAATAGGCGCTGGCGCCGCCGATGATCAGCTTGGGCTTATTCTCGCGGGCTACGCGCTCCATCTCGTCGTAATCCACATATCCGGTCTCCTGATTGAGGTGATAGCTGACGGCGTTGTAAAGCATTCCCGACACGTTCACGGGGGAACCGTGAGTCAGGTGGCCGCCGTGCGCAAGGTCAAGACCCATAAAGGTGTCGCCGGGCTTGAGGCAGCTCATCATCACTGCCATGTTGGCCTGTGCGCCGGAGTGGGGCTGCACATTGGCATATTCGGCGTCGAAGAGCTTGCAGAGACGGTCAATTGCAAGCTGCTCCACCTGGTCCACCACTTCGCATCCGCCGTAGTAACGGGCGCCGGGGTAGCCTTCCGCATATTTGTTGGTGAGCACGCTGCCCAGAGCTTCCAGCACCTGGCGGGAAACAAAGTTTTCACTGGCGATAAGCTCTATGCCCTCGCTCTGCCGTTCAAATTCCTTTTTGATCAGACTGGCAATCTGGAGATCCTGTTTCATTGTTTCTTTTTATACTTTTGCAGAAAATTAAAGTTCGCCAAAGGTAGTAATGTTTCGCAAACTTCACAATGCAGAGTTGGGCCGTTTTGGGGTCGAAGAGTTCAAGAAAGCCCCCAAAACCCCTATTGTTATGGTACTTGACAATGTCCGCAGCGGACACAATGTGGGCAGCGCCCTGCGCAGCGGCGACGCCTTCTGCGTGGAGAAGGTTTACCTGTGCGGCATCTGCGCCACGCCTCCCTCGCCCGAGGTGCACAAGAGCGCGATCGGGGCCGACATGAGCGTGGACTGGGAGCACTGCGCTTCTGCCCTTGAGGCGGTGCGCCGTCTCAAGGAGAGCGGATACATAATAGCGGGGGTGGAGCAGACGGAGGATTCTACCAAGCTGCAGGACTTTAGCCCCGAGGCCGGGAGGCGCTACGCCTTTGTGTTCGGCAACGAGGTCAGCGGAGTGGCGCAGGAGGTCATTGACGAGTGCGACCTCACGCTCGAAATCCCGCAGGGGGGCACCAAGCATTCGCTCAATGTCTCCGTGTCGGTGGGTGTGGTGCTCTGGGACGCGGTCTGCAAGATGGGCTGCATCTTAAGCGGACTGCTCAAATAGCGGCCGCGACGGGGCGTTTTAGAAAATCTCCCGCAGCACTTCTGCCACGCTGTCGGGTTTGCCGTAGGGAAAGAAGTGCAGCACCGGGACGCCCGCGCTGATGAGCTCGCGGCACTGTGCGGCGCACCATTTGAGGCCCGCCCTTCGCACTGCGGCGGCATCCCCTGCGCAGGAGCGCATAGCGCTCTCCAGAGGCTCCGGAATGCGGCATCCGAAGGTCGCGGGGAGGCTCTCCAGCTGCCTGAGTG
Source organism: bacterium (assembly GCA_963637965.1). Classification (GTDB taxonomy): domain Bacteria; phylum Bacteroidota; class Bacteroidia; order Bacteroidales; family UBA932; genus Equibacterium. The sequence goes on from CAVHPI010000012.1 coordinate 16,245, forward strand.
AGACCATCGGCTTGATGCCGGGAATTATGGGGACGCCGATGCCCGCCTTGCGGCAGCGCTCCGCAAAATCGAAAAACAGAGAATTGTCGTAGAAGAGCTGGGTGATGACATACTCGGCTCCGGCCTCCACCTTCTCTTTGAGACGGACGATGTCCTCGTCGGCTCCGGCGGCCTCGCTGTGGGTCTCGGGGTAGCCAGCGACTCCGATGGAGAATGAGGTGCGGTGCTCAGCCTCGCCGGAGAGCAGCTGCCCGCGGTTCATCGCCGCCACCTGATGCACAAGGTCCACCGCGTGCAGATAGCCGTCGCTCTCGGGGCGGAAGACGCTCTCGCCCGGCATCGGGTCGCCCCGCAGCACCAGCAGATTCTCCAGCCCCAGAAAGTCCATGTCTATCAGCTGGTCCTCAAGGGAATACTTGGATTCGCCGGCGCAGATGAGGTGGGGTACGGCCGGAATGCCGTATTTGCGCTCTATGGCGGCGGAGATGCCCACCGTGCCGGGGCGTCGCCGCTCGCTGTGGAGCGACACGCTGCCGTCGCTGCGCACGCTCTGGCAGACGGCCTCGCGGTGGCAGGTTATGTTGATATATGCGGGATCAAAGGGCAGCAGGGCCTCGATGCAGTTGTAGAGAGGTTCGGCGCCGCCCCCCTTGAGCGGGGGGAGCAGTTCGAATGCAAACCGGGTGCGGCCGCTCTTCAGGGCCTCGGCAATTATCTGGGATACTTTCATAAATTCTTCGGAATCAAAGTTCTGATGACATCGGCGCTCAGGCCGCGGCGCTGCGCATAATCCTGCAGCTGCTCCTGCGAAATCCTGCCCACGGCAAAGTAGCGCGCCCCGGCAATATTTATGCCGCAGAGCGACTCGGCGGGGTCTATCATGTAGCTGCCGGTCAACTGCAGACTGCAGCGGGAGGGCACGTCGAGTATGTCGAACACCGGCTCTTTGAGCGAATGGTCGGGGCAGGAGGGGTAGCCGAATGCGTGACGCTCCCCGTCTGCTGCGGGGACAATCTCGCAGGCGAGGGCCTCGCACAGCCGGTCGGCGACCACCTTGGCCATAAAGGCCCCGTATAGGTCCCCCTCACCGCGCAGCTTCTCGCAGAAGGGCTGCAGTCCGACTCCCGCGCTCACAGCAAAGAGCTCCACGCTGCCCGCCGCGGCGGCAAAGTCGGCCACCGAGAGGTTCTCCTCCCCTTCGCTCTGGCAGCGCAGCATCGGCAGGCGGATCCCCTGCACGAATATGTCATCGCCGATTACTTCCACCGGGAAGCGGCCCGCAACTCCCTGCAGGTCAAGTATATTCTCGAGTCTGGAGAGCATCTGCAGGGCATCGGAATGCAATTGCTGCCGCGATTCGGCATCTTTAACACCCCACTCGGCATAGAAGCACTCCCAATCGATATTCCTCGCTGCAAGCGATATGCTGTAATGGTCAAAATAGCGGATGCCGCACTGCTGCTGGGCTGGGGCGGGACTCTGCGGCCGCAAAGCCGCTGCGGCGGCGAGCCTTTCGTCGTAAGGCAGCAGCCTGCGGCGGTCGCAGCCGGCGCGATATAGCTCGCGCAGCTGCCTTTGGCGGGCGCGTTCCTCTGCCTCGAACACCTTGGCGGCCGCTCCGCTGAGGGCGCTTATTATCTGGACGTTGCGGCTGGCGTCGGACGACTGCACCACAAGCCCCTCATATTCGGGGGCCATTTTCACGGCGGTGTGCATAGGGCTGGTGGTGGCGCCTCCCACAATCACGGGGATGCTGATGCCCGCATCGCGCAGGGCTCGGCACACGTTTATCATCTGCTCCAGCGAGGGGGTTATCAGGCCGCTGAGGCACACGAAGCCGGCATTCTCTCTCTGCACCGCCTCCACAATGCGCTCCGGCTCCACCATGACCCCGAGGTCGATGATTTCGCAGCCGTTGCAGGCCATCACCACCGACACTATGTTCTTGCCGATGTCGTGGATGTCCCCCTTGACGGTGGCTATCACCACTTTTGCGGCGCTGCGGCCCTCCCGGCTGCCGCTGCCGGCGCTTATGTAGGGCTCCAGGGCGGCCACGCCCCGCTTCATCACCGAGGCGGTCTTGACCACCTGCGGCAGGAACATCTTGCCCTCGCCGAACAGGGCGCCCACATGTTCCATCGCGGGCATCATCACCTTGTCTATCACGGCGATGGGGCTGCCCAGGGTTTGTAGAGCCTCCAGACAGTCGGCCTCTATGAAATCGGGGATGCCGCGCATCATGGCGCGGTCGATGCGCTCCTGCACGCCGCCGCATCGCCAGTCGCTCTCGTGCACCGCCTGCTGCGGGGCGTCATTCTTCACCTTGGAGGCGTAGTCGGCCAGGCGCTGCGCGGCATCGTCGCGGCGGCACAGAATCACATCCTCGACCCTCTCCAGCAGCTCCGGCTCAATCTCGGAATAGACCTTGAGCATCTGCGGATTAACTATGCCCATGTCCATCCCGGCCAGGCGGGCGTGGTAGAGGAATGCCGAGTGCATCGCCTCGCGCACCGCGTTGTTGCCGCGGAAGGCAAATGAGAGGTTGGAGACGCCGCCCGAGACTTTGGCGTGGGGCAGGTTCTCCTTTATCCAGCGGGTCGCCTGCAGAAAGGCCAGAGCGTAGGTGTCGTGCTCCGCGATGCCTGTGGCTACCGACAGTATGTTCGGGTCGAATATTATATCTTCTGCGGGGAAGCCGTTCTGCACCAGGAGGTTGTAGCAGCGCTCCGCCACCTCCCTCTTGCGGGGGAAGCTGGTGGCCTGCCCTTTCTCGTCAAAGAGCATCACCACCGCCGCGGCGCCGTAGGAGCGGATGAGGGCGGCCCGCCTGAGGAACTCCTCCTCCCCCTCCTTGAGTGAGATGGAGTTCACTATGGACTTGCCCTGGCAGCACTCCAGCCCCGCTTTGATTGTCTCAAAGTCGGATGAATCTATCATCACCGGCACGCGGGCGATTTCCGCCTCGCCGGCGGCCATGTTCAGAAAGGTGCGCATCGCCGCTGCGGAATCCAGCAGCGAGGCGTCCATGCATACATCTATTATCTGCGCACCCGCCTCCACCTGGTTGCGGGCCACTGTCATGGCGCCGGCAAAATCCCCTTCCCGTATCATCCGGGCGAATTTGGCGCTGCCCGCCACATTGGTGCGCTCCCCGATGTTCACGAAGTTGACCTCGGGCACTATGCGGAGCGTCTCCAGGCCGCAAACCGCTGTCTCGTGCCCGGGGGAGGGGAGCGGCCGGGGGGTATATTTCTCTTTGAGAGGAGCCAGGGAGGCTATGAATTCGGGGGTGGTGCCGCAGCAGCCGCCTATTATGTTTGCAAGGGAGCGGCTCACGATGGTCTCCATGGCGGCGGCAAAACTCTCCGGAGTCTCGTCGTAACCTCCCGCGATGTTTGGCAGGCCGGCGTTGGGGTGGACGCTGACAAATGTGTCGGCCACCTTTGAGAGCCGCTCAAGATGGGGCAGCATCTGCCGGGCGCCGAATGAGCAGTTGATGCCCACGCTGAGCGGCCGGGCGTGCGCCACCGAGCACCAGAAGGCCTCTATCGACTGCCCAGAGAGGGTGCGCCCCCCCTTCTCGGAGACCGTCACGGAGAGCATCAGCGGGATTTCGCGCCCCGTCTCGCGCCGCAGCCTCTCGATTGCGAATATGGCCGCCTTGGCGTTGAGGGTGTCAAAGATCGTTTCAAGCAAAAATACATCCGCCCCGCCGTCGGCAAGGCCGCGGGCCTGGTCGTAGTAGGCGCTCTCCAATTGGGAGAATGTGACATCGCGCGCGGCGCTGTCGCCCACCGAGGCCGACATAGAGGCGGTCTTGGATGTGGGACCCATGCTCCCCGCCACAAAACGGGGGGCGCCGGGGGCGGAGAAGGCGTCGGCCTCCCCTCTGGCAATCTCGGCAGCGGCGCGGGCAATGCGGTAGGCATAATCTTGCAGCCCGTATTCCTGCAGAGATATTGCGTTGGCGCTGAATGAGTTGGTGGTGATGATGTCGGCCCCGGCCTCAAGATAGGCGCGGTGGATGCCGGCCACCGTGCGGGGGGCGGTGAGGCACAACAGGTCCATGCATCCCTTCAGGGGGCATCTCCAGGTCAGGAATTCGCGGCCGCGGTAGTCGCTCTCGCCGAGGCCCAGCGTCTGCACCATAGTGCCGGTGGCGCCGTCAAGCAGCACCAGACGCTGCTCCAGAAGGGTATACAACTCGTTTTTCATTGCGGCAAATGTATGAAAATGATTTGCACAAACATAAATTGTGATAACTTTGCTAACAAATAACCTAAACTTGACAAAACCATGAAATCCGCAACTATCCGCTTTATGGCAGCCTTCTGGGCGATTTTGGCCCTGACGGCAGTGTCCTGCAACAAAGAACCCGAACCTCAGGTGGAGCCCGAGGAGGAGGGGCCCGTGCCGGTGTGCCATCTGATGCCTTGCTGCCGTGTATATAACCGCGGCACCAAGTTCCTCATCAACGGCGAGTGGATTACAAATCACGATTATACCAAGATAGAGCACGTGCGCAGCATCCTCACACAGGTGAAGGAGGCGGGCATCAACACCGTGAGCATCGACTTCACCAACCCCAGCCAGTGGGACGACGCGGGGCAGAGCGGCCTTCACGGCGGCGACGGCAACGAACTCTGGCCAGAGAGCAAGAAACAGATAGACAACATAGCGCTGGTCACGGCCGAGTTGGGGATGGAGTTCTACTTCTTCATTGGCAACACCGCCCACTGGGGGTTGAAATACTGGAACATAATCGCCGAGTATATCTGGAACAACTGGGCTGACTTCGAATCGTATCGCCACTACGGATTCGGCGACGACCGCCCGATGCTGGTGGTGTTCTTGCCGGGCACAACGTTCGCGCAGCAGATGGCCTCCGCCAGTGAGGAGGAGATAAGCTATCTGAGCAAGTTCCGCATCGGCACCTGCCAGGTGAATGAACCCATCACCCCCACCGAGACCGACGGCTGGGGCTATCGCAATTACTCCGGCAGCAGCGACGGCAAGGTGCGCTTCGCCTGCCCCAACGGCGGTGTGCCGCAGGCAGACTGGTACAGAATCAACGCCGCAGAGTGGCAGGCCCGCGTGGAGTGGGCCCTCGCAGCCAAGGAATATGCGGTGCTTGGCTCTTATGACGACACTTGCGACGCCATCTTCTGGGGCATTGCGGACGTCTCCAAGAGTCGCATGCACACTCATAAGAACGTTGAGACAATGGACGACCCGTACGCCTATTACAACATAGTGCGCGACGCGTTGCAGAGCAGACAAAACAAATAGAGGCTGTCCGGCGGAATGATTCCCGTAATTCTGTGTGGAATTTTTCAATGGCGGCAACGGCTTCTGAACGAGGCTACATATAGATGAAAGGAATTATTTCAAGACATCCGATTCTGATTTTATTGGCCCTGGCGGCAGTGTCCTGCACGGGCGTGTCGGCACATCTCGAGAGCTTGCAGCAGCAGATTTCCGCCCTTGAGCAACAGAGCAAGACCCTCAATGGCAATGTCCAGGGCATCTCGGAAATCATTTCTGCCGCAGAAAGCGGCAAAACCGTCGAATCCATCTCCGTAGTGGATGAGGATGGCGGCGTGGCCGGCTTTGAAATCACCTTCTTCGATGGTGCTACAGTCACCGTATATAATCAGCGGAGCGGCATCGGCGTGGGCGTTTCCGACGGGAAATATTACTGGACGCAAGGGGGCGACTGGATGAGAGACGCCTCCGGCAACAAAATAGAGATAGGGGCGGAGGCGCTTCTGCCGCAGTTCAGAGTGGAGGACAGCTCCCTTGAAGTGAGCGTGGACGGCGGCATCTCCTGGAGCAAGGTGGATGGAGGCTCCGTGAACACTGTCACTGAGGTGCGGAAGGAGGCCGACCGCGTGGTGTTTGTGTTTACGGGCGGTGCCGAGATTGCAGTGCCGATGTACAATGCACTTTCGATAACCCTCGAAGGGGACGACACCACCATCGCCGCAGGCGCCACGGTCACTGTAAGCTACAACGTCAGCGGCATTGCGGAGGGCTCTGAGCCAGTAATCGAGGTGCTGACCCCCAGCGGCTGGAGCGCCGCCGTTGCACCCGAGGGATGCAGCGGCACCATCAGCGTCACCGCGCCGGAGTCGGCTTCTGTCTCAGACTGTCTGCTGGTGCTCTGCGGCGATGGAGCAGGCCGCACGGTGGCCCGCCAGATGCGCCTCACCGTATCGGATAATCCTCCGGCCCCGCAAGATACAGTTCTTGTTCCCCTCAAATCGGTGATAGATGTGGAGGCCGGCGGGGGAGAGGTCTCTTTGGGACTGATGGCAAATGTCAACTACAATGTCAGCACAAGCGCAAACTGGCTCCGCCATAAAGCCACCAAGGCTATCCGCACCGACTATCTCACCATAGAGGTGGATGCCAACGAAGGCAACCACACCCGAACGGCCTCCGTCAAGATCACTGCAGGCAATTTTTCTGAATCGGTGCAGATCTGTCAGGCAAAAAAAGAAGAATATTCCGGCGCTCCCTATGCGGTGTGCCATCTGATGCCCTGCTGTCGCGCCCTCAATACCGGCACCAAATTTCTGATAAACAGCGGCTGGACCATAAGCCACGATTATACCAACATAGAACACGTGCGCAGCATACTTTCAAAGGTACAGGAGGCTGGCATCAACATCGTGAGCATTGATTTTACCAACCCCAGCCAGTGGGACGACTACGGGGAGAGCGCTCTTCACGGCGGCGACGGCAACGAGCTCTGGCCCATCTCCCAGATACAGATACGGAACATCGCCTTGGTGTGTGCGGAGAAGGGGATGAAGTTCTTCTTCTTTATCGGCAACACGGCTGCCTGGGGGTTGAAATATTGGAATAATATTGCCGAATACATCTGGAACACTTGGGTGGATTTTGAATCTTATCACCATTACGGCTTCGGGGACGACCGCCCTATGCTGGTGGTGTTTACACCGGGTACGACCTATGCCGGTCAGATTGCGGCGGCTCCAGACAGCGAGACCAACTATCTCAAACGGTTCCACGTGGGTACCTGCCAGGTGAATGACCCCATCACGCCCACCAAGACCGACGGCTGGGGTTACCGCAACTATTCCCAGAGCAGCGACGGCAAGGTGCGCTTTGTTTGCCCCAACGGCGGGGTACCCAAGTCCGACTGGTACAGAGTGGACGCCGCCGAGTGGGAAAGGCGTATGGAGTGGGTTCTCGGAGCTAAGGAATATATGGTGATAGGCTCCTATGACGACACCTGCGACGCCATTTTCTGGGGAATTGCCGATGTCCGCAATAGCTGGACTTCATACCACATAAATGATGATACCGCTGAAAGCCCGTTTGTTTATTACGATATAGTACGGCAGGCGCTCAAAAATCGCGGGCAGTGATGCAATTTTTACCTCTAGTGTTTACATCCGATAATCCAACTATATGAAACGCCTTTTTGTGATTTTCTCTCTGGTGGCTGCGGTGGCCGCCTCCTGCACCGACTACAGTGCCAGATTCGAAGATCTGCAGAATCAAGTTAAAGCTTTGCAGAGCGAGTGTGCTACCCTCAGCGACAATGCGGAGGGCCTCAGTGAAATGGTTTCCGCAATCAAGAAAGGCGACAGTCTCACCGACTTCTCTCCGATAGAGGAAGATGGCGAGGTCGTGGGCTTCAGGGCTACCTTTCGCGAATCGGGCGAAGTCACCGTCTATAATCAGCAGACCGGCATCTCCGTGGGCAGTATTGATGGAAAATATTACTGGATGCTCTGCGGTGAATGGCTGGCAGACGCCTCCGGCAATAAAATTGAAATCGGTGCGGAATCTCCCCTGCCTTGCTTTGATGTGCAAGACGGCACCCTTGCGGTGAGTGTGGACGGCGGCCGCAGCTGGCAGGTGCTCGGCAGTGTCGACAAAAATCTGATAACAAGCGTAGAAGAGGATGAGGCACGGGTGGTATTCACCCTCAGCGGCGGCGCCATCATAGTGATTCCCAAATATCAGCCCTTCTCCATAATGCTCGAGGGTGACGACGTGACTCTCGAGGCGGGTGGCAGCGTCACCTTCTCCTATAAAATCACAGGTGCGGCCAATCCCGAGGTTGAGGTGGCGTGCGGCAGCAAGTGGAGCGCGGTTGTGACCCCGGGCGCCGCTTCCGGCAGCTCCGAGGGCTTTGGACAAGTGACTGCCCAGGGCACCATCACCATTACCGCTGCGGCGGAGGCCTCCGCATCTGAGGTTCTGGTGCTGGCTGGCGACGGCAGCGGCCGCTCCGTGGCGGTTAAGGCCCGTATTACCTTAAAGGCGGCAAAGCCTGAGCCTGAACCGGAACCCGAACCGGAACCCGAACCGGAACCCGAGCCGGAGCCTGCCGAAGATACCGTGCTTACCCCCGTGAGAAAGTCCTACACCGTGGCGAGCGCGGGCGGTCGAATAAGCGTAAAACTCAAAACGAACATCACCTATAGTATCGCTTCAAGCGCTGAATGGGTATACCAAGCGTCCACCAAAGCGGTGCGCACCGACAATCTCACCTTCACGGTGGAAGCCAACAACGGCGATGAACGCACCGCTACAATCACGTTTGCCGCAGGTAACTACTCGACCCAGGTGAGCGTGCGCCAGACAGCCGTTGAGCGCTATCTGGATCTTTCAGACATAGAAATGACCCTCGACAACGACGGCAGTGCCATCTCGCTGTTTGCCGAGTCGAATGTGGATTATACCTTCAATGTGAATTCTTCCTGGCTGGAAGTGAACAGAAACGGCGATTATTCCGAGTCCGAGTTCAGGATTGGCGCCCAGCGCAATGCCTCGTTTGACAAACGCACAGCCACCATCACATTCAGTGAGCCGCACATAGCCACGCAGAAAGTGAATATTGTGCAGAACGGGCGCGATTTGCCTGCCGCCGGAGCGGGCTCCGTGTTCTTTGAGAGCAAAGGAACGTACAATTACCGCTACGGCCCCAGCATAATCCGCCACGAAGACGGCTCGCTGGATGTCTGGACCTCCAAGGAGGGGAGCACCTACAATACATACGCCGATTACACCTATCAGGAAGTCGGCACCCGCTCGCAGCAGCCGGCCTCGGGCAAGACCCTTGCGCAGCACTTCAATACCCAGCACGCTTTTAAACGGCTGATGATAAGCATCTATGGCACAGGTACCTCCGACAAGTGCACCCTCAAGCTCTACAAGTGGGCCGGAAGCTACGCCGCCACTGTGGCTTCAAGCCCCATCGGCACTCGTGCCATTTCCGATGCAATATCCGCAGACGGCGCCAAATACACCCTTGCCCCCGACAACGGCAACAAGCTTGCAGCGGGCGAATATATGTGGCTGATGGAGGGCGCCTCGGCCGGCGTGGGCCTCTACCTCTATTCCGGGGCCGGCACGGTGAGCCTCACCTCCTCCGAGTCGTTCATAGACGGCAGGGCGGTCTCCAATGCAAACTTCCAGGCCAAGCTGCGCGGCAACGCCAGCGGCGGCTACCACTTTGTGGACTGCTTTGCCTATTTCCACAGCGACGACGGCGGCAAGACCTGGAGCGCAGAGCGCGACGCCCTGTTCGGCACCGAGGGGGATGAGGACCAGTGGAGCGTGTGCGACCCCGGCGCGGCCTATTTCGGCGGCTGGTATTATATGGCATATACCAGTGCCCCCGGCGCCTACGGCGGTACCTACAACCACTGCTATGTGGCCCGCAGCAAGAGCCCCACAGGCCCCTGGTACAAGTGGAACGGCAGCGACTGGGGCGGCGCTCCCGCCAAAATCATCAAGTTCACCGGCTCTACATCCCAGTGGGGCGCGGGGGAACCCTGCATCGTGGTCAAGGACAACACCGTATATTTCTACTACACCTGGACCGAGGGGACGGCGGAAGAGTGCCCCACGACCCGGCTCGCCACCGCTCCGCTATCGGAAAACTGGCCCGCGAACTTGACTATTTACGGCGAAGTCATCAATAAAGCCTCTTTCGGCTATTCCGACAGCAGTGATATCAAATATGTCGACGACTATGGCCTCTTCGTGGCCTTTCACACCTACAACCGCTACCGCAGCACCAGCGCCGTGGCGGTGTGGACATCGCCCGACGGCAAGAACTTCACCTATCGCGGCAATGTAACGGGCAGCCTCCGCGGCTACCTTGCCAATCTTGGTGTGAGCGCCGACGGGCAGGGGCACATCAGCCTCTCGCAGCCGAGCTTCATCGGTTATGCCTACGGCGTGAATCCGGATACTATGTCTGAAGGCAACTGGAACACCTGGTTCAGTCCGCTGACATTCAGCGAATAATATTCTCTGACGAAAAAAAATCGGGGGGGGGTAATCCCCTAAATATTTGGAAATATGGCGCATTTGTGCTATATTTGTCTAATATTTTGCCACTGCAGGTAGGTAAGGGCAGGTTGCTGATAATTGTATAATAACATAATATATTAACTTAAAACGAGTTATAGAAAAATGAAAAAGCTAAAACTTACCGTTTTTCTCGCCGTCTTAATGATGCTCGCTCCGTTGGCATCCAAGGCCCAGTATGTGGGCGTCGGAACAAATGTCCTCGGTTGGGCGGCTGCGCCCAATATCGGCGTGGACCTTGCTCTGGGCAAGCATTTTGCTCTCGTGGTTGACGCGGCCTACAATCCGCTCACCGTCGGGGAGAAGAAGGCGAACTTCTGGGCTGTGCAGCCGGAACTCAGGCTTTATCCGAGATACCGTTTTGCCGGCCACTTCATCGGCCTTGAGGGCCACTATGCAGATTATCACGACTACGGTCTGGGCAATTATGCATATCGCGGCAACCTTTATGGCGCCGGACTCTCTTACGGTTACTCCTGGATGCTCTCCAAGAGCTGGAATCTGGAGGCGTTCGTCGGTCTGGGATACACCTATCTCAACGATGACACCGTAATCGCTTACGAGCCCGTTTCAGGCAGCGAGCCTTACGGCCAGTCACAGCTTTCCAATGAAATCCGCACTGCAATGAACAAGGGCAATCATATGACTCCCTACGGAATGTTCATCGGCGACGGCCTCAATCGCCAGTTCATTGGTCTGAGCCGCTTCGGCGTCAAATTCACTTACTTCATCTTCTAAACAAGCCGTAAGATTATGAAAAAGATAACTGCTATCCTTACATTAGCTTGCGCAATAATCTTTTGCGATGCTTGTATCAATCTCCAGAAACTTACGGAATACCGCCCTGCAGAGGTGACTCTGGATCAGGCCGGCATTTCCAACAACGACGGCAAGCTGGAGATGGCTGTCACCTGCAGCCTCTCTCCCGAATATTACAGCCGCCACACAGGCGTGGAGTTCCGCCCCTATTTGTACAGTGCGGCTCACGACACTCTCATTCCCCTGTGCCCCGCTGTGATCGAGGGACGCGACCATGACGTCTTTAACCAGCGCATGACCAAGTACGAGCCCCACAAGGCCGACGGCATCTGCCGCCGCGTCCGCTACAACAAGAACGCCGGCACCGAATACAGCTACACCCTCAAGAGCAACTTCGAGGACTGGATGGACGGCGCCTGCCTTTATGTGGACGTCATCGGCAATGCATACACCGACACAATCCATCTGGAGACGGTGCCCCTCTATTGCGACATTTACAACATCTCCTCTATGGTAGACCGTTCTCCCATAGAACATTACTTTTATATGACCCGCCGTTGCGAGGACGACAACCTTTGCCTCACCACGGAAATTCCCTTCAAGGCGAACTCCGCCGTGATAGAGAGCGAGTTCTATGAGGGTACTTTTGTGGACAACTACAAGAACATCGTGTTCAACAGCAACGTTCCCTCCTACACTCTGGATGTGGTCATCAGCGACTCTCCCGAGGCTCCCTGGACTCACAACGTAGAGCTGGCCGAGACCCGCAAACAGGCCGTAATCAACTACTTCGAGAGCGTGGGCGTGCCTTACGACAACGAGAGCTGCACTTTCACCATCAAGACTGAGAACTGGGATGTCGTCGCAGAGAAGCTCGCGACTTCTTCTCTGCCCCACGCAGCCGAGATCATCAATATGATCGAAGGCGGCCAGGAAGATTCCGACGCGCTTGAGCGCCAGATCCGCAGCAAGTATCCTTCCGAGTACAGCAAGATTCTCAAGGATTATTTCCCTGCAGGCCGCTTTGCACACATCGATCTCTGCCCCGTGCTCACCGACGGTCGCGGCCTCGTATATAATTATGTATGCGACCTTGATCAGTGCACCACAGTTCACACTCTGGTTGAGAAAGCCAACGAAGAGGTGTTCGGTCTCAACCGGGAGATGCTGGAATATGCAGAGAAAGAGGATTACGCATCTGCAGCCGCAGTTGCCGACAAGATTCTCTTCAAGGATGCAAACTTCTATGTGAACGCCAACCGTGCGCTCGTTTACTTTATGAACGGCCGCTACGAAGAATCCAAGGCTATATATGAGAACATCGAGGGCAAGATTGCTGAGGCTGACTACAACCTCGGCCTGCTTTGCCTGATGAACGGCGAGTACGCCAAGGCAGACCGCCTGCTTTCTGGCTATGCAGATTACAATACCGCTCTCACCAAGCTCGGTGCCGGTAAATATGCCGAGGCTGAATCGATTCTCATTCTCCTTCCCGAAAGCGAGTATCGCAACCGCGCCCTCGCGATTTCCCGAAAAAGCCAAAACAACAATTAATTAAAAAATACCTATGAAATCAATTTTGAGACACCTATCGGTTCTTAGCATTGTCCTTGCGGCATTCCTGGCAACAGGTTGCTACGAGGAAGAAGTTCCGTTTCTGATGGTGGACCACGAGGTCGTGCTTGTGGGCTCCTCTTCAGATAAAGGCACCGTAGTGGTCGAGTCCAACGTAACCTGGGTTGCTTCCAGCGAAGTTGACTGGATCACTATCGACAATGGCTTCGGCAATCACAAAGGTACCTTTGAGTTCTTTGTAGAGGCCAACACAACGCCCAATGAGCGTTCCGGCAAGATTAAACTTGAGTCGGAAGACGGCACCAGCACTATTACAATTCTGGTGCGTCAGCAGTCCGAGGGCTCCGTACTCACCCTCTCCACAGAGGAGATCACCTTCACCAAGGATAGCGGCGAATATCTCATGAGCGTCGCTTGCAACGGTGACTGGCAGGTCGCTTCCAGTGCAGACTGGTGCAAGGTAGAACCCGCAAGCGGCTCCAAGAACGGCTCGTTCAAGATTACTGTTGACGAGAACGCAACCGGTGCAGACCGCGTTGCAGTCATCAGCGTCCTCACAGAGGCCGACGGCGTAACACAGGTGCGCAAAATCAATGTATATCAGTCTGCAAGCAATGCGGCACTCGTCATCTCTCCCGAAGAGAAGGCCCTCACCGCAGAGGCTGCGACATTCGAGCTTGATGTCATCACAGTGGGCAACTGGGAGGCTTCGGTCGACAGCGACTGGCTCACCCTCAGCGCAAAAAAGGGCAGCGGCGACAGCCAGCTCACCCTCAGCGCCACCAAGAATGACACTGGCAAAGAGCGCGTTGCAATCGTTACCTTCGCCACCGGTGCAGAAAACGAGAACCGCATCGTGCGTCAGCTGATAGTAACTCAGGCAGCCGTAGATTTCTATCTGGTTGTACCCGTAACCGACTATCCTCTGAGCCTTAGCGCGCAGACTATCGAAATTCCTTACTCTCTGGAAGGTAGCAACGTTACCGTTAGAGCTACTTCAAATGTGAAGTGGATGACGGTTGCTTCAGTTGCCGACGGAGTGGCAACTGTAGCCGTAGATGAGAATGGTACGGCGGTTGCGCGCGAGGGTGTCATCACCTTCATCACCGCCGGTCAGAGCGGCGAACCTGTCGTTCGTCAGGTACGCGTTGCACAGGCTCCCACCGTCAATCTGCTTGACGTCCTCGCAGAGGAATATGCAGTTGAGTGGGTAGGTGCAACATTCCGCATCCCCATCTACAGCAACACTCCCGTGAGTGTCCGCAGCAGCGAATCCTGGTGCCAGGTACTCGTTGAGGGACAGGACATCGTCATCAGCGTTCCCGAGAACCGCACATCTTATGCTCGTGAGGCCATTGTGACCGTCATGACCGCTTCCGAGACCGGCGAGATTCTCAGCCGCACTACCACAATCCGTCAGGCAGCCGCTTATTCAGAGCTGGTCGCATCTCCCGAGACCAAATCTATCTATGCTAATGCACAGACATTTGTGGCTAGCATCGTGACCAACAATACCTGGACTGCACAGAGCGACAGCGAGTGGCTCACCCTCGACGCCAAGAGCGGCGAAGGCGACTATATGCTTACCGTGAGCGCTGCAGCCAACGAGACCGGCCAGCTGCGCACTGCAGTCATCACTATCCAGACCGGCGGCGAGAACAGCAAGCGCGAGACTGCCACTATCACTGTCAACCAGCGTCCCGAGCAGTTCTACTTTGAGGTTCCCACCCGTTCTTACCTGGTAGGCAAGTATGGCGACGAAATCACCATCCCTTACGTTACCAGCGGCAACGAGCAGAGCGTCAAGGCTTCTGCAAGCGTTGACTGGATTTCCGTCAAGAGCGTTGCCGACGGCGGCGTTAAGGTGGCAGTTGCAGAAAACAAGACTGCGGAGACCCGCACAGGCGTTGTTACCATCACCTGCACTCCCGTATTCGGCGACCCTGTAAGCATCAATGTAACCTTCACCCAGTCTCCCACCGTCAACATCCTCGACGCATTTGTGGATGAAATCGACGTAATGGCACGCGGTGACGAGGTCGCTCTTCCTTACTATGCAAACACTCCCGTAAGCATCTCTTCCAGCGAAACCTGGTGCCACGTCTCTGTAGACGTTGACGAGGATAGCTACGAGGCTACTGGGTGCTGCAGCTACAGCGACCCTCAGAAGATCATCAAGGTCGAGGTTGACCCCAACCGCACCGCAGAGGCCCGCATTGCATACGTAACCATCTCTACCGTAAGTGATTCCGGTGAGAAACTCACCAAGGTCATCACTGTCCGTCAGGCAGCGCTGAACGCAGCCTTGAGCGTATCTCCCAAGACCATCGTTCTCCCCGCACACGATGCTGAGTCTCACATCACCGTCCTCACCACCGGCACCTGGACCGTTTCTTACGACTGCACCTGGTTTGAGCTTGACTCTCTGGCAGGTTTCGCTGACGGCGGCATCGACCTCACCGCAGGTGACAACGACACTGGCGCAGAACGCGAGGCAGAGATCATCATAGCTACTGGCCCCGAGAACGAGGTTCGTTCAGAGCAGATCGTCAATGTCCGCCAGCTGATGAGAGATACTTATCTTGAAATCCCCGAGAGCGCATACGCACTTACCAAAGAGGAGCAAGATCTCACTGTCGGCTACTTTGCAGCCGGTGACTTCAAGGATATGCAGGTTAACTGCAGCGAGGAGTGGATCAGCTACGACTCTTCCAATAGCGACGAGACCAACCTCGTGTTCAACGTAAAAGAGAACACCACCGCTAAGAGCCGCACCGCTACCGTAACGGTTACTCTCGATCTTGTAAAGGGCGAGCCTATCACCAAGAGCTTTATCGTGAGCCAGGCTCCTACTATCAACATCCTTGATGTATATGTAGACAAGATCAACGCATCTGCATATGGTCAGGTCGACACTCTGGCATACTACGGTAACACTCCTGTCGCTGCCATCTCCAGCGCAGCATGGTGCAGTGTGGCAATCGACCACAATAGCGATCCTCAGACCGTTACCATCACCTGCGAGGCTAACCGCACCGCAGAGAGCCGCACCGCTTATGTAACTCTTACCACCACCACCGACAAGGGTGAGAAACTCACCAAGATCATCACTGTGGAGCAGGAGAGCATGAACGCAACTCTGATGGTATCTCCCGAGAAGGTCGTTCTCCCTGCAGAAGACGCAGTGTTCTACCTTGCAGTTGCCACTACCGGTGACTGGGAAGTTAAGTCCGACCTCGAGTGGATATCAATTCTCCCTGCCGTATCCAAGGGCACCGGCGACGCAACCGTCAAGGTTACTTTGAGAAACAATGATACCGGTCTTACCCGCGAGGGTACCGTTACCGTGGTTTCCGGCATTGAGAATGAAACTCGCGTAGAGAAGACAGTACATGTAATCCAGCTCCCCGAGAATACATACATTGAGATTCCTCTCAAAGCTTACACCGTAAGCAAAGAGAAGCAGTCTCTGGAGGTTCTTTTCTGGGAGGCTGGCGACATCATCAACTCCGATGTGTCCAGCAGCGCTTCCTGGCTCAAGTTCAAGAGCTATCTCGACGGCAAGATTGATTTTGAAGTTGAAGAGAACACCACCGGTGAGGTTCGCACTGCAACCGCTACACTCTCTGCCACCGTTGCCGGCGCAGAGCCTATCACCAAGACCATTACCGTCACTCAGGCCGCTACAGTCAACATACTTGAGGCGATGATAGACTATGTAGCTCTTTCTCCTGCTAAAGACACTGCACTGTTGCCTGCAATCACCAACGTAAGCGAGCTGCACACTACAGTTTCCGATAGCTGGCTCACAGCCGATGTCTCAATTGACGCCGACTCTCAGATTGCAGAGGTTGAGATCATAGCAGAGCCCAACACCACCGGTGTGGAGCGCAACGCTACCGTCACCCTCACCACCGCAACCGGCAAGGGCCAGACTCTTACCAAGACCATCACTGTGGTTCAGGTTCCCAGCGAGCAGTATTTCGCAATACTGAATCCTTCGGTAATCCAGCTTCCCAAGCACGAGACTGACTATGTCCTGTATGCTTATGCAAGCCCTGCAAACAATCTTGACCAGGCAATCACGATCACATTCGGAGCCGACTGGGTAAGTTGGACTCAGATTGATTATATGTACGACAACATCAAGGCGTTCGCTTGCAAGACCAAGGAGAACAACACCGGCGTTGTCCGCTCTATGGATGTCAAGATCAACTGGGAAGACGAGACCGGCTATATTCACAGCGGTGACGTCACTCTGGTTCAGGCTGCCGAAAGCGAATCCGAATTCGTCTGCCTGGTTGACTATCTTGAGGCTAAGCCCGAGGGCGAGGACATCACTCTCACCTTCGACACAGTGGATCCTCTCACCGCTACTCCCAGCGCAGGCTGGATCTCCGCAACAGTCAACAGCAGAGTTGCTCCTCAAACTCTTGTAATCAAGGCTGCGGAGAACAACACCGGCAAGTCCCGCACAGGCTACGTGACCGTTTCCAACGGCAGCAAGAGCTATGTGATCACAGTGTTCCAGCCCGCCAAGGATGTCTACTTTGA
Source organism: bacterium (assembly GCA_963637965.1). Lineage (GTDB taxonomy): Bacteria > Bacteroidota > Bacteroidia > Bacteroidales > UBA932 > Equibacterium. The sequence goes on from CAVHPI010000012.1 coordinate 33,492, forward strand.
CTTGGTATCGGCCGATGTGATTTACCTGAGCGAGAAGGCGCACGATGTTGAGCCTGATGTACTGGACATCCTTGCTTACGCAAACTTCAACCCCAGCGATGTCCGCTTCACTCCCAGCAGCAGCTGGCTGACGCTCAACAAGAAGAGCTATGTCGGAAACGTGGTTACCGGTACCTTCCTTGTTCAGGAAAACACCGACACCGAGGCCCGCACAGCAACTGTCAAGATATTCTATCAGGATCAGGCAGGCGACACCCACACCGAAACTGTAACTGTTGTTCAGAAGGGTGCTGAGCCCAACGTTCTTGAGACTCTGGTTGACTATCTGGTAATCGACGGTGAGAACCCTGTAGAGCAGACTCTGAGCTTCATTTCCAACAAGGATGTGACAGTGGCTTCTTCTGCAGCTTGGTGCACAGCTACCGCTGTCGGCACTAACGTTACCATCGCCGCAGACGGCGCCAACACCACCGGTGCAGGCCGCACGGCTTATGTTACCGTCACTAACGAGGAGCTCAAGGTGCTCGTCACCGTATATCAGCCCGCACGCAGTCAGAACTTCGAGGTTATCAGCCCTGACGCATATTACATCAGCGCAGCCGCTCAGGATGTCAAGCTCTATGCATACGCAACTGACCCCACTCGAATTGAGTCTGTCAGTGATGCGGCTTGGTTTAGCCATACCGACGAGGAGATAATCAGAGCTGCATACCACGTGACATTCAGCGCACAGGAGAACACAAGCACCGAGGCTCGCACCTCAATTGTCAAGTTCACCTATATAGATGAGTCCGGCGAAGCCAAGACTGCAGATGTCAAGGTAGTTCAGGCGGGCGCTGAGCCCAACAAGCTCGAGGCTCTGGTAGACTACATCGCTATGGATGCGGTAGACGCCGAGGCACAGACTCTGGCATTCGTTTCCAACAAACCCGTGACCGTCGCTTCCAGCGCCGCTTGGTGCACTGCAACCGTAGAGAATGACACTTACGTCAAGATTGAGGCTGCCGACAACACCACCGGAGTTGACCGCACAGCTTATGTGACCGTTACCAACGAGGAACTCAATGTCGTAGTGACAGTGTTCCAGCCCGCAAACGGCAACTACTTCTCTATCCTCAGCTCCGATGTGATTTATCTCACCAAAGAGGCGCAGGATGTTAATATCATGGCATACGCCAATGTAAATGCCGACAAGATCGTGCCTGAGTCCAGCAGCAGCTGGTTCGCATTCAATGAGCAGGCCGTTGCCGAAAATATCTACTGGGGTATGTTCAAAGCTGCTGAAAACACCGACTCCGAGACTCGCACTGCAATCGTCAAGTTCAACTATGTAGACGAGAAGGGCCAGTCTCACTCAGCCGAAGTCAAGATAGTTCAGGAGCCCACCATTATCGAACCCAACGTGCTTGAGTCTCTCGTCGACAACCTCGTGTTCGAGGCTGTCGGCGCAGAGCCCCAGACCCTGAGCTTCATCTCCAACAAGACAGTCACTGCAGAGTCTTCTGCAGCTTGGTGCACCGCAGCGGTTGATGCAGACGGCAGAGTCACGATCTCCGCAGCCGACAACACTACCGGCCGCGCCCGCACAGCCTATGTGACTGTCAAGAACGAGGAGCTCCACGTGCTTGTGACTGTGACCCAGCTTGCAGGCGAAAGCAGCTTTGCAATCCTCTCCGGAGAGAATATGCTCATCGGCAAGGAGGCGCAGAGCGTGCTCATCAATGCATACGCAAGTGCAAACTGCGAGAAGGTTACTATGGAGTCCAACGCCGCTTGGCTCAAGTTCAACAATGTCCTCGCAGGTTCCAACATTGCCTCTTACGCATTTGACGCCGAGGCCAACACCGGCGCCGAGGCCCGCACCGCAAATGTCACCGTCACCTTCTTTGACGAGACTGGCAAATCCAGCCAAGAGGTTGTAACAGTGAGCCAGGCAGCCGCAAACGGCGGCGCCCTGACCGCACTCAAGGATTATTACACTCTGAGCGCAGACGGTGAGTTTGTTGCGATAACATTCAGCAGCGACCGCGATGTCAAGGTTCAGGCTTCTGCAGAGTTTGCAGCTGACCCTTGGCTCTCCGCAGTCATTCTTCCTACAGCAGGCAACGGCAAAGAGCTCGCTTTCAATGCTGATGCGAACACCACCGGTGCAGACCGCACAGGTTATCTGACTCTGACCGACGGTGTGGACAATGTGACCGTCACAGTGTTCCAGCCCGCAAAGGGCACCAGCTTTGCAATCCTCTCCGGAGAGAATATGCTCATCGGCAAGGAGGCGCAGAGCGTGCTCATCAATGCATACGCAAGTGCAAACTGCGAGAAGGTTACTATGGAGTCCAACGCCGCTTGGCTCAAGTTCAACAATGTCCTCGCAGGTTCCAACATCGCCTCTTACGCATTTGACGCCGAGGCCAACACAGCAAACGAGGCCCGCACCGCAAATGTTACAGTTACCTTCTTTGACGCAATCGGCGCAACCACACAGAAGACAGTCACAGTAAGCCAGGCAGCCGCAAACGGCGGCGCCCTGGCTGCTGTAAGCAAGTCGTTTGTGATGAAAGCAGAGGGTGAGACCATTGACCTGGTGCTTGCGTCTGACCGTGAGATTACCGCAACTGCCGGCATCAGCACAGTTCTTACAAATTGGCTGAGCGCTGATGCAAACAAAGTTGCAGGGTTCTCGAATCTGGTGTTCACCGCCGAGGCCAACACCACCGGCGAGCCCAGAGTCGGCTATATCTCTCTCACCGACGGTGTGGAGAATGTAACCGTGACCGTGTACCAGCTGGCCAAGACTGCCGAGCCTGTAGAGTTTACCCTGATTAGCCCCGAGGTTATGCACCTCGACGCAGAGGGCGGTGACATTGTGTACACCGCAATCGGGAACTACAATAAAGCAATACAGACTCTGCTCGCCAATGACTGCGCCTGGATTGAGCCTACTATTGGTGTGAGCCGTCCTGTAGGTGACGTTGTTAACGGTATTGCAACGGGATCAGTAAAGGTCCTTGCAAACACCGGCGCTGCCCGCAAGGGTTCTGTAGTTATGACAGTGATTGATAAGGCAACCAGAAAGGTACTCTTCAGCAAGGTGCTCACCATTGCGCAGGCTGCAGCCGGCGAGACTGTGCTCGACGCTCTTGTAGAGGATGTCACTCTTGCCGCAAAGGGTGAGACCATGACTCTCTCCTTCACCACAAGCGACGGCATCGGCTCTGCAGTATCTTCTTCTGCCTGGCTTGGAGTGACTGTAAACAGCGACGAGTCCACCATCGACCTCTCTGCCGAGGCCAATGCGACCGGTGCTCCCCGCACCGCTTACGTAACTGTCAAGAAGGACGGCATCAGCCGCATTGTCAAGGTTTATCAGCCTGCCACTACCACCAACTACGCTATTCTCACTCCCGACATGGCAGTGACAAGCGTAGGCAATGAATTCACTTTGGCGGCTTATGGCGAAGGCTTTATAACCGCACAGGCATCTGCAGACTGGATTACAACTCCTAATTTTTCACCCTACGGTAATCTTATCGAGATAAAAGTAAAGGTTGCACCCAACAACACCCACGCTGTGCGCGAGGGTGAGGTAAAGGTAAGCTGGAAAGATGCTGCAGGCAATGCTCACACCGAGTCGATGAAGATTGTGCAGTCTCCCACAGCGGCTGTCCTTGACATCTATGAGGATGAGATCTCCCTTGACGAGGCAGGCGAAACGGTTGTGCTTGATGTTTACGCCACAGATGTTCCGATGAGTGTGGGTGCCAAGTCTTCTGACAAGAGCTGGCTCACTGCAAGTTTCAACAACAGCGAGTCCAAGATCACAGTCAAGGCTCCTAAGAATGCTACCGGCGTGAATCGCAGTGCGACTGTTACTGTTACTGCACGCTTTGCAGACGGTACCATCGCCACCAAGGATATTACTGTGACCCAGAAAGCCGCTGAGATTGAATAATGGAGACAGTTCTCATCGGGAACGGCGCCTTTTGCGTTTGCTTCAACATGTAATTCTTAATCTCGTTTAATAAATTGGCCGCTGGACAGATAAGTCCCGCGGCCTTTTTATTATCTTCACACTCAAAAACACGAGAAGATGCAAGATATAACCTGCTTTATTTTGAGCGCGGATTCTCAGTCGCAGGCGCAGTTGCGGCAGAGTCCGCTGGTTGCCGGCGTGAACGTCTGCCCTGATTTGGCCTCCAGCGCCGCTATGCGCCGCATCGCCGCCGAGGCGCATAGCGAATATACCCTCATATACAACAAGTCTACCCGCCTAAAGTGGATAACCCACGCACTGGAGCGGCTGCTGCAGATTGCCCGCGATAGCGGCGCCGCGCTGCTCTACAGCGACCGCTTTACGGTGAATGCCGCCGGGGAAACTCTGGAGGCCCCCGTGGCCGACTACCAGATTGGCAGCCTGCGCGATGACTTTGACTTTGGCAGCGTGCTGCTTTTGCGCACAGATCTGCTGAAGGCGGCCGCAGCCGAGATGGATGTCGACTACAAATATGCCGGCCTCTACGATCTGCGCCTGCGGCTGAGCCGCCTGGGAGCGGTGGAGCACATAAACGAATATCTCTACTACGACATCGAGCAGGATTCTCGCGAGTTTGGCGAGAAGCTCTTCGACTATGTGGATCCCAAGAACCGCGCGGTGCAGATTGAAATGGAACAGGCCTGCACGGCACATCTCAAGGCCATAGGCGGCTATCTGACCCCCGAGTTCAAGGATGTGGACCTGGAGTCGGAACCTTTCGAATATGAGGCTTCTGTGGTGATTCCCTGCCGCAACAGGGCACGCACCATCGCCGACGCCATAAGCAGCGCCCTGCGCCAGAAAACCACCTTCAAATACAATGTGATTGCGGTGGACGACAATTCCACCGACGGCGCGGCGGAGATTATCGCGCGGATGGCGGCGGAAAATCCCGATAAACTGGTCTATATAGCTCAGGACAAGACATACCACGCCATCGGCGGAAACTGGAACGCCGCGCTGCATCACCCCAAATGCGGCCGCTTTGCCCTGCAGCTGGATTCTGACGACGTATACAGCGGTCCCGACACGGTGCAGAAGTTTGTGGAGGCGTTCCGTGCGCAGCAGTGCGCTATGGTGATCGGTTCCTATCAAATCACCGATATCAACCTGCAGCCCGCCCCCATTGCCCCCATAACCCACAGCGAGTGGACTCCCGACAACGGGCGCAACAACGCCCTGCGCATCAACGGGCTGGGGGCGCCGCGCGGCTTCTGGACTCCGCTGGTGCGGCAGATGACCTTCCCCACTACCAAATACGGCGAGGATTACGCCGTGGCGCTGCGCATAAGCCGCGAATATCGCATCGGCCGCATCTACGACGTAATGTACTATTGCCGCCGCTGGGAGGGCAATTCAGACGCCTCTCTTGACGCCGCCACCGCCAACCGCTACAACACCTACAAGGACCGGCTGCGCAGCTGGGAGCTGAAGGCCCGCATAGAGCTAAACCGCGCCGCAGAGGCTCAGAAATGATGGGAGAGCAGCAAGACAGGCCGCAGAGGAGCATCTGCATAGGGATTGCCGAGAGCGGGGAGATTGAATTCTCCCTCTCGGGGCAGTTTGCCGGGGACGGACGCGAGCCGTTTGCAGCCCGCGAAGGGGTGCTTAAGGCGCTCTGCAAGGGGGATTGCGTGGAAATCGAGGGGGTCAGCAAGGCGGAATTCCTGTTTGAGGCGGGCTCGCAGAGCGAATTTTTTACCCTAGAGAATGTCGCCATAGGCAAGGGCTTCCACTGGCAGCAGTGCCAGCGGCAGAGTTTCCGCGGCAGCCTGCGCCTGATTGCGCGCGAAGGGCGCGTGATTGCCATCAACATAATCGGCATCGAGGATTATCTGCAGAGCGTGATAGCCTCCGAGATGTCTCCGGAGGCGGGAGTGGAGTTTCTCAAGGCGCACGCGGTGATTTCCCGCTCTTGGCTGCTGGCCCAGCTGGACAAGCGCAACGCCGTGGCGGGCGGATATTCTGCCGTGGAGTGCGACACTGCAGACGCGCTGGTGCGCTGGCAGGACCGCGAGGACCATATCTACTATGACTTCTGCGCCGACGACCACTGTCAGCGATATCAGGGCATCCCGCAGATGGCAGCAGCGGGCAGGGAGGACCCTTGCGGCGCCAATGGCGATGCGGCTGCCTCAGGTGCCGGGGGCGGCAAGTCGCGCGCCGGCGCACCGGAGGTGGACCCGGCAATGATTGCCAAGACCCGCGCCGTGATAGAGGCGACCTGGGGCGAGGTGCTCGCCTTCGGGGGCAAAGTGTGCGACGCCCGTTTCAGCAAATGCTGCGGCGGCGCCACGGAGGAGTTCGGCTACTGCTGGGAGCGCAAAAAGGTGCCCTATCTCAGATATCTGCGCGACTATAGCGGCGGGGCCACGAGCGACTTGCGGCGGGAGAGCGCGGCGCGGAGCTGGATAATGTCCCGCCCGAGGGCCTTCTGCAACACCCGCAGCCGGCGCCTGCTTTCGCAGGTGCTCAAGAGCTACGACAGCACCACGGAGGATTTTTACCGCTGGAGCGTGGAGTATTCGCAGAGCGAGCTCGCAGAAATCGTCCGCAGCCGCACCGGCATCGATTTTGGGCAGATTGTGGACCTGCAGCCGCTGGAGCGCGGCGTGTCGGGGCGCATCAGCCGCCTCAGGATTGTCGGCACCAAGACCGCCAAGACCATCGGCAAAGAGCTGGAAATCCGCAAGGCCCTCTCCCACAGCCACCTCTACAGCTCTGCGTTTGTGGTTGAGAGGGAGATGGGCGGCTCTCAGAGCATACCGCAGCGCTTTGTGCTGCATGGGGCGGGCTGGGGCCACGGGGTGGGGCTCTGCCAGATAGGGGCGGCGGCGATGGGAAGCCGCGGCTACGCTTACCGCGAAATACTGGCGCACTACTATCCCGGCGCCGAAATCATCACAACAGACAAATTATGAATGCAATAGAGAAGAAATCCCGCAGCCCGTGGAGCTGGGTTCCGACCCTTTATTTTGCCGAGGGGCTGCCGTATGTGGCCGTAATGACCATTGCGGTGATAATGTACAAGAAGATGGGGCTCTCCAACACCCAGATAGCACTGTACACGTCGTGGCTCTATCTGCCGTGGGTCATCAAGCCCCTTTGGAGCCCCTTCATTGATCTGATCAAGACCAAGCGCTGGTGGGTGAATGCAATGCAGACCATTATCGCGGCCGCTTTCGCGGCGGTGGCCTTCTTTATACCGACATCCCATTTCGTGCAGGTGACGCTGGCCTTTTTCTGGCTGCTGGCGTTTGCCTCCGCAACGCACGACATTGCGGCCGACGGCTTTTATATGCACGGCCTCTCGGAGCATCAGCAGAGCTTTTTCGTGGGCATCCGCAATATTTTCTACCGGGTGGCGATGATATTCGGGCAGGGGCTGCTGGTAATGTTTGCCGGCTGGATTGAGCAGGGCAAGCTGTTCGGCCGCCTGGGCGGCGGGCGGGTGGCCCTCTCCTGGAGCATCACCTTCTATCTTTTGGCGGGCATATTCCTGCTGCTGGCGCTCTACCATCATTTTGTGCTGCCCCATTCGAGCAGCGACACTCCCCGCAGTGACATCAACGCCCGCACCATCTGGCGCGGTTTTGCCGACACATTCGCCACATTCTTCAAGAGGGGAGACGTGGGACTGATGCTCTTTTTTCTGCTCACTTACCGGCTTGGAGAGAGCCAGCTGGTGAAGATTGCCCAGCCGTTTATGCTGGATGACCCCGCGCAGGGGGGAATGGGGCTTTCCACAGCAGCCGTGGGCGGCATCTACGGCACGCTGGGAGTGATTGCGTTGCTGCTGGGAGGCATCCTTAGCGGCATCGTAATCTCCAAAGGAGGCTTCAAGAAGTGGATTCTGCCTATGGCGCTGGCCATAAATGTCCCCGACCTGCTGTATGTGATGCTGGCGGCGCTGGGCAAGGGGAGCGTCCCGCTGGTGAGTTGCTGCGTGGCGCTGGAGCAGTTTGGCTATGGTTTCGGCTTCACGGCATACACGATGTATCTGATTTACATTGCGCAGGGAGAGCACAAGACGGCCCACTATGCCATCGGCACCGCTTTTATGGCGCTGGGAATGATGTTGCCGGGTATGGTTGCCGGCTGGATTTCTGACCACATCGGATATACTCTCTTTTTTGTGTGGGTTTGTCTGTGCACGGTTCCGGGCACTGTGGCGGCGATATTGGTGCGCCGCAAGATTCCGGCGGAGTTCGGCACGAAGCGAGTGTAGAGTTTAGAGTTTAGAGTTTGGCGCATCGAAAATGCGAAGCCCCTTTAGGCGGAGCGAGATGCGCGGCAGAAATATAATTGATATGCTTATGATAAAGAGATTGGCGTTGATCGTGATTATGGCGGGGATGTGCCTGGGGTGCAGGGCGGCGGAAGGCGGTGCGGCTGTCCGGGTTTCTGCAGCGGCGGCTCAAGGCGGCTCAGTGGCTCAAGGCGGCTCTGCGGCGAGCTATGCCGGCGCCAGAGTCAAGACCGGCCTCGAAGTGCTGGTGGAGAGCGGATTCGCCCCCCTCGTGGGCAAGCGTGTCGGCCTTGTGACCAACCCCAGCGGCGTCGACCGCAACCTCAACTCCACTGTGGACATACTCGCCGCCGCCCCCGGCGTGCAGCTCGTGGCCCTCTTTGGCCCCGAACACGGTGTGCGCGGCAGCGAACACGCCGGCGAGAAGGTCTCCGGCACCCCGCGCGATCCCGCGACCGGCCTGCCGGTGCACTCGCTCTACGGAGCCACCCGCAAGCCCACGGCTGAGATGCTCAAGGGCATCGACGTGATGGTGTATGACATCCAGGACAACGGCTGCCGCTCATACACATTCATCAGCACGCTGGGCCTGGTGATGCAGGCCTGCGCGGAGGCGGGCATCGAGGTGGTGGTGTTGGACCGCCCAAACCCCCTCGGCGGCCTTCAGATTGACGGCCCGCTGCCCCAGGAGGGATGCTTTTCATTTGTGGGGATGTACCCGATTCCCTATATCTACGGCCTCACTGTGGGCGAACTTGCCACAATGATAAACGAGGAGGGGATGAACCGCGGCCAGAAGGGGCGCGACAACCCCGTCAAATGTCAGCTGACGGTGGTGGAGATGGAGGGCTGGAGCCGCGATATGCTCTACGACGACACCGGCCTGCCCTGGGTGATGCCCTCGCCCCACATCCCGCAGGCAAAAACGGCCCTCTGCTACCCCGCCAGCGGCGTCTTGGGCGAACTGGGCTATCTCAATATCGGGGTGGGGTACACCCTGCCGTTCGAGCTCTTCGGCGCCGAGTGGATCACCTCCCCGAGCGAGCTGGCATCGCGCCTTAACGCCCTGCAGCTGCCCGGCGTCCGCTTCCGCCCCATCTGGTACAAACCCTTCTATGGCGGCGCGGCTGGCAGGACTGTCAAGGGAGTGCAGCTCTATTTTACCGATTTTGCCAGCGCGCAGGCCTCTCTGGTGCAGTTCTACGTGATGCAGACAGTGTATGAGATGTATCCCTCCCGGAGGCCCTTCGCCTCCCAGGACCAGAGCAAATACTCTATGTTCGACAAGGTGATGGGGGGCAGCCGCGTGCGCGAACTCTTCAGCCGCCGCAACAAAGTAGCCGACATCCTCGAATATTGGAACAAGGACATCGGCTCTTTTCGCGACTTGGCGCGGGAGTATTATCGCTATTAGGGGCTATTTCTTGCCGGAGATGTGCTGCTGCCACTTCCAGGCGGAGCGCAGGGTGTCGTCGAGGCTGCGGACGGCCTTCCAGCCCAGCTCGTTGTTGGCGTATGAGGGGTCGGCCCAGATGGCTTCGATGTCCCCCTCGCGGCGGCCGGCGATCTTGTAGTTGAGCTTGAGGTTGTTGACCCGCTCGAATGTCTTCACTATCTCCAGGGTGGAGGCGCCGTTGCCGGTGCCCACATTGAAAATCTCATAGTTCGCCTTGCACTTGCCGCCCAGCATGCGGTTCACGGCGCACACGTGGGCCTTGGCCAGGTCGGTGACGTCTATGTAGTCGCGGATGCAGGAGCCGTCGGGGGTGTTGTAGTCGCTGCCAAACACGCTCAGGCACTCGCGGATGCCCGCTGCGGTCTGGGTGACGTAGGGAATCAGGTTGTTGGGGACGCCGCGCGGCAGCTCGCCGATGAGGGCGCTGGGGTGTGCTCCGATGGGATTGAAGTAGCGCAGGGCGATGCCGGTGAATTCGGGATAGGCGGCGGAGACGCTCTTGAGAATGTCCTCGCACATCTGCTTGGTGCGGCCGTAGGGGGTTGTGGCCTCCTTGCGCGGGGTGCTCTCGGTCACGGGCAGCACGTCGGCCTGGCCATATACGGTGCAGGAGGAGGAGAACACGATGTTGTGAACTCCGTGGGCGCGCATTGCGGTGAGTATGGTGAGCAGCGAGCCGAGGTTGTTCTTATAGTATTCAATGGGCTTTGCGGCGCTCTCGTTCACCGATTTGAAGGCGGCAAAGTGGATTACGCTGCCGATTTCGTGGGTGGAGAAGACCTTATCCATGGCGGCGGCGTCGCAGCAGTCGGCCTCGATGAATTCGACTTCGTGGCCGATGATCTCTTTGATGCCGTCCAGGGCGGTGCGCTCGGAATTGCTGAGATTGTCCACTATTATGGGTTCGTAGCCGGCCTCGGCCAGCTCTACGCAGGTGTGTGAGCCGATGTAGCCGGTTCCGCCTGTCACGAGTACTTTTTTATTCATGATTGCAAGTATTGTTTTGTGCTTTTTTACGAAGGTTCAAAGGTATTAAAGTGTTTTCAAATGGGCAAGGGAGAGGGTGTGGGTCACTAGAGCGGGAAGCTCCTCTATGTAATGGGTCACGAATATCAGCGTCTTGTGCTCCTGGCGGCAGTAGGCGCTTATCACGGCGGCCGCGCGGCTGCGCAGCACCGGATCCAGCCCCTGGAACGGCTCGTCCAGAATCAGAAGGTCGGGATTCTTCACAAATGCGCGGACCAGCAGCACATAGCGCTGCTCGCCGCTGGAGAGGGTGAGATAATTGCGCCCGGCAAGGTGCTCCGCCCCGAAGAGGCGCAGCCACTGCAGCGGCACCGCATCGTCTGTATCCTCCGCCCCGGCAGACGGCAGGCCTCCGAAACGGTCGCTGAGGCCTCCGCGCAGCACCTCCAGCACCGAGTCGGGGGTGCGGTAGCTGCTGTGCATCTCGCTGGAGAGGTAGCCGATGTGCCGCTTGATGTCCCAGATGCTCTCTCCGCTGCCCCGGCGGCGGTCAAACAGGGTTATGTCCAGCGAATAGGCGGCGGGGTTGTCGGCATTCACAAGGCTCAGCAGGGTGCTCTTGCCGCTGCCGTTGGGGCCGGTGACGTTCCACTTCTCGCCGCTGTGCACGCTCCAGTCGAGGTTGCGGAAAATCTGCCGCTCGCCGTAGCTGATGTTCACGCCGCGCATCTGCACCACATTGCCGTAGAGGGGTGTGTCGTGCTGCAGGGGGAGCGAGGCGGGTTCGCAGAAGTGCACCACGGGGGCGCCGGCGGCTCTCTCTCGGGCCTCTGCGGCGGTCATCTTGGGCGATATGGACTTCCCGTCAAGGAAATAGACGTGGGTCACCGCCTCGCTCAGGCGCCCGCTCTCGGTGAGAGTCAGTATGAAGCTGATGCCCAGCTCGCGGGTCACTTGCTGCATCAATTCGTCCAGAATCTGGCGGGTAGGGGGGTCCAGCCCTATGAAGGGGCTCTCCAGTATCAGCACTTTGGGGGCGGAGAGCAGCGCTTTGGCTATGTGGAACCGGCGCAGCTCGCCGCTGGAGAGGGTTATGACCGCCTTGTCCATCAGCGGGGCTATGTTCAGGGTCTCGAAGAGACGCTTTTGCCAGGGGGTGAAGGGATCCTGCGCCTCGGCAGAGGCCTCTGTGCAGGACGCGTCGCCATTTTCGGAGGCCGCCTTGCGGGCGGCATCGCGCAGCATCTCCCCGCAGAGGGGGGCCGCCTCCCGCTCGAAGGCCTGCCAGCGCTGCTGGTGGTAATACTGCACCTCCGACGTGGAGTAGGCGTTGTCGAACTCCACCGTGCGGATGGCCTTGTATGCCTCGCAGTCAAAATTAAGCTTGAGAGAGCCCTCGCGCAGGTAGAAGCCGCCGCGCAGCATCTCCAGCAGGGTGCTCTTGCCGCTGCCGCAGGGGCCCACAAGGGCAATGTTCTCCCCCTCGCGCAGCTCAAAATCCGCTGCAAACGGGAGGCGCCTCAGCGGGTTGGAAATTACCCCGCCCGAGAGCGAAATAAGTGTTTTGGAATTCATCGCCGCAAAATTACTATTTTTGCCGATTGATAAAGTCCGATTTATGAAACGATTGATAATATTTGACCTTGACGGTACACTTTTGAACACTATCGGAGGCATCGGATGCGCCTGCAACGAGATGCTGGAGCACTACGGTCTCCCCCTGCACGAGATAGAGGAGTACAACTTCTTTGTGGGCAACGGCAGCCTGGAACTGATAAAGAGGGCGCTGCCGGCCGATAAGGCGGCCGACGAGGCTTTTCTGCAGCAGGCCAAGGAGTATTACTTGAAATGCTACCGCGCCAATCTGGCCCGCGAGACGCGTCCCTATGCAGGGATGCCGGAACTGCTCCGGGAACTCAGCGGCCGCGGCCTCACGCTGGCGGTGGCTTCCAACAAGTTTGACGACGGCGCAAAATATCTCGTGCCGCTCTTTTTCCCCGACATTAAGTTTGCGGCGGTGGAGGGTCAGAAGCCGGGCGGGCGGCTCAAGCCCGACCCCGACATAATCAGCGACGCCATCGGCCACAGCTTCCCCGGCGGCATAGAGCGCAGCGAGGTGCTCTATGTGGGCGACTGCGAGGTGGACATCGAGAGCGCAACCAATAGCGGTCTGGACTATGTGCTGGTGGACTGGGGCTTCCGCGGCCGCAAGGGCCTTGAGGCGGCGGGCGCGAAATGCGTGATAGACACCCCCGCCGAACTGCTCCGCCATATATAGCACAGGACTCTTGACCCCTCGTGGCTGTGCGGTCTTGTAGTCCCGTGGTCTTTTTACTAAATTTGCCAAAATAACTCCCGTATAGATGAAACATCACCTTTTGACTTCTGCGGCGGCCGTGGCGCTGCTTCTGGCCGCAGGCTGCTCCGGCAACAAAGGTTCGGAACTGGCCGACCCCAGCGAATTTTCCAAAAACGAATCGTTCAAGACCATAGAGAAAGGGTTCAGGAACCCCGACGACATGAAACTTGCCGTCTATTGGTATTGGGTCAACGACAACATCTCCAAAGAGGGTGTCGTAAAGGACCTCGAGGCGATGAAGTCGGTGGGCATCAACCGCGCCTTCATAGGCAATGTCACTGCCGACCTCCCCTGGGGCGACATCAAGATCCTCACCCCCGAATGGTGGGAGGTGATGCACACCGCCCTCAAGACAGCCTCTGACCTGGGCATAGAGATAGGCATATTCAACTGCCCCGGCTGGAGCCAGTCGGGCGGCCCGTGGGTCAAGCCAGAGCAGAGTATGCGCTATCTGGACTGCGTGGACAAGATTGTGGAGAGCGACGGCGGCACTCTCTCCGTCACTTTGGACAAAGTCGCCCCCGATGCACAGGCCGACGTGCGGGTGATTGCATATCCCGCAATCGAATCCTCGTCTATCAAGGCCACGGTGATAAAGAAGCTGGGCGAGAGCAGCGAGACGATGCTCTGCGGCGACAGCGTCGCAACCTACCGCTCGCTGGTGCTCACTCCCGCGCGCGGCACCTCCATCAAGACCGCGGGCGTGCTGCTGCAGGGCAACGGCACCTCCTGGCAGAAGGTGGCCGACATCGACATAGACCGCAGCAATGCCAGCATCAATGTGGGATATCTGCCCTACGCACCGCTGGTGGTGGCGCTGCCCGAGGTCAGCGGCAAGGAGTTCAAGCTGGTGCTTGAGGCTCCCGGCGCCGGCACCCTGAATGTGGAACTGACCACCCGCGCGATGGTGGAGCGCTATGCAGAGAAGACTCTGGGCAAGATGTTCCAGACTCCGCTGCCGATGTGGGATGCCTATATGTGGCCCGAGCAGAGCGCTGCGGCATCGGAGCAGTGCATTGACCCCGCGCAGGTTGTGGACCTCACCGCCAATATGGATGGCGACCGCCTCACCTGGGAGAACGCCCCCGCAGGCCGCTGGATAGTCAAGCGACTTGCAATGCGCACCACCGGTCAGACCAACAGTCCCGCCTCTCCGGAGGGGACCGGCCTGGAGATTGACAAGATGAGCAAAGAGCATATCCAGTACCACTTCGACAACTTTATCGGCGAGATTTTGCGCCGCATTCCCGCCGAAGACCGCAAGACCTTCAAGGTAGTGGTGGAAGACAGCTACGAGACTGGCGGCATGGACTGGACCGACGATATGGCCGAATCTTTCAAAAGTGTTTACGGCTACGACCCGACCCCTTATCTGCCCGTGCTCAGCGGCAGCGTGGTGGGCAGCCGCGACCTTAGCGACCGCTTCCTCTGGGACCTGCGCCGCCTGATTGCCGACCGCGTGGCATACGACTATGTCGCGGGGCTGCGCGAGGCCAGCAACAAGAACGGACTCACCACCTGGCTTGAGTGCTACGGCCACTGGGGTTTCCCCGGCGAGTTTTTGCAGTACGGCGGCCAGAGCGACGAGGTTGCGGGCGAATTCTGGAGCGAGGGGTCGCTGGGCGACATCGAGAACCGCGCCGCCAGCAGCTGCGCCCACATCTACGGCAAGCGCAAGGTCTGGGCAGAGAGCTGCACCAGCGGCGGGCCGGTGTTCAGCCGCTATCCCCGCATCATGAAGCAGCGTCTGGACCGCTTCTTCACCGAAGGCATCAACAGCACTCTGCTGCATCTCTATATTCAGCAGCCCTATGAGGACCGCAACCCCGGCGTGGACGCCTGGTTTGGCAATGAGTTCAACCGCAAAAATATATGGTTCAGCCATATGGATGTGTTCGGCCGCTATATGAAGCGCTGCAACCTGATGCTGCAGCAGGGCCTATATGTGGCCGACGCAGCATATTTCATAGGCGAGGACACCCCCAAGATGACGGGTGTGTGCGATCCCGCCCTGCCCGCGGGCTATTCGTTTGACTACATCAACGCCGAAGTGCTCATGCAGCGCGCCAGCGTGGTGGACGGTCGCCTGACCCTGCCCGACGGGATGAGCTACAGCGTGCTGGTGCTGCCGCGCCAGAGCACAATGCGCCCCGAGGTTCTGGAGCGCATCAAGACTCTCGTGAGCGACGGCCTGGTGGTGCTGGGCCCCGCGCCGCAGACTTCTCCCAGCCTGCAGAACTATCCTGAAGCCGACGCGCAGGTGCAGAGCCTCGCGGGCGAACTTTGGGGCAATGCCGGCCGCCTCTCTGTTGAGTACGGCTATGGCAAGGTGTATGCCGACGGCGTCTCCATGGAGAGCATATTCTCCGACCTGGACATTATCCCCGACTTTACCTCGGACAACAGCGACGCGCAGCTGAAGTTCATCCACCGCACCCTGGACAAGGGGGACATCTATTTCGTCTCCAACCAGAGCGGCAATCCGGTGGATTTCAACGCAACTTTCCGCTGCAGCGGCCGCGCTCCGCAGCTGTGGAATCCGCTCACCGGAGAGATTCGCGCCCTGCCGCAGTACACCTGCGACGGTGTCAAGACCACAGTGCCGATGCATCTGGAGTCGCTGGAGAGCTCGTTTGTGGTGTTCTGCGACCAGAAGGCTGGCGGCAAGCATTATAAGGAGAATTACCCCACGGAGAATATCCTCGCGCAGATCGAGAGCGGCTGGACCGTCAATTTTGACCCCGCCCGCCGCGGCCCCGAGGAGAAGCAGGAGATTGAATCCCTCTTTGACTGGAGCCAGAGCGGCAACGATGCCATCCGCTACTATTCCGGCGCGGCGCACTACCGCAACCAGTTTGAGATTTATGACATTCCCGCCGGCGACATCTATATCGACCTGGGCAATGTGATGGTAATGGCCAAGGTCAAGATCAACGGCCAGGAAGCAGGCGGTGCCTGGACTGCGCCCTACAGGGTCAATATCACCGATTATCTCAAGCGCGGCGTCAATACCGTCGAGGTTGAGGTTGTGAACAACTGGCAGAACCGCATCGTGGGCGATATGCGCCTGCCCGAGGCGGAGCGCAAGGTGTGGATGACCGTGAACCCCTGGCATGCGGATTCTCCGCTGCAGCCTTCCGGTTTGCTGGGTCCTGTAAAAATTCTTGCTTATAATTTGTAATTTAAAAATTAATTCTACCTTTGCGCAACATAGGAAAAGAAATGAAAAACTGCTTTGCACATATCCACCGCCATCATCACCTCCCGCAAGAGGCCTAGGCGAGTGTGTGCAAAACTGTAAGCGATAAAGACTTGCCCGGGCTTCCGAGGCAAGTCTTTTTTTTAAGACCACGTGAGAGAGTAGAGTTTAGAGTTAAGGATTTAGAGGCGCGGAAGGCGCCGACAGCAAGTCCCTTCCCGGGGGAAGGGATTTAGGGTTGGGGTCAT
>CAVHPI010000013.1:0-48071 GCA_963637965.1 bacterium
ACTCAAGTTGTCTTGTAGTCGGGTAGTCTTTATATTTGCAATATGCTAAGCACGCTTAAGAAATACTGGGGCTACGACGCGTTCAGGCCCAGGCAGGAGGAGATCATCGCCAGTGCGCTGGAGGGGAGGGATCTGCTGGCTCTGCTCCCCACCGGGGGGGGCAAAAGCATCTGTTTTCAGGTGCCTGCGATGATGAAAGAGGGGATTTGCATAGTGGTGTCGCCGCTGATTGCGCTGATGAAGGACCAGGTGGAGAACCTGCGCGCCAGGGGAATTCCGGCGCTTCTTGTCTGCGCCGGAATGTCCCGCCGCGAAATTGACATAGCGCTGGACAATGCCGTCTACGGGCAGTACAAGTTCCTGTATGTCTCGCCGGAACGGCTCCGCTCGGATATGTTTCTCGCGCGCGCAGCCAAGATGAACGTCAATTATCTGGTGGTGGACGAGGCGCACTGCATCTCGCAGTGGGGCTATGACTTCCGCCCCGAATATCTGATGATATCCCAGGTTCGCGACAAAATCAGCGGCACCGCCTTCGGGGGACATCCGCCGGTGCTGGCCCTTACAGCCACCGCCACAAGGGTAGTGGCCGACGACATAATGGAGCGTCTTGCCTTCAGCGAGAAGAACCTCATAGTGTCGGGATTCGAGCGGCCCAACCTCTCTTACTGCGCCCGCGAATGCGAAAACAAGCTGGGTCAGGTGCTCAAGGTGTGCCGCGGCGTGCCTGGCTCGGGCATCGTGTATGTCTCCCGCCGCAAAAGCGCGGAGGAGGTCGCAGCCTTTCTGCAGAGCCAGGGGGTGGATGCGGCCGCCTATCACGCCGGGATGAACGGCAAGGTGCGCGCCGCCGTGCAGGATGCCTGGAAGCGGGGAGAGAAGCGGGTGATAGTCTCCACAAACGCCTTTGGAATGGGCATCGACAAGGGGGACGTGCGCTTTGTGTGCCACTATGACATGCCGCAGTCGCCCGAGGCCTATTTTCAGGAGGCTGGGCGTGCGGGTCGCGACGGCAAACTGTCGTATGCGCTGCTGATATGGAACAATGGCGACGTGAGGCGGCTGCAGCAGATACTCGAGACCACCTATCCGCCGCTGGAATATATCAAAGATATCTACCAGAAAGTGCACAACTTTCTGGAGGTCCCCTACGAGCAGGGGAAGGACCGCGGCTTTAAATTTGACCTGGCCGCGTTTGTCAAGCAGTACAAGCTGCAGAGCGCCAAGGCATACTATGCCATCAAATACATCGAGATGTCGGGCTACTGGACTCTGACCGAGGAACTGGACATTCCCTCGCGGCTGTCGATTTTGGTGTCGCGCGACGCCCTCTACGGCATTCAGCTGGATTCGGCCGAGACCGACGCCTTTCTGAAGGTGCTGATGCGCATGTATGAGGGGCTATACAACGGCTATGTGAGCATAGACGAGGAGCGCATCGCGCAGGTGGGCAGATATTCTGTGCTGGCGGTGGAGAAGAAGCTCAAGTGGCTTGCCTCCAGAGGAATCCTGAGGTACATCCCCAAAGTGACCTCCCCGATGCTTTATCTGGGTGGCGAGCGGCTCTATCCGGAGAATCTGAGGCTGGACAAGCGGGAATATGACGAGCGGGTAGGGCGCTACAAGACGCGCCTGGACGCCATCGTCGGGTATGCGAAAAACACAGGCCGCTGCCGCAGCCAGATGCTTCTGGAATATTTCGGGCAGACGGAGAGCGCCCCCTGCGGGGTGTGCGACTGGTGCCGTTCGCAGAAAAGCTAATCTTCTTTGGGAGCGGGGTAGCCGATGCTCTGCACCAGAGTGATGACTTCACAGGGTGCGAGGCGCAGCTTTGCGGCCAGCTCCTCTTTGGGAATCAGGGCGCGGGCCACTGTGCCGAGGCCCCACGCGGCGCAGAAGAGGTAGATGTTCTCGCATATGAAGCCGGCGTTGGCGTAGATGGCCTCGGTGATGCCCTGTGCATCCTTGCCGGTGACTTTTGCGGTGTCCGCCACAAGGGCTATCTCCACCGGGGCGACCCCCACGAAGGGCTGGACGCCGGTGGCTGCGCGCAGGTCCTCTTCCGATATCTGGTGCAGCGAGTGCGCGGCGGCATCGTAGGTGTAAACTCCCGATTTGAGAAATATGAAGGCTGTGATTTCCTGACGGTTGCAGGAGGAGGGGGCGGTACGTCCTTTGCGGCGGTTGACTCCCCACGCGGCCCAGAGCAGGTTGGAGAGGGTCTGCAGGTCAAGCTCTCTTGAGGGGTCGAAGTCGCGGCCGCTGCGGCGGCGGGCAAAGGCCTCCATCACGGGCATTCCCCCTTCGCGCGAGGCCTCGGGCAAGATTATGTCGGCGTTCATATTTCTTTAAAGGATATTGAGTGACTGTTCTTTGATCTTCTCCAGCTCGGCCTTCATCTTGACCACGGTCTTCTGGATTTCTGCGTGGTTGGCCTTGCTGCCCAGGGTGTTGATTTCGCGTCCCATCTCCTGCGCTATGAAGCCCAGCTTTTTGCCGGGAAATTCCTCTTCGTGCGCCACCTGGCGGAAGTAATTGCAGTGCTGGCGCAGGCGGACCTTCTCTTCGTTGATGTCGAACTTGTCCACATATATTATAATTTCCTGCTCCAAGCGGTTGCCGTCTATCTGGCCGCGCATCTCCGCAAGGCGGGATTCGAGGCGGTTGCGGACGGTGGCGATGCGCTCGTCTTCGCGCGCCTCGACCTCGGGGATCAGAGATTCGATGGTGTCGACCTTCGAGAGGACATCCCGCTCGAGGGCGGCCCCTTCCGTGGCGCGGAACTTGTCGAGATTCTCCGCCGCGGTCTGTATGGCGCCGAAGAGCTTCTCCCAGTTCTCGCCCGAGAGGTCCTCCTTTGCGCTCTGCAGCACGTCGGGCATGCGCACGGCACTTGTCAGGATGCTGTCGGCGGCATCCGCCCAGCGGGTCCCTTCGAGGGCGGCGGAAATCTGCTCCAGATAATTGCGCAGCACGGCCGCATCGATGGTGGAGGTGGCGCTGCCGGCGCTCTTCTCTACGGTGATGAAGAGGTCGACAGTGCCCCTGTTAAGGCGGCTCACCAGCCACTGGCGGGTCTCCATCTCCTTTTCGCGGGGAATGAGGGATGTCTTGAGAGAAATGTCCGCCGCCTTGCCGTTGACACTGCGCAGCTCCACGATATATTTGCTGTTGTCTATTGTGGTCTCGGCCTTGCCGTAACCTGTCATTGATTTGATCATGAATTTCGATTTTGGTGTAAAACTATCCCAATTTTACTATTTTTGCAAATTCGAATCAAAACAAAAGATATGGAAGAGCGTACCAACAATTTCCTTGAAGATATCATAGAGGCCGATCTGGCCGGCGGAAAGCATAAATCCATAATGACCCGTTTCCCGCCGGAACCCAACGGCTACCTGCATATCGGCCACGCAAAGAGCATCTGCCTGAACTTTGGTCTCGCCAAGAAATACGGCGGAGCCACCAACCTGCGCTTTGACGACACCAACCCCGTGAAGGAGGATACCGAATACGTTGACTCGATCAAGGAGGATATCAAGTGGCTGGGCTTTGAGTGGGCCAACGAATTCTACGCATCCGACTATTTTGACCAGCTCTACGAGTGGGCCGTGGCTCTGATAAAGAAGGGCTTGGCCTATGTCGACGACCAGAGTCAGGAGGAAATCCGCCTGGGCCGCGGCACGGTGACCACTCCGGGCAAGGAGAGCCCCTGGCGCAACCGCTCCGTGGAGGAGAATCTCCGCCTCTTTGAGGAGATGAAGGAGGGCAAGTATCCCGACGGCGCCAAGGTGCTGAGGGCAAAAATCGACATGGCGCACCCCAATATGCTGCTGCGCGACCCTCTGATGTACCGCATTATCCATGCAAGACACCACCGCACCGGAGACAAGTGGTGCATCTATCCGATGTACGACTTTGCCCACGGGCAGTGCGACTCCATAGAGCACATAACCCATTCTATCTGCACCCTGGAATTTGACGTGCACCGTCCGCTGTATGACTGGTTCATAGAGCATCTCGACATATTCCCCTCGCATCAGTATGAGTTCGCCCGCCTGAACCTCACCTACACGGTGATGAGCAAGCGCAAGCTGCTGGAGCTGGTGCGCAACGGCTATGTTGACGGCTGGGACGACCCCCGCATGCCCACGATCTGCGGTATCCGCCGCCGCGGCTATACCCCCGAGTCCATCAGGATGTTCGCCGACAAGGTGGGCGTGGCCAAGAGAGACAACATTATCGACCTTTCCCTTATGGAGTGGTGCCTGCGCCAGGATCTCAACGAGCGCTCCAACCGCTATATGGCGGTGCTCAACCCCGTCAAGCTGGTGGTGGACAACTGGGAGGACGGCAAAGTGGAATGGTTTGAGGCTCCGCTGAATCCCGCAGATCCCGAAGGCGCAAAGCGCCGTGTCCCCTTCTGCAAAGAGCTCTACATAGAGCGCGAGGACTTTATGGAGGAGGCTCCCAAGAAGTATTTCCGCCTGAAGCCCGACGGGGAAGTGCGCCTCAAATACACTTATATTGTAAAGTGCACCTCCTTTGAGAAGGATGCCGAGGGCAATGTCACCGAAATCCACTGCGAATATGACCCCACCTCCAAGCCCGGGGCAGGGGAGTGGCGCAGCGTAAAGGGGACAATCCACTGGGTGTCTGTCGCCCACGCCGACAAAATAGAGGCGCGGTTGTTCGATACCCTCTTTACCGAAGAGCAGATGGGCTCCATCCCCGAGGGAGTTGACTACAAGGATTACCTCAACCCCAACTCGCTGGTGATCACCAGCGCATACGCCGAGCCCGCGCTCAAGGATGACAAGAGCGGCATCGCCGTGCAGTTCGAGCGTCTCGGCTATTTCGCGCACGACCCCAAGAATGGCGCCTGGAACAAGGCTACCGGCCTGCGCGACTCGTTTAAAGTAAACAAATAGGCTATTTTTTGATTACGGCCGCAATGTCCAGGGCCACCATGTTATGCGTGGTGGCCACAACTGGCATTATGTCGGCACGCTCGATTTCGGGAGCGAATTCGCACAGGGCCGAGAGGCGGCGCAGGATGTCCACGAACAGCACTTCGTTGAGGTGGAAATCCCCCTTGACGCGGCCGAATGCGCGCATCGCCTCCACCTTGGTGACAGGCATCGTGCAGGAGATGAAGATCTCGGGCCGCTCTGCGCTGGAGGGATAGGTGCCGCAAATTACCAGATGGTCGTATTTTGCGCTGCGGCGGATGCCGAAGTAGGCGCGGGCGCCCGCTAGCGAGGGGCTCAGCAGCACACCCTTGGCGTCGGAAGAGCGCATCAGGCGCAGGAATTCGAGCTTCATGGTGTTCTCGTCGGTGATGTTTTCCGCAATCTCCGGCTCAAGCGCATCGTGCACGGCAATGCTCTGCATATTTATAGGGTAGCCGATGTCGATGGCGGAGATTTTGGCCTCCAGGGCGCTGGTGGCGATGAAGGTCTTCTGGCGGACTATGCCGATTGCATCCAGCAGACGGAGCGCCTGCTCCTGCGGCAGAGGGCCGTCCTGGGCCTTTGAAATGATGTCGCGGAGAATCTCCTTGTCCACGGGAGGGTAGCAGCTCTCTGCGCTGCCGCTCACTATCAGATTGTCTGATGTTATTGCCGGAATCCTGATCATAGCATCAAAATTAGCAGATTTTTTTTACCTTTGAAAAATTTTGCACACATCAGGCGTTATGCGTAACATACTTGACTATGATTCGGTGGAATTGAGTCCCAACGGCCGGGATCTGATAATCCTGGACCAGTCGCTGCTGCCCAATCAGGAGAAGTTCCTGCACCTGACCACGGCGGAGCAGGTGTTCTACGCCATCACGCTGCTCAAGGTGCGCGGCTCACACGCCATAGGTATGGCGGGGGCCTTTGGCCTGGCGATGTGCATGAACCGCTTCAAGGCGCGCAATCTGCAGGCATTTGACAAGGAGTTCCTGAGGGTCAAGCGCTACCTCTACATCTCCCGCCCCACGGCGGTGAACCTGATGTGGACGCTGGACCGCATGGAGCGCTGCTATTACGAGGCGGAAGAAGAGGCCCAGGACAAGAGCGATTTTGAGGTGATGCGCATAATCCGCGAGCGGCTCACCGCCGAGGCGCGGGCCATCAAGCTCGAGGACATCCAGAAGAACCTGGCGATTGCCGAGGCGGGCTTCTCTCTGCTGAAGCCTGGCAGCGGCATTCTGACCTACTGCAATGCGGGGCATCTGTCGACGTCGAGATACGGCACGGCGCTAAGCCCCATTTATTATGCCCAGCAGAAGGGGTATATGCCCAAGGTTTTCTGCTGCGAGACCCGCCCGGCGCTGCAGGGCTCCCGCTTGACGGCGTTTGAACTGACCAAGGCGGGGATTGACGCCACCCTTATCTGCGACAGCGCCGCCTCCGAAGTGATGCGTCGCGGCAAGGTGGACATCGTCTTTTTCGGCTGCGACCGCGTGGCCGCCAACGGCGATGTGGCCAACAAGGTGGGCAGCAGTATGGTGGCCATACTGGCCAAGCATTACGGCATCCCCTGCTATGCGATGGGACCAGCAAACAACATTGACTTCCAGACCCCTACCGGCGCCGACATCGTGATTGAGGAGCGGCCCGCGTTTGAGGTTACAGACATGTATTTCGAGAAACCCGTCGCCCCCAAGGGGACGAAGGTTTACAACCCGGCGTTCGACATTACCCCGGCGGAATTGCTCACGGGCATAATCACCGAGAAGGGGATTCTCTCCCCCGGAGAACTGGGCAAACTTAAGGAGATGTAGGCGGGCATGACAAGGTTTTTGAGTCTTTCGAGCGGCAGCAACGGCAACTGCTATTACCTGGGCAACGACAAGGTCTCGATGCTGATAGACTTCGGCATCGGCGGCCGCACGGTAGGGCGCCGGCTTGCTTCGCACGACATCAGCATCCAGGATGTGGATATGGTGCTCATAACCCACGAGCACATGGACCACATCCGCTATCTGGGAGGCTTCACCGAGAAGTTCCACAAGGCGGTGTTCACCACCGCCGCGCTGCACAGGGTGCTGGACCGGCACTTCTGCACGGTGGGCAAGTTGGGCGGATGCGTGCGCGAGACCACTCCCGGGGTTGAAACCGAGTGCATGGGGGTCAAGTTCACCCCCTTCAGCGTGCCTCACGATGCGCAAGACACGGTGGGCTATTACATTGACTTTTTCGGGGATACATTTACCGTGGCCACCGATGTGGGCAATGTCACCGACGACCTGGTGCACTACTGCAGCATCTCGCAGCATCTGATTGTGGAGTCTAACTACGACCCGGGGATGCTGGCCACCGGCACCTATACTCCCGCGCTGAAAAAGAGGATTATGGAGGAAAGGGGGCATCTGTCTAACGAGCAGACCGCCGACCTGCTGCGCCGCAGCTGGCACGAAGGGTTGGAGTCGGTGTTCCTCTGCCACCTCTCGGCCAATAACAACACCCCCTCGCTGGCTTTTGACAGCGCCCGCGCCGCCCTCAATTCGGTGGGCGGAGAGCAGGTGACGCTATACGCCCTGCCCCGCAGGGAGCCCTCGCCCCTCTTTATTTTTGACCATACCAACTCTTGAGCCGGGCAATCTCCTCGGGCCAGATTTCGGGCTCCGGGGTCTCCAGAATAAACGGTATCCCTTCCAGACGGCTGTCCTGCATTATGTGGCGGAACAGCGCCTCGCCGATTTCTCCTCTGCCGAGGCTCGAGTGGCGGTCCACACGGCTGCCGGCGGGTTTTGCGGCATCGTTGAGGTGCATGCCGCGCAGGTATTTGAGACCGACTGTGCGCTCCAGAGCCGCCATTATCTTTTCATAGCCACGGATGACCACGGCCCCCTTGACGTCGGCGGGGCTCATCGGCTCCACATCGTCGCAGAGCAGGGAGGGGGCGTCTGACCAGTCGTAGCCGGCGGCAAAGGCGTGGCAGGTGTCAATGCAGATGCCGATGCGGCTCTTGTCATCTATGAGGTCTATGATTTCTGCAAGATGCTCGAAGCGGAAACCCATGTTGGAGCCCTGGCCGGCGGTGTTTTCCAGCACGGCGGTGACCCCTTGCGTGCGCTCCAGCGCAATGTTGATTGACTCGGCTATGCGGCGCAGGCATTCGTGGCCGCTTATCTGCTGCAGGTGGCTGCCGGGGTGCAGGTTGAGCCGGTCCAGCCCAAGGGCCTGGCAGCGGAGCATCTCGTCCAGGAAAGACTCGCGCGAACGCTCAAGCGCCTCCGCGTCGGGACTGCCCAGGTTGATGAGGTAGCCGTCGTGGGGAAGAATGGAGCAGGGGGGATAGCCCAGGGCGGCGCAATTCTCGCGGAACTGCGCGGCGCTGCCTTCGCTCAAGGGGGCGCTGCGCCACTGCTTCTGGTTTTTGGTGAAGAGGGCGAATGCGGTGGCTCCGATTTCGCTGGCCCGCAGGGGGACATTCTCTATTCCGCCCGCGGCGGAGATGTGTGCGCCGATGTATTTCATTTAGGATATTTTTGAGTAGTCAACTATGTCTTTTCTGATCTCTTTGAGGTTGGCGGCCAGCAGGGCGTTTTGCGGCAGCTGCAGCTGGGGGTCGGCCTGCAGGATGTCCACCGCCAGATTGCGCGCCTCCTCCAGTATGGGGGAGTCTTTGGCCAGGTCGGCTATGTGCAGGTCGATGGCCAGGCCGCTCTGCTGCGTCCCCTCCAGGTCGCCGGGACCGCGCATCCTCAGATCCGCCTCCGAGAGCTCGAAGCCGTCGCCGGTGGCGCACATCAACTCTATGCGCTTGCGCGATTCGCTGCTGAGCTTGTTGCCGGTGATCAGGATGCAGTATGATTTTTCCGCGCCGCGGCCCACCCGCCCTCGCAGCTGGTGCAGCTGGGAGAGGCCGAAGCGCTCCGCGCTCTCGATCACCATCACCGAGGCATTGGGCACGTCCACCCCGACCTCTATCACGGAGGTGGCCACCAGTATGTTTGCCTTGCCGCTGGCAAAGAGGTTCATATCGAACGCCTTGTTCTCCGGGGTCTGGCGGCCGTGCACCACCGCGGTGATGTAGTCGGGCTGCTTAAAGTAGTCGGTGATGTCCAGGTAGCCCTGCTCCAGGTTTTCGTAGTCCATCTTCTCCGACTCCTTTATGAGCGGGTACACCACGAACACCTGCCGACCCGCCGCAATCTCCTTCTTCATGAACTCGTATACCCTGCGGCGGCTGCCCTCGTAGACGTGGGTGGTGACCACCGGCTTGCGCCCGGGGGGGAGCTCGTCTATCACCGAGACGTCCAAATCGCCGTAGAGGGTCATCGCAAGGGTTCGGGGAATCGGGGTCGCCGTCATCACCAGAATGTGCGGGGCGACTTCCGATTTGGACCACAGACGGGAGCGCTGGTCAACCCCGAAGCGGTGCTGCTCGTCTATCACCGCAATCGCCAGGGAGCGGAACTGCACCTTGTCTTCTATGAGGGCGTGGGTGCCGATGGCGATGTCTATGCTGCCGTCGGCCAGGCCGGCGAGAATCTCCCTGCGCTCGCGCGTCTTGGTGTTGCCGGTGAGCAGCACCGCCTTCACGCGGGAGGTGTCTATGAACTTCTGTATGCCGTTGTAGTGCTGGGCGGCGAGCACCTCCGTGGGGGCCATTATGCAGGCCTGGTGGCCGTTGTCCACTGCCTGGAGGGCGGTGAGGATGGCCACCAGGGTTTTGCCGCTGCCCACGTCGCCCTGCAGCAGGCGGTTCATCTGCCGGCCGCTGGTGACGTCGCTCCTGATCTCCCGCAGCACCCTCTTCTGCGCCCCTGTGAGGGGGAAGGGGAGGTGGCTGTAGGTGTAGTTGAAGGCCTCGCCGATGCGGGGCAGCAGCACGCCCCCTTCTGAGCGCATCTTTATGAATTTCTGCTTTACCAGCGATAGCTGCAAGTAGAAGAGCTCCTCGAATTTCAGGCGGCGGCGGGCCTGCTCCAGGCTCTGCCGGTCTGCCGGGAAGTGGATGTCGTGCAGGGCTCGTGACAGGCCGACTAGCTTTTTGCGCTCCAATATATAATCGGGGAGGGTCTCCGCAATTTTGCCCGAGACCATCTCGCACAACTTGCGCTGCAGGCTGCAGAAGGTCTTCTGGCCGATGCCGCCGCTCTGCAGCTTTTCCGAGCTGGAATAGACTCCGGCAAGGGGGCTGCCTGCAGTGGCGGCGCTTTTGGAAATGGGCTCCACCTCCGGGTGAACCAGATTGTAGCGGCTGCCGAAGAGCGAAGGCTTGCCGAACACTATGTATTCGCTGCCCACTTGCAGCTTGTCGCTGATCCACTTGATCCCTTTGAAGAAGACCAGCTCTATGTAGCCGGTGCCGTCGCCCAGCACCGCGACGAGCCGGGCGCTCTTGCCGCTGCCGGCGTTGGAGATGCTCTTGATTGTGCCGCGCAGCTGGATGTAGGCGCTCTCGGAATCGATTTCGCTGATGGCGTAAAAGCGGCTGCGGTCTATGTAGCGGAACGGGAATGTATAGAGCATGTCGCGGAAGGTGACGATGCCCAGTTCTTTCTGCAGAAGAGTGGCCCTTTTGGGCCCCACGCCCGGCAGAAACTTGATTTCGCTGTCTAGAATATAGCCGCTCATAATGAAAATCAAAGTTAAAAATTATGACTATATTTGCTGCGTTTTAGAATCGGATTTTATGGCAAAAATGCTCACTATAGGCATCACGCAGGGTGATTCCAACGGTATCGGATATGAGGTTATAATCAAGGCGCTGCTGGATGCGCGCGTGCTTGACATGTTCGTGCCCGTGGTCTATGGCTCGTCCAAATTCTTCGGCTTCAACAAGAAGCTGATACCTGGCGCCGAGTCTCTGAACACCAATGTCATAAGTGCCGCTTCCGAGGCCAAGGCCAAGAGGGTCAACATCATCAACTGCGTGTCCGACGCATTCAACATCGAGTTCGGCAAGAGCACCCGCGAGGGGGCCGAGGCGGCTATGGCGTCGCTCAAGGCGGCGGTGGATGATCTGGAGAGCGGGGCTATTGACGCCCTGGTCACCGCCCCCTTCAACAAGCACTCGATGGCTGAGGCGGGATTTGCATTCCCCGGCCACACCGAGTATCTTGAGAGCCGCTTCCCCGGCGGGCACAGCCTGATGTTCATGTGCAGCGACCGCCTCAAGATAGGGGTCGCCACCAACCACACTCCGCTTAAGGATGTTCCGGGGGCGCTGAATATCGACCTGATTCTGGAAAAACTGCGCATTATGAACGCCTCGCTCAAGCGGGATTTCTGCATAGACCGGCCCAAGATAGCGCTGCTGGGGCTCAATCCCCACGCCGGTGACGACGGCTCGCTGGGGCGCGAAGAGCAGCAGATAATCGCTCCCGCGCAGGAGGTGGCTTTTGCCGAGGGCATCATGGCTTTCGGCCCCTTCTCCCCCGACGGCTTCTTCGGCACTAACCAATACACCAAATTCGATGCTGTGCTGGCGATGTATCACGACGAGGGACTCATCCCCTTCAAGACGATCGCCTTTGACGAAGGAGTCAACTTCACTGCCGGGTTGCCGGTGGTGCGCACTTCTGCGGACCACGGCACAGGATATGACATTGCCGGCAAGAATCTGGCTTCGCCGCAGTCGATGCTCAACTCCATTTATATGGCGATAGATATAGTGAACCATCGCGCGACATACGACGAGGCGACTGCGAATCCGCTTCAGGTGAAGGTGTTCGAGAGCCGCAACGCCCCTGACAGGAGTTATCTCCCGGAGTAGCGCAAGATGCAGAAATCAACGATATATCTCTACACCGACGGCGCCTGCAGCGGCAACCCCGGTCCGGGAGGCTATGGGGTGGTGTTGCGTTGCGGCGACCGCGAGAAGGAGATGTCGGATGGTTTTGAGCAGACCACCAACAACCGTATGGAACTGCTGGCGGTGATTGTGGGGCTGGAGGCGATAAAGTGGGAGAGGGCCGATGTGCAGGTGGTGAGCGATTCGAAGTATGTGGTGGACGCGGTGAGCAAAGGGTGGCTCTGGAAGTGGGTCAAGACCGATTTTGCCAAGAAGGCGAATCCCGATTTATGGAAGCGGTTCATCGAGGTGTACAACCGGCACAATGTCACTTTCAATTGGATAAAGGGGCACGCCGGGCATCCGGAGAATGAGCGGTGCGATGCGATGGCCGTCGCGGCCTACCAGAAGTTTGTCAAGAGAGTTTAGGGTTTAGAGGCGCGGAAGGCGCCGACAGTAAGTCCCTTCCCGGGGGAAGGGATTTAGGGATGGGGTAATTGATAAAAAATGTGCGGCAGGGATGCCGGGGCGTTGAAAGTGTAGAGTGTAGAGTGTAGAGTGTAGAGTTTAGGGTTTAGAGGCGCGGAAGGCGCTTTTACAAAATAGTTATCAGGTTATGAAGAAGTCGATTAAGAAAGTGGGTGTCCTCACCTCAGGCGGTGATGCACCGGGAATGAATGCGGCCATCCGTGCGGTGGTGCGCACTGCAATCTTTTACAAACTGGAGGTCCTTGGGATCCGCAGGGGCTACCAGGGACTCATCGAGGGGGACTTTGTGGAGATGGAATCTCCGTCGGTCTCTAAAATCATCAATCTCGGCGGTACGATTCTGCATACTTCGCGCTGCCCCGAATTCAAGGACTTCAAGGTGCGCAAAGCGGCCATTGACGGCCTCAAGGAGGCTGGGGTGGATGCGCTTGTGGTTATTGGAGGCGACGGCTCGTTCCGCGGCGCCAATGACATCTGCCAGGACTTTGATTTCCCCGTAGTGGGAATCCCCGCAACTATCGACAATGATATCTACGGCACCGATTTTACTCTGGGTTTCGACACCGCCATCAACACGGCGATGGAGGCGATAGACAAGATCCGCGACACGGCCCACAGCCACGATATGGTATTTTTCGTGGAGGTGATGGGGCGCGATGCGGGCTTCATCGCTCTGCACACCGGCATCGCCACGGGCGCCGAGGTGACCCTGATTCCCGAGGTCTACAATGATATTGATACTCTGGTAAATTATCTGCAAATGGGCCGCCGCAAAAACAAGACTTCCGGCATCATCGTGGTGGCCGAGGGAGGTCAGTTGGGCAGCGCCGTGGAGGTGGCCCAGAAAGTCAAGGAGAAAATCCCTTCATACGAGACCCGCGTGACCACTCTGGGGCATATCCAGCGAGGCGGCAATCCGACCTGCTCCGACAGGGTGCTGGCCAGCATCTACGGCTATGAGGCAATCTGCGCGCTGCTGGACGGTCGCACCGGCGTGATGATAGGCCGCGTTGCGGGCAAGACTGTCTACACCCCCTTTGGAGAGGCCATCAGCAAGCACAACGCCGTTGACCGCAGCTGGTACGAGATCACCAAAATTCTGTCTGTATAAAGACTACAGGACAATAAGTATAATAAGAAGGCGGGACCTGCACAGCGCAGGCCCCGCCTATTTTTGTGATGTTGGCTGAAGCCTTCTTCGGAAGGCGGATCGTCAGACCGTCGGTTTGATCAGCGCATTCTTGATTGAAAATTTTTTCATTTCCAACAGGTATCTCTAAACTCTAAACTTACTTCACCGCCTTCCAGATTCCGGCGGCCAGCAGGGCGCCGATGAAGGGGCCGACTATGAACGCCCAGAGCTGCGAGAGGGCCTCGCCGCCTGCGAATACTGCGGGAGCGATGCTGCGGGCGGGATTGACGGATGTGCCGGTGTAGTGGATGCCCACCAGATGGATCAGAATCAGCGAGATGCCGATTGCAAGGCCTGCCAGGTTGCCGGCGCCCTTCTCGGGATCGGTGGTGCCCAGCACTACCAGCACGAAGATGCAGGTGAGTATGATTTCAACCACCATTGCGGCGACGGGCCCTTCTGCACAGGAGTTGGCGCCGGTAGTTGTCCCTTCAGCGCCCACAAAGTGCACCATCAGGGCCACCAGGGCGCTGCCGATGAAGGCGCCGATCACCTGGAACAGCATATAGAGGAGCGCGTCCTTGGTCCCGATGCGGCCGCTGGCCCAGCAGCCGAGGGTGATGGCCGGGTTGATGTGGCAGCCGCTGATGTTGCCGATGGTGTAGGCCATCGCAATCACGGCCATGCCGAATGCCAGCGCGGTGCCGACTACAGAGGCGGCGTCGTGGCCGCAATTGAGGCTGACTGCTGTGCCGCAGCCCAGGAGAACGAGAACCATCGTTCCCACCATTTCTGCAAGATACTTTTTCATTTTATGCTCTTTTTTTTGTGAATAGTGTCGCGTATAGCAAAACAAATATATTAAAAAATCACCGTTGTTTGTAACTTAGCCGGTCAATATAGATATCAGAAATGAAGAAAAAGCAACTTTTGCTGGGAGACGAGGCGATAGCCCTCGGGGCGATTAACGCCGGCATCACGGGCGTGTACGCCTACCCCGGCACCCCCTCCACCGAGATAACCGAGTATATTCAGAACAGCCCTCAGGGGCGCGGCGGCGACATCTTCTGCCGCTGGTGCACCAACGAGAAAACCGCCCTCGAGGCGGCGCTGGGCGTATCTTATGTTGGGCGCCGCTCCATCGTGTGCATGAAGCATGTGGGGCTGAACGTGGCGGCCGACCCCTTTATGAACGGGGCGATGACCGGCACCAACGGCGGCCTTATAGTGGTGGTGGCCGACGACCCCTCGATGCACTCTTCGCAGGGGGAGCAGGACAGCCGCTTCTACGGCAAGTTTGCCCTTGTGCCCACCCTGGAGCCCTCTTCTCAGCAAGAGGCGTACGACATGATGGAGTATGGCTTCCGCCTGAGCGAGGAGAAGGGGGAGCCGGTGCTGATGCGCATCACCACCAGAATGGCCCATTCGCGCGCCGTGGTGGAGTATGACGATGCGGTGGCGGAGAAAAAGCCGCTCTCGTTTCCCAAGGACCCCTCGTCGTGGATACTGCTGCCGGTGAACGCCCGGCGCCGCTATCCGCAGCTGATTGAGACCTACAACGCTCTGCGGCAGGAGTCGGACAGCGCCCCTTTCAACCGCTATTATGAGGGGGAAGACCGCTCGACGGGCATCATTGCCAGCGGCATCGCATATAATTATCTCAGAGAGAATGTGGGCGACAAATGCCGTTATCCGATACTCAAGATTTCGCAATATCCGATGCCCAATAAGCTAATCCGCCGCCTGGCCGCCGAGTGCGACAGGATTCTGGTGATAGAGGAGGGGCAGCCCTTCATAGAGGAGCAGGTGGCGGGCGTTCTGCCCCAGGTTGCCGAGCCGGAGGGGCTGTTCCGCGAAGTCCTGGCCGGAGTGGAGAATCTGCTCTCGGATTCCGGCAGCCGCGGACGCAAAATCGAGGGGCGTCTCACGGGGGCGCTGCCGAGGGTCGGGGAGCTTACTCCCGACTGCGTGCGCGCAGCCCTCTCTTTGGAGCCGCACAGCGTGAACGCCCCTGCGCAGAACGTCGTGCCCAGGCCGCCGGCCCTTTGCCAGGGTTGCGGCCATCGAGATCTCTATAATGCTCTGAATGAGGTGATGGAACAATATAGTAATAGCCGCGTTTTCAGCGATATCGGCTGCTATACCCTGGGGGCTCTGCCGCCTTTCAGGTCGATATGCTCCTGTGTGGATATGGGGGCGGCCATCACTATGACCAAGGGAGCGGCCGATGCCGGATACTTCCCCGCCGTGGGGGTCATCGGCGACTCGACATTCGCCCACTCCGGAATCACCGGGCTGCTGGATGTGGCCAACTGCAACGCCAATGTGCTCATAATAATCTCCGACAACGAGACCACCGGAATGACTGGCGGCCAGGATTCGGCCGGCACCGGCAAGATAGAGAAAATCTGCGAGGCGGTGGGTATTGCCCCCGAGCATGTGAACGTGGTGGTGCCGCTGCCCAAGAACATGGAGCAGATAAAGCGGCTCATAAAGAGCGAAATCGAATATGACGGGCCGTCGGTGCTGATTTCGCGCCGCGAATGCATACAGACTGCCAAGCGTCACGCCGCAGCTATGCGGGCTGGGAATTAAACAGAAATGATATGAAAAAGGATATAATTCTTGCCGGAGTAGGCGGACAGGGCATACTCTCGATTGCGGCTGTGATAGGTCACGCCGCACTTAAAGAAAACATTTACATAAAGCAGGCTGAGGTGCATGGAATGAGTCAGAGGGGTGGGGACGTGCAGTCTAATCTGAGGCTCTCTTCGGACCCCATTGCATCGGATCTGATAGCCCGAGGCTGCGCCGATCTGATAGTGTCGCTGGAGCCGATGGAGGCGCTGCGCTATCTGCCGTATCTCTCCAAGGAGGGGTGGATAGTGACCAACACCGTGCCGGTGGTCAACATTCCCAACTATCCGGATGTGGATAAGATACTTGAAGAGTTGCGTTCGGTGGGCAATGTAATTATGCTGGATACAGATGCTTTGGCAAAGGAGGCTGGGAGCCCGCGGAGCAGCAATATGGCCCTTTTGGGAGCCTGCTGCGCCCCGCTGGGGCTTGAGCCCGCAATGCTGGAGGAGGGTATTTCTGAAATCTTTGCCCGCAAGGGACAGGCGGTGGTCGATGCCAATGTCGCCGCCTTCCGTGCGGGGCGGAAAGCGGCCGGAAGGTAGGGGAATGAAGATATTTGAATTTGCGTGCCCCGTCCGCAGGGAGCCTACACCGGACGAACTTTTTGCGGCGGCCGCCCGCAATTGCGGCGTCCCCAGGGGCAAGGTGCTCCGCTGCGACATAATCAAGCGCTCGCTGGATGCCCGCGGGGAACTGCTCTACCGCTATCAGGTGCGCGCCCTCGTGGAAGGCGACGCCCCCGTCAAGGATTACAGGTTCGATTACAAGAATGTTTCATCGGCTGAGCCTGTGTTGATTGTAGGCGGTGGCCCCGCCGGGATGTTCGCTGCCCTGCGTCTGCTGGAACTTGGCCTCAAGCCGGTCATAATAGAGCGCGGAAAAGATGTCCACGCCCGCAAGCGGGACATCGCCGCCATCTCCACTCAGGGGATTGTGAATCCCGACTCCAACTATTGCTACGGCGAGGGCGGGGCGGGCACATTCTCCGACGGCAAGCTGTTCACCCGCTCCAGCAAGAGGGGTGATATATATGAAGTGTTGCATCAGATGGTGGCCTTCGGGGCGCAGAAACAGATACTTATAGATGCGCATCCGCACATCGGCAGCGACGTGCTGCCTGCGATGGTGGAGCGCCTGCGCGAGTGCATCACCGCCCATGGCGGGGAGTATCACTTCGGCTGTCGGGTCACAGGCCTTAGGATGCGCGGCGGCGACGCCCCCCGCTGGGAGGCGCTCTGCGAGGGGGGCGAGACCTTCTCTGCCGACAATGTAATTCTGGCCACCGGCCATTCAGCCCGCGATATATATCGTATGTTTGATACAAATGGCTGGCAGATAGAGCAGAAGGACTTTGCACTTGGAGTAAGGGTAGAGCATCCGCAGAGTCTGGTAAACTTCAGCCGCTACCACGGACGCTGGCAGCAGGGGATGCCGCCGGCGGAGTACAGTCTTGCAGAGCAGATAGAAGGGCGCGGAGTCTTCTCTTTCTGCATGTGTCCGGGAGGCATTCTGGTGCCCTCGTCCACCGAGGGGGAGGCAGTCGTGCTCAACGGTATGTCTAATTCGCTCAGAAACGGCCCTAGAGCCAACGCCGGCATAGTGGTGCAGGTATCACCCTCAGACGTCCCCGAATATGCCAAATACGGCACTTTTTCGCTGATGCGCTTTCAGGAGGATCTGGAGCGGGCGATGTATGCATTTAGCGGCTCGCTCAGGGCTCCCGCGCAGCGGATGGTGGATTTCTGCAAGGGGCGTCCCTCTGTTAATCTACCTGCAAGCAGCTATACGGCAGGGGTTTCTAATGCGCAACTTAGAGAATTGCTTCCGCCGTTTGTGGCAGAGTCGCTGCGGCGGGCCTTCCCGCTTTTTGACCGCAAGATGAAGGGGTTCTACACCAACGATGCGCTGGTGCTCGCCTGCGAGTCTCGCACTTCGTCGCCCATCCGCATCCCGAGGGATCCGGAGTCGCTGCAGCATCCGCAGCTGCCGGGGCTGTTCCCCTGCGGCGAGGGTGCCGGCTATGCCGGAGGAATCGTCTCCAGCGCCCTGGACGGGATTGCCTGCGCAAATGCGATTGGGTAAGACTACACTCTTGTAGCTAGAGCTTGTAATCTGCGGCGCGGGAGATGGGGGCGGCGTCCAGAGGGCAGAAGAGCCCTTTCTGATACTTGTACCAGCCCACGATGGCAATCATCGCCGCATTGTCTGTGGTGAAGCGCAGCTCGGGCAAGAAACAGCTCCAGCCCCGTTTGGCTCCCTCGGCGGTTATGGCTCCGCGCAACGCCGAATTGGCCGCCACGCCGCCGCCCGCCACAATCTGCTTTATCCCCGTGGTCTGGGTCGCCTTAATCAGCTTTTTCATAAGGATATCCACCAGGTCGCGCTGGAAACTTGCGCAGATGTCGTTTTTATATTTTTCTATAAAATCAGGATCTTCCTTGAGTGAATCCCGCAGGAAATAGAGCAGGGAAGTCTTGATTCCGCTGAAGCTGAAATCCAGTCCCGGGATGTTGGGCTTGGCAAAGCGGAACTTGCCGCTGTCACCCTCCTTGGCCATCCGGTCGATTATGGGGCCGCCTGGGTAACCCAGGTCCAGCATCTTGGCGCATTTGTCAAAAGCCTCGCCCACGGCGTCGTCTATAGTCTGTCCCAGCACGGTGAAGTCAAGGTAGTCGTCTACCCGCACGATCTGGGTGTGGCCGCCGGAGACCAGCAGCGCCAGAAAAGGGAACTGCGGCTGGCTGTTGTCGCGCCCTTCTACTTTTATGAAGTGTGAGAGAATGTGGCCCTGAAGGTGGTTTACCTCAACCATCGGTTTACCTGACGAAAGTGCCAGCCCCTTGGCGAATGACGTGCCCACTATCAGGCTGCCCAGCAGCCCGGGACCGCGGGTGTATGCAATCGCATCCACCTGCTCCATCTCCACGCCGGCCTGCACCAGCGCCTGCGACACCACCGGCAGAATGTTCTGCTGGTGGGCGCGGGAGGCGAGTTCGGGAATCACCCCGCCGTATTTGCGGTGCACCTCCTGGGAGGCCATCACGTTGGAAAGCAGCCAGCCGTCTTTAAGCACTGCTGCAGATGTGTCATCGCAAGATGACTCGATTCCGAGGATTATGGTTTTTCCGTCAATCATAGCTTTGAATTACTTGACCCTTCCCGGGTAAGCCTCAAGGGCCTTCTCAAGCACTACGAGGGCCTTCTTGAGATCTTCTGTCTTGAGCACATATGCCATGCGGACCTCGTCGCGGCCGATACCCTCTGTGGTGTAGAAGCCGCTTGCAGGGGCCATCATCACCGTGGAATTGTTGTAGGAGAAACTCTCCAGACACCACTGGCAGAACTTGTCGCTGTCGTCCACCGGAAGTTTTACTACAGTATAGAAGGCGCCCATCGGGATGGGGGAGTAAACTCCCGGAATTTTGTTGAGGCCGTCGATGAGGCACTTGCGCCTCTCAAGATATTCTTCATATACCTCGCTTGTGTACTCTTCGGGAGCGTCCAGCGCCGCCTCTGCCGCAATCTGCCCAATGAGGGGCGGACTCAGGCGGGCCTGGCAGAACTTCATCACGGTCTTGCGCAGCTCCTTGTTCTTGGTGATGAGGGCGCCGATGCGGATGCCGCAGGCGGAGTAGCGCTTGGACACCGAGTCGATAAGCACCACATTCTGTTCGATGCCCTTCAGGTGGCAGGCGCTGATGTAGGGGGTGCCGGCATAGACGAACTCGCGGTACACCTCGTCGCTGAAGAGGTAGAGGTCGTATTTCTTCACCAGGTCGCGGATCTGCTCCATTTCCTTGCGGTTGTAAAGGTAGCCGGTGGGGTTGTTGGGGTTGCAGATGAGGATGGCTTTTGTGCGCTCGTTGATCAGGGCCTCGAACTTGTCTACCTTGGGCAGGCAGAAGCCCTCGTCTATGGTGGTGGTCACGGTGCGGATCACCGCCCCCGCCGAGATGGCGAAGGCCATGTAGTTGGCATAGGCCGGCTCGGGCACGATGATTTCGTCGCCCGGGTTGAGGCAGGAGAGGAATGCGAAGAGCACCGCCTCGCTGCCGCCGGTGGTGATGATTATGTCGTCTGCAGTGACGTCGATGTTGAATTTCTTGTAATAGCCGACCAGCTTTTCGCGGTACTGGCGGTAACCCTGGCTCGGGCTGTATTCCAGAATCTTTCTGTCAATGTTGCGGATTGCGTCTATCGCCACCTCGGGAGTGGGCAGGTCGGGCTGTCCGATATTGAGGTGGTACACGTGAATTCCGCGTGCCTTTGCGGCATCTGCAAGCGGTGCCAGCCTCCGGATAGGCGAGGCGGGCATCAAATCTCCCCGGTTGGAAATTACAGGCATAAGTCTTTAATAAGAAACGGTTACCAAATACAAAATTGCGGCGAAGGTATAAAAAATGGTATATTTGCGCAAAATTCTAACACAAACCAAAAAGAGATGAAAAAATTATTTCTGATTTTTTCGGTGTCGCTTTTTGCCCTGGCTTCGTGCACCGGCAAGTACGAGAGCTATGAGGGTGACCCGCTGAACACCAAAATCTACACTTTGGACAACGGACTCAAGATTTTTATGTCCGTCAACAAAGACGAACCCCGCATGCAGACGGCCATCTGCGCAAGGGTGGGCGGCAAGAACGACCCCGCCATCACCACCGGCATGGCCCACTATCTGGAGCACCTGCTTTTCAAGGGGAGCGAGAGCTTCGGCACAACCGACTACGAATTGGAGAAGCCTCTGCTGGACTCCATCGCCGACCTTTTTGAGATTTACCGCGTGACTGCCGACGAGGCGCAGCGCACCGCCCTCTACCACAAGATCGATTCTTTCAGCTACGAGGCATCCAAGATTTCGATTCCCAACGAATACGACAAGCTGATGGCCGCCATCGGAGCCACCGGCACCAACGCCTTCACTTCGCAGGACATCACCTGCTATGTGGAGGATATCCCCTCCAACCAGGTGGACAATTGGGCCCGCATCCAGGCCGACCGCTTCATGCACCCCGTGATCCGCGGCTTCCACACCGAGCTGGAGACCATCTACGAGGAGAAGAATATGTCTCTGACGCAAGACGGCCGCAAGGTCAACGCCGCGATTCTGGAGGCCCTCTTCCCCCATCATCCCTACGGCACCCAGACCGTCATCGGCACCCAGGAGCACCTCAAGAACCCCTCCATCAAGATGGTGAAGGAGTACCACGACACCTACTACGTGCCCAACAACATGGCCATCTGCGTGAGCGGCGACTTTGATCCCGACAGCTTTGTGAAGACCATCGAGAAATACTTTGGCGCAATGGAGCCCGGCGAGGTCCCCGCGCTGCAGTTCGCAAACGAGCCTGAAATCACCGCTCCTGTGGAGAAGGAGGTCTATGGCCTCGACGCCGAGAGCGTGTACCTGGCCTGGAGGCTTCCCGGCATCGGCAAGGACTATAGCGTCGATCCCGTGGCCAACATAGCCTCTTCGCTGCTGTACAACGGCACCGCCGGCCTGATTGACCTGGACGTGAACCAGCAGCAGAAGGCCCTCTTTGCAGGCGCCTTCTATGACTCCATGGCCGACTACGCCATGCTCGAGGCTGTGGGCCAGCCCGGACAGGGCCAGACCCTGGAGCAGGTGCGCGACATAATCCTCGCCGAGGTGGCCAGGCTGCGCGGCGGCGAATTCACCGAAGAGGATGTGCAGGCCTGCATCAACAACGCCCACCTTAGCCAGATGAGCGAATTTACCGACAATTCCGCCCGCGCCGAGAAATATGCGATGGATTTTGCCTATGGCGTGGACTGGAAGAATGTGGTGGAGAACATGAAGGCTATTGAAAACGTAACCAAGGCCGATGTAGTGGAGTTCGCCAACAAATATCTCTGCGACAACAACTACGCCGTGGTCTACAAGCGCACCGGCGAGGATAAGAACATCCAGAAGATCGCCGCTCCCGCCATCACTCCCATCTTCATGAACCGCGACACTTCCAGCGTCTTTCTGCGCGAGATCGTGGCCAATGTGCCCGCCCCCGTCGAGCCGGTGTTCGTGGACTTCTCCAAGGACCTCTCGGTGGGCAGTCTCACCTCCGATATCGACCTCATCTATAAGAAAAACACCCGGAACGACATATTCACCGTGCAGTTCGTGTTCAACACAGGCACCAACGACTACCCCGTGCTGAACTATGCCGGCGACTACCTCAGCTACCTGGGCACCCCCGCTATGAGCAGCGAGGAGTTCTCCCGCAAGATGTATGCTCTGGCATGCTCTTATGATCTCACCGCCGCCGCCAATACCTTCACCCTCTCCGTGACCGGTCTGGGCGAGAATATGGGCGAGGCAGTCTCCCTGGTGGAGGACCTGATTGCCAACGCCGAGGGCAACGACGCCGTTCTGGCCAACCTCAAGAACGACTACTTCCAGAGCCGCATCAACAACAAGATGGGGCAGAGCGGCAACTTCAACGCCCTTGTGAGATATATGCTCTACGGCCCCGAGAAGGTGAGCAAGACTACCCTGAGCAACGCGCGGCTCGCCTCCCTCTCCAGCGACGAACTGCTGGGATGCGTGCGCGAGGTGCTCTCCAAGCAGCACGAGGTGCACTACTACGGCCCCGCCGGCGAGCAGGATGTCAAGGCTTGCCTGGCCGCAAACCACACCGTAGGCGAGAATCCCGAGCCTCTGGAGAAGAAGTTCGACGACTGCGTCAGCGTTGACACTCCCGCAGTTTATTTCGCACACTACGACGCCCGCCAGCTCTACTACTACCAGTTCTCTGCCGACAACACCGGGTTTGAAATGGAGAGCGAGCCGCTGCGCAGCCTCTACAACGAATACTTCGGCGGCAGCATGAATGCAGTCGTGTTCCAGGAGATGCGCGAGGCGCGCGGTCTGGCATACACCGCACAGGCCAGTCTGGGCCGTCCCCGCCACGCCGGCGGCAAGTACACCTACACCGCATTCATCGCCACCCAGAACGATAAGCTGCAGGCGGCCGTCGAGGCTTTCGACGACATCATCAACAATATGCCTGTGAGCGAGAACGCCTTTGCGATTGCCAAGGACGCCATCCTCTCCCGCCTGCGCACAGAGCGCACCATCGGCATCGACGTCATAAACCAGTATGTCAGCTGCCGCGACATGAATCTGGATGAGCCGCTCTCCCGCCTGCTGTTTGAGAAGGTGCAGAACCTTACTCTGGACGATGTTGTCGCCTACCAGCAGAAGTGGGTCAAGGGCCGCAAGTACAACTACGGCATCCTCGGCGACGAGAACGACATGGATATGGAGTTCCTCTCGACGCTCGGACCCGTGAAGATGCTTTCCCAGGAGGAAATCTTCGGCTACTAGAATTCTGACCTCAGACAATAAGCGGGGCCGGGCATTTGCGCCCGGCCCCGCTTTTTATTACTTTTGCTCTGCTGTAACAAAACAATACCCCTATGAGCACCCAGGACGCCATAATAGATGAGTTGATGCACCACGGCATAAAGCCCACCGCAAACCGGATTCTGATAGCCGCGGCTATGCGCGACGCGCTGCGCCCGCTGTCTATGACGGAGATAGAGCAGCTGCTGGAGAGCGTGGACAAGTCGGTGATTTCGCGCACTATGGCGCTGTTTCGAGAGTGCCGCTTCGTGCATGTGCTGCCCGACGGGGGCGACGGCTTCCGCTACGAGCTGTGCCACGCCGGCGGCCACGGAGAGGGGCACCGCGACGACGACACCCACGTCCACTTCTACTGCACCCGGTGCCGCCGCACCCTCTGCCTGGAGCACATCCCCATACCCTCTGTGCCGCTGCCCGAGGGCTACGCGGAGGAGTCCTCATATTATATGGTGACGGGCATCTGTCCCGACTGCCGCTGATTTTTGCAACCGGGTTGCAGTGCGGCTGCCATACTTTTGTCGCCGTAAATGAAATTAATGACAAAAGATATGGCTCACGAACATCATCACGAACATCACGAAGAACACGATGAGGTGCGCGGCACGCTCATCAAAATCATCGCTGCGGCAGTTCTGCTGGCGGCGGCCGTAATTGTAGAGAAAACCTGCAATCTGGCCCAGTGGCAGCTGCTGCTGGTCTATCTGATTCCTTACCTTGTCTGCGGCCTTGAAACTCTCAAGGAGGCGGCCGAAAGCCTCTCCCACGGCGAGGCGCTTGACGAGAACTTTCTTATGAGCATCGCCACTCTTGGCGCCCTCGGCATAGGGTTCCTCCCCGGCGCCGAGAGCCAGTATCCCGAGGCGGTGTTTGTAATGTTGTTTTTCCAGATAGGAGAGCTGTTCGAGGGGATTGCCGAGGGGCGCAGCCGCAAAAGCATCGCCCATCTGATGGACATCCGCCCGGATTCTGCCAACCTTGAGATGCCGGAAGGGGTCAAGACGGTAAATCCTGCCGAAGTCAAGGTGGGGGACATTATCGTAATCAAGCCGGGAGAGAAGGTCCCTATGGACGGTGAAGTAATCGAGGGGGCCTCTTCTCTCGACACCGTGGCAATCTCCGGCGAGAGCGTGCCCCGCAAGATAGAGCAGGGAGAACACATATTTTCCGGCTGCGTCAACCTCAGCGGCGTGCTGCGCGTGAGGGTGGAGAAGGAGTTCGGCGAATCTACCGCCTCCAAGATTCTGGAGCTGGTGGAGAACGCCTCGCAGAACAAGTCTCGCACCGAGACCTTCATTACCCGCTTCGCAAAAATATACACCCCGATAGTTGTGGCGCTGGCGCTGCTGCTGGCCATTGTCCCCCCGCTGTGCGGAGGCAATCTGGCCACCTGGCTCTATCGCGCCCTGATGTTCCTGGTGGTCTCCTGCCCCTGCGCACTGGTGCTCAGCGTGCCGCTGACATTCTTCGGAGGCATCGGCGGCGCTTCCAAGAAGGGAATTCTGGTCAAGGGGAGCAACTATCTCGCAGCCCTCGCCAAATTGAATACGGTGGTGTTTGACAAGACCGGCACCCTCACCGAAGGGGTGTTTGAGGTT
This sequence comes from bacterium, assembly GCA_963637965.1. Classification (GTDB taxonomy): domain Bacteria; phylum Bacteroidota; class Bacteroidia; order Bacteroidales; family UBA932; genus Equibacterium. Next base: position 24,974 of record CAVHPI010000013.1, read on the forward strand.
ACTGCCGTCCACCCCGAAATGATAGAGGAGAAAGAGCTGCTGCACCTGGCGGCCCACGTGGAGCGCTTCAGCACCCACCCGATTGCAGCATCGCTGCGTCAGGCCTACCCTCAGGAGAAGGACGGCTGCAGCGTGGAGAACATAGAGGAGATTTCCGGCAAGGGTATCACCGCTACCGTCAACGGCCGCAAGGTGGCCGTGGGCAATGCGGCTCTGATGGACCTTGTGGGGGCCAAGTGGCACGAGTGCCACAAGACCGGCACCATAATTCACGTGAGTCTGGACGGCGTTTATGCCGGGCACATTGTGATTTCCGACCGCATCAAGAGCGACTCCCGCGATGCGATACGCGATCTCAAGAGTGCCGGAGTGGCCAAGACTGTGATGCTGACCGGCGATCAGGAGGCTGTCGGCCGCGATGTGGCGGGGCAGCTGGCTCTTGACGAGTGTTATGCGGGCCTGCTCCCCGCCGGCAAGGTGGAGAAGGTGGAGGAACTGCTCGCCTCTAAGCCCAAGGGTAGCACGCTGGCCTTTGTGGGAGACGGCATCAATGACGCTCCCGTGCTGGCACGCGCCGACATCGGCATAGCGATGGGGGCTCTGGGCAGCGATGCCGCAATCGAGGCGGCCGATGTGGTGCTGATGGACGACAAGCCCTCCAAAGTGGCCCTGGCGGTGAAGATCGCCCGCCGCACGCTGCGCATAGCAGGTGAGAACACCTGGTTTGCGATCGGGGTCAAGATTCTTGTGCTTGCTCTGGCCGCCTGCGGCGTGGCCACTATGTGGATGGCTGTGTTTGCAGATGTGGGAGTCACCGTGCTGGCGGTGCTCAATGCGATGCGAACCTTGAAATAGGCCGGATTATTCGCAGCTGCAGTTACCGCAGCAGCCTCCCTCCTCGCCCTTGCCTTCGCCGCAACCTCCGCCGCAGCTGCCGCACTTGCGCTCTCCGTGCAGACCGTTTGTGAGCTCTTCGTCGGTAGCCTCGCGCACCAGAAGAATCTCGCCGGTGAAGTGCAGGTCCTTGCCCGCCATCTGGTGGTTGAAGTCCATGGTGACGCTCTCGGGATTGATCTTGACCACGGTGCCCGGCATCACGCCGCCGTTGCTGTCCATCATCGGAATCACGTTCCCCTCGAAGAGGATGTCTGTGGCAAGCTCGCCGTCGCGCATGAAGATGCTCTTGGGCAGGTCAATCACGGCGCGCGGATCCCTCTCGCCGTAGCCCTCGGCGGCGGTCAGGCGGAAGTCGAAATTGTCGCCCACCTGCTTGCCCAGGATGTTGGCCTCGAACTTGGGCAGCAGATAGCCCATGCCGAAGATGAATTCGAGGGGGCGGGAAGCGTCGCAGCTGTCGGCGATCTGGCCGTCCACTTCAAGTTGATATACGAGATGTACTACTTTGTTGTCGTTGATTTGCATAATGAATGGTAATTGTTGTTAGTAATGTGAATCCGCACAAAGTTAGTGTCTTCTTGCTGGAAAAATAAATTTTGTTTGTACATATAAAACCACGACCTTAGCAGGTTATTTTCAATTGTAGCAGATATGGAAGAAGAAAAGATTCTGACGTTGGAGCAGATTCCGGAGGGAGATGAGTGCGTCATTGCCAAAATCCACGGCCACGGAGGCTTCCGCAATCGCATAATGGAGCTCGGCTTTATCCGCGGGCAGAAAGTCAAGGTGCTCAAGAACGCCCCGCTGCGCGACCCCATAGAATATGATGTGCTGGGCAGCCACGTATCCCTGAGGCGCACCGAATCCTCAAACATAGAAGTCGTGTCGCTGGATGCCAAAAGCCACCCCGACTTCCATTACAACGGCACCATAGAGGAGCACGTTAAAGCGGAACTGGACGAAATCACCAAGCACATCCGCGTCGCCCTGGTGGGCAACCCCAACTGCGGCAAAACATCCTTCTTCAACTTCGCCACCGGACTGCACGAGAAAGTGGGCAACTACAGCGGAGTCACGGTGGAATCCAAGGTCGGCACCTTCTACCACAAAGGCTACACAATAGACCTGGTGGACCTGCCGGGCACCTACTCCCTCACCGAATACACTCCCGAAGAGCTCTACGTGCGCAACTACATCGTGGAGCAGAAGCCCGACCTGGTGCTGAACATTGTGGATGCGGGCAATCTGGAGCGCAACCTCTTTCTGACCACCCAGCTTATTGACATGAACCCGAGGATGGTGATGGCGCTGAATATGTACGACGAACTGCAGCGCAGCGGCGACAAACTGGACCACAAGAGCCTCTCCAAGATGCTGGGCTTCCCCATTGTGCCGGTGATCGCCCGCACCGGAGAGGGGATCGACAACATTCTGGAAGAAATAATCAACGTCTATTGCGGCACCGATTCGGTCATCAAGCACATCCACATCAACTATGGCGAGAACGTGGAGCCGCACATCGCGGCGGTCAAGAAGCTGGTGGAGCAGAACAAGGAGATAAAGGACAACTACCACGGCCGCTACGTCGCACTCAAGCTGATAGAGAACGACAGCGTCACCCACCGCTCGCTGGAGAAATACCACAACTACAAGCAGATAAAGGCGGCCAGCGACGCGGCCCGCGAAGACCTCGAGCGGGAATACCGCGACGATATAGACAGCATAATCTCCAGCCTCAAGTACGGCTTTATAAAAGGGGCGCTGAGCGAGACGCTTGTCCCTGCCGTAGAGAGTAAAAAACAGAAAGGTTATACCCTTGACAAGCTGCTGACCCACCGCTGGCTGGGCATCCCCGTGTTGATATTCCTGATGTGGCTGATGTTCAAGGCGACCTTCACTCTGGGGGCCTACCCGCAGGAGTGGCTGGAGGCGGGAGTCGACGCCCTGGGCTCCTGGGTCAGCTCCATAATGCCCGAGGGGATGCTGCGCGACCTGATTGTGGACGGCATAATCGCCGGAGTGGGAGGGGTGCTGGTGTTCCTGCCCAACATCCTGATACTGTTTCTCTTCATATCGTTTTTCGAGGACAGCGGCTATATGGCCCGCGTCGCCTTCATAGTGGACAAGCTGATGCACCGCATCGGGCTCCACGGCAAGTCGTTCATACCCTACATAATCGGCTTCGGCTGCGGAGTGCCCGCCATCATGGCCTCCCGCACACTTGAGAGCCGCAAGGACCGCATCCTGACCATTATCACCATCCCCTTCATGTCCTGCTCGGCCCGGCTGCCGGTGTTCCTGCTGTTCGTGTCGGCATTTTTCAAGAAAAACCAGGCGCTGGTGCTGGTGGGGCTCTACCTCATCGGGGTGCTGGTGGCGGTGCTGACCTCCCTGCTGATGAACAAGGTGGCCTTCAAGAACGCCTCCGACCAGTTTGTGATGGAGCTGCCGCCCTACCGCTTTCCCACCGTGCGCAACGTTATGCGTCACATGTGGGACAAGAGCGTGCAGTATCTCAAGAAGATGGGTACCGTGATTCTGGCCGCCTCGGTGATAATCTGGGCGCTGGGATACTTCCCGCAGGCAAAGGAGGGGCAGACCGCCGCGGAGCAGACTGCAAACTCGTATATCGGCAAAATCGGCAAGGCCATCCAGCCCGTTTTCAAGCCGCTTGGATTTGACTGGAAGATGAGCGTGAGCCTGCTCACCGGATTCGCCGCCAAGGAGGTTGTGGTGTCGTCGCTGGGAGTGCTCTACTCTCCCGACGGCGAGGAGGTGGCCGAGACATCTTCTCTGGCGCAGGATCTGCGCGCCGCCACCGATGCCGCCGGCAATCCCGTGTTCACCAAGCCGGTGGTGTGGAGCTTCCTGCTGTTTGTGCTGCTCTACTTCCCGTGCATTGCTGCGGTGAGCGCGGTGGGGCGCGAGGCGGGGCACAAGTGGGCCTGGTTCACTATGGCCTACACCACCGCCGTGGCCTGGGTGGCGGCCTTTGCCGTTTACCACATTCTGCTGCCGGTGCTTTGACAGACTTTCAACAATGTTGCAGGAGATATTGACATACATCATTCTGGCCGTGACGGTGGCTGCGGTGCTCTACAGCCTCTTTTTCAAGAAGAGCGGCGGCTGCGGCTGCTCCGGCTCCCGGGGTGCATCCGCCCGCAAGGGCGCTTCCCACGGGAGGACGGGGGCTCCCTGCAGCGGCTGCGCATCCTGCGGCAGCTGTCCGCTCTGCAGCTTGGGCACTTCGCACTGCGCCTCCGAGGCCTCCCGTAAACAGGCGCGCAAATGAATCCCAACGCCGACCTTCTGCGCCGTTATGCCGCGCAATACAACGACCTGCGCTATTTTGAGGAGGACCCGATAATCTTCCCCCGCCGGTTTGCGCAGCTTATGGCCCGGGGCGAGGCGTCGCTCAAGGATGTCGAGGTGGCGGCGGTGATAGCCTCACACCTGGCCTGGGGGCGGCGCAGCATGATTGTGCGCGACTGCAAGCGTGCCTTTGACCAGATGCAGTGGAGGCCGTATGACTATGTGATGCGCGGCCTCTGGCGCAGCGATGAAAAGTCGCTGCACCGCACGGTCAAGTGGAGCGAGTTCGCCGCTATATGCGCCTCCCTCAAGAGTCTCTACGGCGGCCGCGACTCTCTGGAGGGGCTCTCCGCCGACGAAATGCGCACGCAGGTCTTCGGCCGCAAGAGCGATCCCTCTGCCGCCAACAAAAAAATAAACATGATGCGCCGCTGGATGGTGCGCCGCGACGGCATTGTGGACCTGGGCCTGTGGAAGAACATCTCCCCGGCCGACCTTATAGTGCCGCTGGACGTGCACGTGCACCGCATATCGGCCGAGATGGGGCTTTCTGCGCGCCGCAGCGCCGACCTCAAGACCGCCCTGGAAATCACCGCGCGGCTCTCCGAAATCTTTCCCGGCGACCCCTGCCTGGGCGACTTTGCCCTCTTCGGATATGGCGTGACCCGCAAATAATTGCGGCAGGATGCGCTTTTTTCCTATATTTGTTCTTTGCAGATATGGCAAAGCTCTATATTATATCGGGATGCAACGGCGCCGGCAAAACCACGGCGTCCTACACTATTCTGCCCGAAATGTTCGGCCTTGCCGAGTGCGTCAACTCCGACGAGATTGCCAAGCGGCTCTCCCCCACCAATCCCGACCAGGCCGCTATCCGCGCCGGCCGCATTATGCTGGACCGGGTCTATGAACTCATAGACAAGCATTCTGACTTCGGGGTGGAGACAACCCTGGCCACCAAGTCGCTGCTGGGGGTGATACAGAATGCCCGCAGCCTGGGCTATGCCGTGATTCTGCTCTTTTTCTGGCTCAACTCTCCCGATCTGGCGGTAGAGCGGGTCAAACTGCGGGTTGCCTCGGGTGGCCACAATGTATCGGAGCCCACGGTGCGGCGCCGCTATGTGCAGGGAATCGAGAATCTGATTCACCGCTACATCCCGGTAGTGGACCGCTGGTATGTCTTCGACAACTCCGGCACCCCCGCCTCAATGATTGCCGAGGGAGGGGAGGGTAGCGTTACAAAGATCTACAACAAGCAGATCTACGACATTCTGCAGCAGACGAGGTTCAAAAGTAAGTAGACTTTAGTATATTTGTCGCTTTAAAAAACGCACGGATGATCAAGAGATTCTCTGCAATGTTGATTTTGGCTCTCTGCCCGCTGCTCTCTTTTGCGCAGGGCGGCGAGCTGCACCCCAAGGCGCCCGCGGTGCCGCAGTCGGTGCAGTTTGCGGGGGAGACGGTCTCGTTTGGCCGCGACGACCTCTACGAGCGTATGGACCGCGAGCTGATGGCGTTCACCTACATGCACACCACATCCACCCTGATGCTCAAGCGCAGCGACCGCTACTTCAGGCAGGTGGAACCCATCCTCAAAGAGGAAGGGCTGCCTGCCGACCTTAAATACCTGATGGTGATAGAGAGCAACCTCGACCCCAAGGCGGTTTCCAACGCCGGTGCGGCGGGTCTCTGGCAGTTTACAAAGGCGACGGCAAAGACCTACGGCCTTGAGGTGAGCGACGAAGTGGACGAGCGCTACAACACCGGGAAGGCGACCCGCGCCGCCTGCCGCTATCTGCGCGACTCCTACAAGAAATACGGCGACTGGCTCACCGTGGCCGCAAGCTACAATGCAGGGCAGGCGGGCATCTCCCGCCGTCTCAAAGAGCAGCGGGAAGAGCGCGCCGCCGACCTCTGGCTTCCCGAGGAGACCTCCCGCTACATGTTCCGCCTGCTGGCGGCCAAAATGCTCTTCGAAGACCCCGCCCGTTTTGGCTTCACCATTTCTGAGGCGGACCTCTATCCCTACCGCGAACCCCGCGAGGTAGTGACCGTGACCGGCCCGATACCCTCGCTGGTGGATTTTGCAAAGGAACACGGCATCACCTATGCCGACCTCAAGCGGGCCAATCTGTGGCTGCGCAGCGACAAACTCTCCAACGCCGGAGGCAAGAGCTATCAGATTGTCATCCCCGATGTCAAATAGCAACATTTACAAACCAAAATACTTTATTAAGAAATGAAAAAGATTTTTGCAATCATTGCACTTTGCTTCATTACCCTTACAGGTATCAATGCACAGAACTACAACAAGGCTGTCGGCCTTGAAGGCGGCTGGGAAGGTCTCGGCGTTACCTACAAGCACTTCCTGGGCTCCAACTTCATGGACTACAAGGCCAACTTCATGCTTGGCGACGGCTTCGGCGCTCTGGCCAGCGCTACCTACGACTTCAATGTAGAGCTTGCTCCCGGCCTCTCCTTCTTCTACGGTCTCGGAGTCGAGGGCGGCTTCTGGGCAGGTACCTACGGTGACACCAAATACGACGGCAACGTAATGCTGGGCGGTTACGGCAACCTCGGCGTTGAGTATGCATTCTCCGCAATTCCCTTCGCCCTCTCGCTGGACTGGAACCCCGGCATCCGCGTGGTGCTCGGCGACAACATCTACAGCGGCTTCTCCGGCAAGGCTCTCTGCTTGGGCGTGAAGTACACTTTCTAAACGTCGCCAGCATAAAAAAAGGCGGCCCCCTCTAACGGGAGGCCGCCTTTTTTATGCGTTCGAAGAGCTATTCCATAAGCTTCTTGTATTTGAAGCGCTTGGGCTCGGCGCCTCCCATGCGGCGCTTCTTGTTCTCTTCGTATTCGGAGTAGTTGCCGTCGAAGAACACTACCTGCGAATCCCCCTCGAAGGCGAGGATGTGGGTGGCGATGCGGTCCAGGAACCAGCGATCGTGCGATACCACCACGGCGCAGCCGGCAAAACTGTCCAGACCCTCCTCCAGGGCGCGGATTGTGTTCACGTCCACGTCGTTTGTGGGCTCGTCAAGCAGCAGGACGTTGCCCTCGTCCTTGAGTGTCAGGGCCAGGTGCAGGCGGTTGCGCTCGCCGCCGGAGAGCACGCCGCACTTCTTCTCCTGGTCGGCGCCGGAAAAGTTGAAGCGGGAGACCCACGAGCGGGCGTTGATTTCGCGGCCGCCCATCCGTATCCACTCCGAGTCGCCGGAGATGGTCTCGTACACGGTCTTGTCGGGGTCGATGGATCTGTGCTGCTGGTCGACGTATGAAATTTTCACCGTCTCGCCGATATCGATGCTTCCCTTGTCGGGCTGCTCCAGCCCCATTATCAGGCGGAAGAGGGTGGTCTTGCCCGCGCCGTTGGGGCCGATGACCCCCACGATGCCGGCGGGCGGCAGCTCAAACGAGAGATTCTCGAACAGTATGCGGCCGTCGTAGGCCTTGCTCACTCCGTTGAAGTTGATCACCTTGCTGCCCAGGTGCGGGCCGTTGGGGATGTAGATTTCCAGGTTGTCCTCTTTCTGCCGCACATCGGCCGCAGCCAGCTTTTCGTAGGCGCCCAAGCGGGCCTTCTGCTTGGCCTGACGGGCCTTGGGGGCCATGCGGACCCACTCCAGCTCCCGCTCGAGGGTCTTGCGCCGCTTGGACTCCTGTTTCTCCTCCGCCGCCAGGCGGATGGTCTTCTGGTCCAGCCACGATGAGTAGTTGCCCTTCCAGGGAATCCCTTCGCCGCGGTCCAGCTCCAGAATCCAGCCCGCCACATTGTCCAGGAAGTAGCGGTCGTGGGTCACCGCAATCACGGTTCCCTTGTATTGCTGCAGGTGGGCCTCCAGCCACTGGATGCTCTCGGTGTCGAGGTGGTTGGTGGGCTCGTCCAGCAGCAGCACGTCGGGCTGCTGCAGCAGCAGACGGCACAGCGCCACGCGGCGCCTCTCGCCGCCGGAGAGGTTCTTTATCACGGCGTCGCCGGCTGGGCACTGCAGCGCGTCCATCGCCCGCTCCAGCTTGGAATCGATTTCCCAGCCTCCGCAATGCTCTATGAGCTCGGTGAGCTCTCCCTGACGCTCAATTAAGGCGTTCATCTGCTCGTCGCTCATAGGCTCGGCAAACTTGGCGCCTATCTCATTGTATTCGTTAAGGAGGTCCATAACCGGCTGCACTCCCTCCTGCACAACCTCCAGCACGGTCTTGTCCGGATCCATCTCGGGCTCCTGCGGCAGGTAGCCCACGCTATAGCCGGGGGCCCATACCACCTCGCCTTTGTAGGACTTCTCTATCCCCGCGATAATCTTGAGCAGGGTGGACTTTCCCGAGCCGTTGAGGCCGATAATGCCTATTTTGGCACCGTAGAAAAATGAGAGGTAGATGTCTTTGAGTATAACTTTGTTGTTGTGGGGCAGCACTTTGCCCACCCCGTTCATCGAGAATATTATTTTTTCATCTGCCATAAGCGGTGTGTTTTTGTCTGAAAATCTCCCAAAGATAATAAATATGAGCTTTTAAACGCTTTTTTTATACCTTTGGTGTTTCTTTAAAGATACTTGCATCAAATGAAAAAAATCATCTTTGCTGTGGCCCTGAGTCTGCTGCTTGCAGGTTGCGGCGCCGCCAAAAGCAGCATCAGTCCGCAGGACCTGACCACCGAATACAAGGCCGACGCCTTTACCGATGTGGCTTCCCCCCGCTTCTCCTGGATTAACCATAGCAGCGAGAACGGCGCCGGGCAGTCCTCTTACCGCATCCGCGTGTTCAAAGACCTTTCCGATCCCGAGCGGACCTACTGGGATTCCGGCATTCGCATCAGCGGCGAATCGGTGCTTGTCCCCTACAAGGGCAAGGCGCTGGAGCCCTGCACCGACTATTACTGGCAGGTGCAGGTGCGCGACCAGAAGGGCGAAGTTGCAAAGTGGAGCGACCCGTGCCACTTCCACACCGGCATCCTCTCTCCCGGCCTCTGGAAGGCGCAGTGGATAGGCGCCCCCTGGCAGGGAGAGAATTCATACGACTATGACATGAGCGAGGACGTGCAGCCGGCTCCCATTCTGCGCAAGGAGTTCCAGGTGAAGAAAGGGGTCAAGTCGGCCCGCTTCTACGGCACCGGCCTCGGCTATTTCGAGCTCTACATCAACGGCAGCAAAGTAGGCGACGACTATCTCTGCCCCAACGAGACCAACTACGGCCTGCGCGAGAAGCTCGGCCAGCGTCTGATTCCGGTGGGCGACCCCTTCAACGGCTACAGCGTGGCTTATGTCAGCTACGATGTCAAGGATATGCTCAAAGAGGGCGCCAACGCCGTGGGGGCGATTCTGGGCAACGGCTTCTACGATCTGGTGTACCGCCGCTTTGTGATGGGCTACGGCACCCCCCGCTTCTATGGGCAGATACTTATCAAATATGAGGACGGCACCGAGGAAATCATCGCCAGCGACACCGGCTGGAAGATAGAGAAGAGCGCCCTGGTTTATGACCAGATGTACATCGGAGAGCACTACGACGCCCGCAAGGAGCACGAGGGCTGGTGCACTGCAGGCTACGACGATTCCGCCTGGGCTTTTGCCGCAGCGAAGAAGGCTCCCGAAGGGGAGCTGGTAGCGCAGCTTGGCCCCGCCGACCGCGTCACCGCCACCTATGAGCCCCTCAGCATCGAGCGCGACAGCACCGGGGCCTTCATAGTCTCCTTCCCCGAGGAGATCTCTGGCTGGGTAGACCTCAAGAATCTCAAGTTGGCCGAGGGTCAGCAAGTTGAGGTGCGCTACCTCAACGAGTCGCTGGTTTGCAATAGCATCTACACAGCAAAGGGGAGCGGCAGCGAGTCGTATCACCCCCGCTTCCGCTGGTTCGTGTTCTCCAAGGTCGCAGTCAGCGGCCTGGACAATCTCAAGCCTTCGCAGATAGAGGCGTGGGCGGTGAACAGCGATGTGCCGCAGGCCTCCGCTTTCGAGACCAGCAACGCCCTCATCAACAAAATAGACAAGATATGGCGCCGCAGCATGCTTGACAATATGCACGGCGGCGTCCCCAGCGACTGCCCTCACCGCGAGCGCATCGGCTATACCGGCGACGGCCAGGCTGTGGCCGTCACCACCCTCACCACAATGGGCGGCCAGACCTTCTACAACAAGTGGATCCGCGACATCCGCGAGGCTCAGAAGCCCGACGGATATGTGGCCAATTCGGCCCCCTGGCAACCCGAGGCGGGCGGCGGAATCCCCTTCGGCTCCGCAATCAACGTCATCCCCGCCGACTTCTTCTGGCAGTATGGCGACGAACGTCTCTACCGCGAGTGCTACAAGCCGATGATGGACCATACACGCTGGATGGAACGCTGGGTGGACCCCGCCACCGGCATCATGGAGAGCCGTTCCGGCCACTACTTTATGGACCTTGGCGAGTGGGTGCCCGCCTACGGCCTGCCCAGCAACGCGCTGGTACACACCTGGTTTTTGTGGTATTGCGCAGGGACCTGCGCAGATGCAGCCCTGCACTTCGGCGACAAGGCAAATTATGACTATTTCTCCGCTCTGCGCGACACCACTGCCGCCGCTTTCCACCGCACATTCTACGATGAGGCCACCGGCTCTTACGGCAAGGACGGCAGCAACGTTTATGCTCTGGCTATGGGGGTTCCCGCAGAGCGCGAGCAGCGGGTTGTGGATGCCCTTGTGGCCAACATCGCCGAGAAGGACAATCATCTGATCACCGGTTTCGTGGGCTTCCGCTATCTGTGCGAGGTGCTGGTTGAGCACGGCCACGAAGATCTGGCATACGAAATCATCAACAAGAAGGATTTCCCCAGCTTCGGCTGGTGGATAGAGCAGGGGGCTACCACCACCTGGGAGCAGTGGAACGGCGACTATTCGCACAACCACCCCTTTATGGGTGGCGGCATCATCTGGTTCTACCGCGATCTGGCGGGTCTGGAGGCCACTGCGCCCGGCTACCGCACCTTTGAAATCAGGCCCACGATTCCCAGCGGGCTCGATTATGTCAAGTATTGGCAGATGACCCCTTACGGCAAGGTGGATATCGACTGGAAGGTCGCTTCCGACAAGAGCTTCACCCTCAAGTGCACCGTGCCCGTGGGCACCACCGCCAAGGTGTATGTCCCCGACGGCGGCAGCGTGCGCGAGGAGACTCTCTCCAGCGGTTCGTATACTCTCAAGGGGAGTGTGGAATAATGGAGACGCGGGCAGAACTTGCTGCTGAGAAAAAGCGCTGCGGCACGCACAATTGTGCGCAGGCGGTGATCAGCACCTATTGCGACCTGGTGGGGCTGGATGCATCCGCCTCGATGGATGTCGCCGGGGCGTTCGGCACCGGGATGGGCAATATGGAGGGGACTTGCGGCGCCATTGTGGGGGCGGGGATGGTCATCGGCCTCGCCACTCGCGACCGCAAGTTGTCGCGGGAGCGGATGCGGCTGCTGATGACCCGCTTTGAAGAGCGCAACGGCGCCACCGTGTGCCGCCTTCTCAAGGGGGCGGGCACAGGCGTCCCGCTGCGCGACTGTCCCGGCTGCGTGGCCGATGCCTGTGAAATTCTGGAGGACCTCGTCTCTCAACTGCGAGAAGAGCGCAATTAGAGTTTAGAGTGTAAAGAGCGAAGGCCATCGGATGTATTTCCGGTGGCTTTTTCGCAATTGCTTGTTGCCTTCTGCGCCTGTCGCCTCACTTTTGGCCCCGTTTGCTCGTGCTCTTGTAGTTTTAGTTTCCGCTGCGCTTTGGAAAAACGGTGAGAAATATGTGGGTTTTACTCACCGTTTTTCCGAGTTTGCGATTTTCGGTGAGAAATACCGCGATTTTTCCGATCTCCACTCTTGTAGTCGCGCCGCATCAATGCTCCGCCAGCAAGGGGCTTGGCGGATAGAAAAAATATCCGCTACGCCCCTTCAGGCATTCGCAATTATGATGCGCTACAACCATAACTCTCTACTCTCCACTCCTCTAAACTCTCAACCCTACACTCTACACTCTTTTGGCTTCAGCCGCGCACATAGTGCGGCATGTCGGGCGGGGTGACGATGGAGATTTCGCACAGGCCGGCGATATCGTCGCCGATGCGCCAGGCGCTCTGGAAAATGAGCTTGTGCACCCCCGCCTTCTCGATGGTGTAGCAGTTGGTGCCGCCGCTCTCTATCAGGCGGCGGATAATCTCCTGCGAGCGGGCGCTGTGGCAGCCGAACAGATTGGTGCCGATAAGGTTGCCCCGCTTGCGGTATTGCTCTACCGCGCGGTCGTTCATATAAATTATAACCCCGTCCTTGTCGCAGACGGTAATGGAGCAGTCCAGCCCCCTGGCCCAGTCCGGAATCATCTCTGAATAATTTAAATCTATAGCGCGAATGTACTAATTCGATTAAATTGATGTTTATCTGCAAGTTGCGTGCTTGCGCGGCGGCGCGCTTCACACAATCTGCGTATGCCTCGCCCTTGAGGAGATAAGCTGGGCTCCCTGCATCATCGGCTGGGAAGAGGGCAGCGTCGCTAATTAGCGTGGTAGAGCCGTTTGCTCTGGTAAACCGGCTCGCTGGTGAGGTTCACGCCAAGCTTGCGCAGGGTGGATACGTCCACGCCCGAGAGAATCACGCTGGAGTGAACCTCGCAGCAGCGCAAGTCGTCCAGTTTGTCCAGGGCATTACGGGCGTTGATGTCGGTCAGGGCGCAGATGGAGAGGGCCAGCAGCACCTCGTTCACATGCAGACGGGGATTGCGGTGTCCCAGATGGGTCGTCTTCAGCTTGCAGATGGGCTCGATCACCAGCGGCGAAATCAGTTTGACCTCGCCCGGGATGTGCGCCAGATATTTGAGAGCGTTGAGCAGCATTGCCGACGAGGCGCCCAACAGCTCGCTGGTCTTGCCGGAAATCAGAGTGCCGTCGTTCATCTCGATGGCGGCGGCGGGCAGACCGGTCTGCTCTGCCACTTCATTGGCCAGTACAGCCACCTTGCGGTTGGAGAGGGAAATCTTGGCCTGCTCCATGATCATCTCGAGGTCCGAGAGCTGGCCGGGGTCGGCGTTGGCGGTGCGCACCTGACAGGCGGCGTTGTAGTAGCGGCGGATAATCTCGCGGCAGGAGGCGTCGCACACCGCGGCATCGTCTATGATGCAGTCGCCGATCATATTTACACCCATATCGGTGGGCGATTTGTAGGGCGACTCGCCTATTATGCTCTCCAGCGTCTGGTTCAGCACCGGGAAGATCTCCACGTCGCGGTTGTAGTTCACGGCAATCTTGCCGTAGGCCTCCAGATGGTAAGGGTCAATCATATTCACATCTTCCAGATCCACTGTGGCGGCCTCATAGGCCAGGTTCACGGGGTGCTTGAGCGGCAGGCTCCACACGGGGAAGGTCTCATACTTGGCGTAGCCAGCCTTTACCCCGCGCTTGTTCTCGTGGTAGAGCTGGCTCAGGCAGGTGGCCATCTTGCCGCTGCCGGGGCCCGGGGCGGTGACCACCACCAGGCGGCGGGTAGTTTCTATGAAATCGTTCTTGCCGAAGCCTTCGTCGCTGAGAATCAGCTTGGAATTGGAGGGGTAGCCCGCAATGGGGTAGTGGCGGTAAACCTTGAGCCCCAGCGCCTCCAGCTTCTTCTGGTAGGCGATGGCGTTGGCCTGATTGTCAAAGCGGGTCAGCACCACACTGCTCACGTAGAGCCCGTAGCCGCGGAAGGCGTCTATCAGGCGCAGCACGTCCATATCGTAGGTGATGCCCAGGTCGCCGCGGATTTTGTTTTTCTCTATGTCGCAGGAGTTTATCACCAGCACGATTTCCGCCTCGTCCTTGAGCTGCAGCAGCATGGTGATTTTGCTGTCCGGGGCAAATCCGGGGAGCACGCGGCTCGCGTGATAGTCGTCAAAAAGTTTTCCTCCGAATTCAAGGTAGAGCTTGTCGCCGAACATAGCGATGCGCTCCTTGATTTTATTCGACTGAATAGCAAAGTATTTATCCTTGTCGAAACCAAGTTTGTTCATAAAAGTATGTGAAATGATGTGGTGCAAAAGTAGCATTTTTTTAACTTTGAACACTTGTGCACATACATTTTTTATGAAAGGAACATTCATTTTTCTTGCCGACGGCTTCGAGGAGGTCGAGGCAATCGCCACTTATGACATACTGCGACGCGCCGGCATCGACGCCAAGACGGTCTCCATTTATGACAATTCTCTGGTAGAGGGGGCGCACGGCCTGCAGCTGATAAGCGACTTGTGCTGGGAGGATTTCGAGCTGAATGCGGGTAGCGATGCGGACCACGACGATTTCATGATATTCCCGGGCGGGATGCCCGGCGCCAGGAATCTCTCCGAGTTTGCCCCGCTGATGGAGATGCTCGGCGCCCACTATGCCGCGGGCGGCAGCGTGGCGGCAATCTGCGCTTCGCCGGCGGTGGTGCTTGCCGCGCAGGGGAAGACTTTCTCCGGCTGCGAGATGACTTGCTACGACGGTTTCGAGGGGCAGCTGGCCTCTGCCGGCATAGCTCACAAGGGGGCGGGCAGCGTTACTTGCGGCAGGGTCATCACCGGACGCGGCCCCGGCTATGCCGCAGAATTTGCGCTGGCCATTGTCGCCGCCCTCAAGGGACAGGAGATTGCCGATGCAATATCTTGCGGCTTCACGCCACGCTAGCTTGTAGACCTTTACTGTGCGAGGGCGTCGATGACGCGGAAGATGAGGCGCGTGCGGCGGGAGAGGACATCTCCGCTGACAATGGCCGGAGTGTCGGTCGTCTTGAGAGTGTGATTGTGGAAGCCGGATGTGAACAGCAGCGCCGGAATCCCCTTCTTGGAGAAAGGGTAGTGGTCGCCCAGCTTGTACATAGTCTTGGAGAAATCGTCGCTCCCGTAAAAAGTATAGTCCAGCTCCAGGGCGTCGCCGCCGGCCATATTGCACGAATCAATCAAATCCTGCCGGCCGCGGGGCAGAGTGCCGCGCCCCAGCACAATCATATAATTGCTCCCGAACCCCTTGGGCGGCACCAGCGTGCTCCCCAGGATGTCCATGTTTATGTTGCAGACGATCTTGTCTGCGGCAACGGGCAGCGTGCTCACGAAATGCTCGCTCCCCGCCATGCTGTATTCCTTGCCGTCGAAGAAGGCGAACAATATGTTGACCCCCGGACCGACGCTGTCGCGCCGCATCTGGCTGAACATCTGCGCCAGAGTCAGCAGCGCCGACACCCCCGAGGCATTGTCGTCGGCCCCGGGATAAGTCTTCCCCTTGATTGTGCCCAGATGGTCGTAGTGGGCAGAAACAACCACATACTTGTCGCTGAAGCCCAGCGAGGGGACCACCGCCAGAATGTTGTGCATTTGCACGCCACCCTTGTGGTAGAAATTCTGCGTGCTCTGATAGAAGAAGGGCTGCACCTGCAGCTGGTCCAGATAATTCATGATGTAGCGCCGGGCGGCGTCGCTGCCGTCGCTGCCGGATGCGCGTCCCGCCATAATCGAGTCGCACAAGTGTTCCACAATGCGCATCTGGCTGGCCGCGTCGGCGACCGCTTCATATTCCGAATGCTGCTGGGAGAAGAGGGGCAGGGCCATCAGCAGAGCCGCCAGCAGAGAGAGTCTCTTTTTCATAACGGCTGCGAATTTAGCAATTTCTTAAGTACATTTGCATTTTGATATCCACATCGCGATGGCAGAATTCAAATTACATTCTCCCTATGCCCCCACCGGCGACCAGCCGCAGGCCATCGAACAGATTTGTGCCGGCTTCGAGGCCGGAGTGGGGGCGCAGACGCTTATGGGTGTCACCGGCAGCGGCAAGACCTTTACCATGGCCAACGTGATAGCCCGCCTGCAGCGCCCCGCCCTGATTCTGAGTCACAACAAGACCCTCGCGGCCCAGCTGTACAGCGAATTCAAGGCCTTCTTCCCGGAGAATGCGGTGGAATATTATGTCTCCTATTACGACTATTACCAGCCGGAGGCCTACCTGCCCACCACCGACACCTACATTGAGAAGGACCTGAGCATAAATGACGAGATAGAGAAGCTGCGCCTCTCGGCCAGCAGCGCCCTGCTCTCCGGCAGGCGGGACGTGATAGTGATATCCTCGGTCTCCTGCATGTACGGCATCGGCAATCCGGAAGATTTCCACAGCAGCACGGTGCAGATAGATCGGGGGAGCGAAATCTCCCGCAACAAGCTGCTCTATGCCCTGGTGGATGCCCTCTACAGCCGCACCGAGGGGGAGTTCAAGCGGGGATGCTTCCGCGTCAAGGGAGAGAGCGTGGACATCTTCCCCGCCTACAGCGACTATGCCTGGCGCATCACCTTCTGGGGCGACGAGGTGGATTCGATAGAGATGATAGACCCCGCGAGCGGGGCCACCATAAGCACCGCCGACAGCCTCACGGTATTCCCGGCCACCAACTTCCTCACCACAAAAGAGCGTTCTGCGCGGGCCATAGATCAGATTCTGGCCGATATGGTGGACCGCTGCGACTATTTCAACAGCGTGGGGCGGCACCACGAGGCCAACCGCCTGCGCCAGAGGGTGGAATATGACGTGGAGATGATAAAGGAGATAGGCTACTGCTCCGGCATAGAGAACTACTCCCGCTACTTTGACGGCCGCAGCGCCGGGCAGCGCCCCTTCTGCCTGATAGATTATTTCCCGAGCGACTTTCTCACCTTCATAGACGAGAGCCACGTCACCATCCCCCAGATAAGGGCGATGTACGGCGGCGACCGCAGCCGCAAGGAGACCCTGGTGGAGTATGGCTTCCGCCTCCCCGCCGCGGCCGACAACCGCCCCCTGAAGTTCGACGAATTCTATAAACTGGTGGGACAGCGGCTCTATGTGAGCGCCACCCCGGGCGACTATGAGCTGAGCGAATCGGGAGGCGTGGTGGTGGAGCAGATAGTGCGCCCCACTGGACTGCTGGACCCTCCGATAGAGGTGCGCCCCTCCAAGAATCAGATAGACGACCTGATGGAGGAGATAACCCTGCGCGCAGAGCACGACGAGCGGGTGCTGGTCACCACCCTCACCAAACGCATGGCGGAGGAACTGGAGAAATATCTGACCCGCAACGAGGTCCGCTGCCGCTATATCCACTCCGACGTGGACACAATGGAGCGGGTGGAGATCATAGACGATTTCAAGGCGGGCCGCTTTGACGTCCTGGTCGGGGTCAACCTGCTGCGCGAGGGGCTGGACATCCCCTCGGTGTCGCTGGTGGCGATTCTGGATGCCGACAAGGAGGGCTTCCTGCGCAGCGACCGCGCCCTGACCCAGACGGCGGGCCGCGCCGCCCGCAACATCAACGGCAAGGTCATTTTCTACGCCGACACCGTCACCGGCTCCATGCAGGCCACGATAGACGAGACCACCCGCCGCCGGGCCAAGCAGCAGGCCTACAACAAAGAGCACCACATAACCCCGCACCAGGTGGGCGGCGGCGCTGCGGCGGCCCTGCGCGGCGAGATAGATTATAAAGACGAGCAGGCAAAACGAGCTCAATTTTTGCAGGAGGACCCCGTCGTGGCCTCGATGGACCGCGCCGGGCTGGAGAAGATGATAGCCGCCGCCAAAAAGAAGATGGAAGAGGCGGCATCGCAGCTCAGCTTTATGGAGGCCGCGAAGTATAGAGACGAGATGAACACCCTTAAAGATATTCTGGCCAAGAAATGATACCTGAAGAGATCAAAAGCATCTGCGCCGAATACGGCGACGGGGAGTGCGACAAGATAGTCGCCGCATACAACCTTGCAAGCGAGGCGTTGCGCGGCAAGATGCGCAGCAACAGCCACCCTTTCATAGAGCACGTGCTGGGCACGGCAAATATCGTGTGTCGGGAAATCGGCCTTGACTCCAGCTGCGCGGCGGCGGTGTTCCTGCACGAGGGCAGCCGTCTGAACCCCGCCCTGCTGGACACCTGGACCCTCGACGCCACCGCGCTGCAGCTGGCCCAGAGCCTGAACAAAATCTCCCAGATCAAGCCGCGCGACACAATGCTCGAGGCCGACCGCTACCGCAAGCTCATAGCCAACTACTCCACCGACCCGAGGGTATTCATTATCAAGCTGGCCGACCGGATGGAGATAATGCGCTCGCTCTCCATCTTCCCCAAGAGCGACCAGGCCCGCAAGAATGCCGAGACAATGCTGCTCTACATTCCGCTGGCCCATCAGGCGGGCCTCTACAACATCAAGAGCGAGCTGGAGGACCTCTGGCTCAAATATGCCAATAGCGAGAACTGGCGCGCCATCACCAACTACCTCAAGGCGACCGAGCGGGAGCGCAACACCCTTGTGGACACATTCATAAAGCCCCTGGAGACCAAAATTTCCGCCAAGGGGATAAAATATCACCTCAAGGTGCGCACCAAGAGCGCCTATTCCATCTGGAAGAAGATGCAGGCGCAGAACATCCCCATCAGCGAGGTCTACGACGTGTTTGCCATCCGCTTCATTGTGGACGTGCCGCGCGAGAGCGAGATCTCCACCTGCTGGGACCTGTTTGCCCTGGTCACCGAAAACTATCAGCAGGACGAACGCCGGCTGCGGCAGTGGCTGGAGAGGCCCAAGCCCAACGGCTACCAGTCGCTCCACTGCACGGTGAATGTCGGCGGACAGTGGGTTGAGGTGCAGATCCGCAGCGAGAGGATGGATTATGAGGCGGAGCTGGGCGGCGCCTCCCACTGGTCTTACAAGGGGGTCAAGCGCGATGCGCTGATAGGGGAGTGGCTCGCCACCGTCCGCAGCCTGATGGAGAGCCCCGACCACAACACCTATCAGGATGCGGAGGACAACCTGCTCAAGCAGGATGTGTTCGTATTCACCCCGGAGGGGGAGCTGCGGCAGCTCAAGGCGGGCAGCACGGTGCTGGACTTTGCCTTTGACATCCACTCCAACCTTGGGCTCAAGTGCACCGGAGGCCGCATCGGCGGCAAGATGGTCCCCATCCGCGAGAGGCTCAAGACTGGCGACATGGTGGAGATACTCACATCCAAAAACCAGAAGCCCTCCGAGGATTGGCTCAACTTTGTGGTGACCAGCAAGGCGCGGGCAAAAATCAAGCAGAAGCTCAAGGAGAGCGAAAACACCCTTGCCCGCGAGGGAAAGGAGATATTGGAGCGGCGGCTCAAGAACTGGAAAATGACCGCCACCGACGAGCAGATCACCGCTCTCATCAAGAAATACAAGTTCCGCACGGCCAACGAACTCTTCGGCGCCATCGGCGCGGAGAAGATAGATGTGGCCGATATCAAGGCGGAGCTGCTCAAGGAGGACGAAGGCCCCGTAATCTCCGCCGGAGAAGAGCACGGCGGCGGGCGTCGCGAGAGCGGCCCCAAAGACTATCTGGAAATCGGCGGCAACGCCTCGCTCAGCGGGGTGGACTACAAGCTGGCAAAGTGCTGCAACCCCGTTTACGGCGACGACGTCTTCGGCTTTGTCACCATCAGCGAGGGTATCAAAATCCACCGCCTTTCGTGCCCCAACGCCGCCCGCCTGATAGAGAATTACCCGCACAGGGTGCAGAAGGTGCGCTGGAAAAAGGATGCAGGCACATCCAGCAGTCAAGTGCTGCTCAAAATCACGGTGGACGAGGAGAGCGCCACCGGCGAGGTCCTCTCCGTGATAAGCTCTTACCACGCCCTGGTGCGCAAGTTCATCAGCGGCGAGCGGGACAAGCGGGGCGAAATAGAGCTGCTGGCCACGGTGTTCGTCTCCAGCAATCTGGTGCTGGACCGCATTCTGGCCGGCCTGCGCCGCCTGAAAAATGTAAAACAGGTCACAAAACAGTAGATGGAGAATTCCGGCAACATAATAATCAAAGGGGCTAAGGTCAACAATCTCAAGAACATCGACGTGGAGATTCCCCGCGGCCGCCTGGTGGTGGTCACCGGCATATCGGGCAGCGGCAAATCTTCCCTGGCCTTCGACACCCTCTATGCCGAGGGGCACCGCCGCTTTGCGGAGAGCCTCTCGTCGTTTACCCGCCAGTTTCTGGGCAAAATTCCCAAGCCGGACGTGGACTTCATCTCCGGCATACCCCCGGCAATCGCGGTGGAGCAGAAGGTCACCACCAGCAACACCCGCTCTACCATCGCCACCACCACCGAGATTTACGACTACCTCAAGCTGGTGTTTGCCAAAATCGGGCGCACCTACTCTCCGGTGAGCGGTTGCGAGGTCAAGGTAGACAGCGCCGCCAGCGTTTTGGCCTACATCCGCACCCTGCCGCAGGGGGAATATGCCATAATTGCCGCGGCTATGGAGCTGAATGCCGACAGCGCCACCGAAACCTTCCTCTCTCTCAAGGAGGAGGGCTTTGCCCGCATGGTGGACTGCATCGGCGGCGCGGTCTTCAAGATAGACGATATACTCGCAGGCAAGGCGGCGGTGGATGATTATTCCCGCCTGGCGCTGCTGATAGACCGCATAAAGGTGGCCTGCGACGATGAATTTTCCGCCCGGGCGCTGGATTCCCTGGGCACCGCCTTCTCGCGCGGCGGCGGACGCATCTACTGCGGTCTGCAGGGGGCGCTGGAGCCCTTCTCCAACCAGTTCGAGGCAGACGGCATCCGCTTTGAGAAGCCCGACGAGAACCTCTTCAGCTACAACAGCCCGCTGGGGGCGTGCCCCGAGTGCGGCGGCTTCGGCACGGTGATGGGCATCGACGAGAATCTGGTGGTGCCCAACCCCACGCTTAGCGTGTACGACGGCGCAATCGTGTGCTGGAGGGGAGAGATGATGAAATACTTCAAGGAGGAGCTGCTCAAAAACGCCTATAAGTTCGATTTCCCCGTGTTCAAGCCCTACAACCAGCTCTCCAAAAAGGAAAAGGACCTGCTTTGGAGCGGCAACGAATATTTCACCGGCATCGACGGCTTTTTCAAGTGGGTGGAGAAGAACCGCTACAAGATACAGTTCAAATATATGCTCAGCCGCTATTCGGGCCGCACAGTGTGCCGCTCCTGCGGCGGGGCAAGGCTGCGCAAGGAGGCGCTCTACGTAAGGGTGGGGGGCAAGAACATTGCGGAACTCGCCGCAATGCAGATAGACGCCCTGGTGGAGTTTTTTGACAATCTGCCTCTCAGCGATTATGAGCGGCAGACGGTGGACATCCCCCTGCGGGAGATCCGCCAGCGGCTGCAGTACATAGTGGATGTCGGGCTGGGATATCTCACGCTGGACCGCCCTTCTTCTACCCTCTCCGGCGGCGAGAGCCAGCGCATAAACCTGGTCAAGGTGATCGGCAACAATCTGGTGGGCTCTATGTATGTGCTGGACGAACCCAGCGTGGGGCTGCACAGCCGCGACACTCAACGCCTGATTTCGGTGCTCAAGCGGCTGCGCGACCTGGGCAACACCGTGATTGTGGTGGAGCACGACCGCGAAATCATCTCTCAGGCGGACTATCTGATAGACATCGGGCCGCGCGCCGGCATTTTCGGGGGAGAAGTGGTGTTTCAGGGGCCGCTGGACAGCCCGGTGGACTGGGACACGAACCGCTCGCTCACTATGGAATATATGCGCGGGCGGCGCAAGGGTTATGTGGCGCAGCATCATCACACCCCCAAATACTCGATTGAGGTGCAGGGGGCGTGCGAGAACAACCTGAAGAACATAGATGTCAAGTTCCCGCTCCGCTGTCTGGTGGCGGTGACCGGCGTCTCGGGCAGCGGCAAGTCGTCGCTGGTGGGGGATATCCTCTATCCGGCACTCTACCGCCATCTCAATCAGATGGGGGAGGCCCCCGGGGCGTTCAAGGCGCTGGCGGGGGATCTGAACCGCATCTCGAGGGTGGAATACGTGGACCAGAACCCCATCGGCAAGAGCAGCCGCTCCAATCCCGTAACATACACAAAGGTCTACGACGACATCCGCAAGCTATTCAGCGAGCAGCCCTATGCCAAGATGAACGGTTACGGTCATTCTCATTTCTCCTTCAATATAGACGGCGGCCGCTGCCCCGAGTGCCAGGGAGAGGGGGTCATCCGGGTGCAGATGCAGTTTATGGCAGATGTCACAATGGTGTGTCCCAGCTGCGGCGGCAAGCGCTTCCTGCCCGATGTGCTGGAGGTCCGCTACCGCGGCAAGAATATCAGCGAGGTGCTGGATATGAGTGTGGGGGAGGCGGTGGAATTCTTCTCGGCGCAGGACGATGCCACGGCGCAGCGCATTGCGGAGAAACTGCAGCCTCTGATATCCGTGGGGCTCTCTTATCTCAAGCTGGGGCAGAGCAACAGCACCCTCTCGGGTGGCGAGAGCCAGCGCATCAAGCTGGCTTCATTCCTGGGCAAGGAGAGCGGCGACGCTCCGGTGCTGTTCATCTTTGATGAGCCCACCACCGGGTTGCATTTCTACGACATCGAGAAGCTGCTGGCCTCTTTTGACGCCCTGATAGAGCGAGGCCACTCCATAATTGTGGTGGAACACAATCTGGACATTATCCGCTCTGCCGATTATATTATTGAGCTGGGCCCCGACGCCGGCGACCGCGGCGGCGAGCTCATATTCCAGGGCACAGCAGATGAGTTGCTGCAGCGCGATACCCCCACCGCCCGCGCCCTGCGTGTTTAGTTTAGAGTTTAGAGGCACGAAGTGCCGTGGGGTAAGTCCCTTCCCAGGGGAAGGGATTTAGGGTTGGGGTCATTGATAAATAATGTGCGGTGGGGTGCTGGGGCTTTAAAAGTTTAGAGTTTAGGGTTTAGGGTTTAGGGTTTAGAGGAGTGGCGAGTAATGCTGAAGCGCATCATAATCGCGAATGCCTGAAGGGGCGTAGCGGGTATTTTTTTACCCGCCAAGCCCCTTGCAGGCGGAGTTCCTATGCGCGGCGAAATTCTGGAGAGAGTTGCCCCGCGGTGGAAAATCGGTGAGAAAAAGGGGCGATATTCTCACCGATTTTGCCAGAAACGAAA
>CAVHPI010000014.1:0-47194 GCA_963637965.1 bacterium
ATCACCTACTCGGAATTCCGTGAGTAAAACCCCGGTTTTTCTCACCGTTTTTCCGTGATGGATGTCCCCGCAATTGGGAGTTTAGAGTTTAGAGGCGCAGAAGGCGCCGACAGCAAGTCCCTTCCCTGGGGAAGGGATTTAGGGTTGGGGTTATTAATAAAAATTGTGCGTTGGACTTGCTGGGGCTTTGAAAGTTTAGAGTTTAGAGTTTAGAGGCACGAAGTGCGAGGCGATTCCAAATAATAAACGAATGGCAGGGGCGGTTTGCTACGGTGCCGCCGCGATTTTTTGTAGATTTGCGGTGTTTATCTCTAATAATATGGAACGCAGGGATTTTCTAAAGACCGCAGCCGCGGGAGCTGTGACGCTGGGGGCCGGTGCGCTTGCGCTCGCCTGCAACGCCGGCAATTCTCCCAAATCTTACCGCGCGGGAGGAAGGGCGCGCATGCGCTTGAGCTTTGAACCGTATGAGCTGCAGCTGCGGCACACATTCACCGTGTCGTCATACTCCAGAACCACCACCCCCGATGTGCAGGTGAAAATCGAATACGACGGCTTCTGCGGATACGGCGAGGCCTCGATGCCGCCCTATCTCGGTCAGAGTGTGGAGAGCGTCTGCGCCTTTCTGCAGAAGGTCAATCTGGAGCAGTTTGCCGACCCCTTCTGCATGGAAGACATCCTCACATATGTAGACGGACTGAGCGCCGGCGATTCGGCGGCCAAGGCGGCGGTGGACATCGCCCTGCACGACCTTGTGGGCAAGCTGATGGGGCAGCCGTGGTACCGCATCTGGGGCCTGGACCCCGCCAAGGCGCCCGACACCACCTTCACAATAGGCATCGACACCCCGGAAGTGGTCCGCGAAAAGACGCTGGAGTGTGCCGGCAAATTCAATATTCTCAAGGTTAAAGTGGGACTGGAGAGCGACAGGGAGATGATAGAGACCATCCGCAGCGTCACCGACCTGCCCATAGCGGTGGACGCCAACCAGGGCTGGAAAGACCGAAACCTGGCGCTGGAGATGATCCATTGGCTTGCGGAGCGCGGGGTGGTGATGGTGGAGCAGCCGCTCCCCAAGGAGATGACCGACGATGCCGCGTGGCTTGCAGAGCGCAGCCCGCTCCCGATATTTGCCGACGAGGCTATCCAGCGCCTCTGCGACATCCCCCGCATAAAGGGGGCATACAACGGCATCAACATCAAGCTGATGAAGTGCACCGGAATGCGCGAGGCCCGCAAGATGCTAGATTATGCCCGCGCGGAGGGAATGAAGGTGATGATAGGCTGCATGACCGAGACCTCCTGCGCCGTTTCGGCGGCGGCCCAGCTCTCGCCAGCGGTGGATTTCGCCGACCTCGACGGCAACCTGCTCATCTCCAACGACCGTTTCGACGGGGTCCGGGTCGTTGGCGGCAAATTGATTCTGCCCGATCGCCCCGGCATCGGAGCGGAGCTGTTGTAGTCTTTTATTCGTGTCTGGCGAGGCGGTCGGCGGCGAGGGTCTCATATTTTGTGCCGGGGCGGCCCCAGTTGGCGTAGGGGTGGATGCTGATGCCGCCGCGGGGCAGGAAAAAGCCCGTGACCTCGATGTATCGCGGCTCCATCAGCTTGATGAGATCCTTCATAATGATGTTCACGCAATCTTCGTGGAACGCCCCCTCGTTGCGGAAGCTGAACAGATACAGCTTGAGGCTTTTGCTCTCCACCATCTTCACATCCGGAATGTAGCTGATGCGGATCTCAGCAAAGTCGGGCTGCGAAGTGATGGGGCATAGCGAAGTGAACTCCGGGCAGTTGAAGCGCACCCAGTAGTCGTTTTCCTGATGCTTGTTGGTGAATGTCTCCAGCACCTCGGGAGCGTAGGTGCCGCTGTATTGCGTCTTGTGGCCCAGACTCTGCAGACCTTCGTTTACGCGGGATTCCATAATTATCTGATGTCTTTTATTTTAAAAGGATTATAGCTGATGCCGGAGTCAAACACGTCCACCTGCTCCGCTGCCTTGACCTTTGCCACCACGGCAGAAGTCACCGGCAGAATCACAATCTCGTAGAGCACCTTGAAGCATACCTGGAACGCCATCATCCGCAGTATGGCTGCCACGGGGGTGCCGATGAATGCAATCGGGATGAATATCAGCGAATCCAGCGCCTCGCCCGCCACGGAAGAGACTATCGCCCTCAGGCCGAACCTGCGGCCCCCTCCGCTGAGCTTCATCTTGCTCATCACCAGCGCGTTCATGGTGCTGCCGGCGAGAAATGCCAGCATAGAGGCGGCCGCCACGCGGGGCGCCATATTGAACACGAAGTTGAAATGCTCGCCCCCCTGCCAGAAATCGGCGGCTGGGAGCCAGGCCACTATCTGCCCGCAGGCCGCCACGAAGAAGTTGGCGGCAAACGCCAGCCAGATAACCAGGCGGGCCCGGGTGTAGCCCCAAACCTCGCAGATGCAGTCGTTGAGAATGTAGCTGATGGGAAATACGATTACCGCCCCGGGCAGCGTGATGCCCATCCCGAGAGCGAAGACCTTGGTGGCGAAGAGATTGGAAGAGACCAGGCAGACTACCAGCGCCGTGGCCATCAACAGGAATGTTGTGGAGAATTTTGCTTTCATCGTTCAGTTTTTTGAGTGGTACCTGTTACACTTGACGCCGCTATTTTCAAAAGGCCCGCCCGCAAGCCGAATTGACTTCCCGGGCAGGCCCTTCGGGTCTGAAAGCCGCATCGCGGCGCAAAATTAGAAAAATTTCACGACAGAACGAATGTATCCGCCGATGTCTTCGAGAAAATCGTAGCTGCCGGTGCCCGGAGAAGACATTGCCTGGAAACAATGATCGCGTAATGCAAAGGTGTGGAGCTCGCACTGAACGCCGATTGCGCGCATCTTCTCCCATACCATCACGGAGTTCATGCTGGAGACGCCGTCTTTGTCGCCGTGCACGAAATACATGGGGCAGGTCGCTTTATCAAAGCTGAATTCAGGGTTGACGGTGACCCCTTCTCCGCAGCCGAGGGTGGTATTGTAGGCCTCGCCGTCGTCGTCGCTCAAGGCATATGCCGGATACACGCCGATGCCCCATTGCACGCTGCAGGAGATGTCATCGACATCGTCGATCGGCCAATAGGTCTTGTGCAGAGAACTGGTGGTGCCCAGCAGAGTCAGGTGGCCGCCGGCGCTGCTGCCCATAATGCCTATCTGGTTGGGGTCCAGACCGTAAGATTCCGCCTTGCTGCGCACAAGCTTGACGGTGCGCTGCAGATCCTGCCAGGCCGTGAGGTACTTCTCTGCACCTTCGGGGCGCGGAGTGCGGTATTTGAGGGTAACTACGGTCATTCCCATCTCGTTGAGATAGCGGCGTGCCGGATCAACCTCAAAGCCGTTGGGACTGTTGTTAATATAACTTCCGCCCGAGTAAATGATCTGGATGGCCTTTGTCTTGAGAGTTTTGGGGAAGTGCCACTCGATGTAGGGCACGCACTGGTTTTCACGGAATTCGGGAGTACGGCCCTCGGGCCAGATAGTCTCCTTGATGTAGTTGCCGCGGGCGCTGTCGCTGTTGTAGCGCTCCATAATGGGGACTTCGCTCTCCAGCGGACCCACAAAGCCCATCTGGCGCAGGAACTCTACGGCGCGGTCGTGGCCCAGCACCGCATGGCCCTGGTTGGGGAAGAGGTGCAGCTCGCTGGGGATGCCCATCGAGTGCAGCTTGCGGTACATCTTGGTGGAGCCGTTGGGACTGTATGTGTCGTCGCCGCCGTGCAGGAAGCAGACGGGGCAGGTCTTCTCGTCAAACTTGAACACAGGGGAGAGGCCCACTGTGTTGCCATATCCCTGCAGCGTTGCGGGCCCTTTCTCTCCGTCGGTAGTGACATACGCGGGGGCGTGGGCGATTGCCCAGTTGAGGTGGCAGGAAACAGTGTCAAGAGCATCTATTGCCTCGTATGCCGGGGTCTGGCTGCTGGTGGCCAGCAGCAGGGCCATGTGCGAGCCGGCAGACATCGATACGGTGCCGATCTTTTCGGGGTCGTATCCGCGGCGGGCAGCTTCGCTGCGCACCAGGCGCACTGCGCGCTGACCGTCTTCCCAGGCGCTCTGGTAGAGGGGCAGCCCTTCGGGACGGGGGGTGCGGTAAACCAGGTTGACGCACTGGAAGCCGAGGCCGGTGTAAAGCTCTCTCCAGTGTTTGATCCACTGCACGTCGCAGCAGCTCTGATAGGCACCGCCGGAGATGAATATCATGCAGCCGCCGTTGGCTTTCTCCTTTGCGGGAGCCTCAAACCAGTCGAGGTAGGGCTGGCGGTGCTTGTCGGGATTGAAGTCAGGTTTCTCGGACTCGTCTGTCATAGCGGCAATCTGGCCGCTTTGCGCATCGGGCATCTTCCCTTTGGGCCAGATGTACTCTTTCCCCGTCTTGGGGGCGCGTTTGGCTGCCGGGGCTGCGTAGGCACCTGTGCAAAGCAGGGCCAGCAGGGCGGCGATCAGTATGGATTTTTTCATTGATGTGTTTGGTGACACCCTTTAGTGGGCGCGTGAGCACAAATATAACAAATAGAGTCGGAAATGCCCACTGACAAAAACAAAAAAGCAGCCTTTTACAGCTGCTTTCAAGCGGTGCGGACGAGACTCGAACTCGCGACCCCCGGCGTGACAGGCCGGTATTCTAACCAGCTGAACTACCGCACCATTCATCTGGTTCCCAAATGGGATTGCAAATATAGAGGTTAATTTTAATAATGCAAAGATTATTGAAGATTTTTTTCAAAAAAACTGAAGTGCACGTTGCCGTATTTCTTTTCTTTCTTGAAACCCGGCTCCTCTTCGAAGCTGTAGTCGGCAGGGTGTTCCAGGATGAACATCCCTCCCGGGGCGAGCATCGGCGCCGCCAACACCTTTGCGGGCAGTGTGTTGAGCCCATCCAGTGCATACGGAGGGTCGGCGAATATCAAATCGAACGCCTTGGTGCAGATGCCTATGAAGTCAAAGACATTGTGATGGACTGTCTGCATCCCCTCTATCTTGAGATTCGCGGCGGTTTTTTTAATGAAATTGCAGTTTACGGGATTCATCTCCACCGCCACGATGTCGCGGCAGCCGCGCGAGGCCATCTCGTAGCTGATGCCGCCGGTGCCGGAAAAGAGGTCCAGAAACGACACCTCCTCAAAATCGATCTCGCCGCTTAGGATGTTGAAGAGCCCCTCCTTGGCAAAATCGGTGGTGGGGCGTGCGTTGTAGTTTGCGGGCGGGACGATTTTCTTGCCCCGCAGGCTTCCGGATATAATTCTCATACCTATTATATAAAATAGGCTGCCCCGAATGCCGAGGCAGCCCTTATTGCGTTTGGCCTAAGCCTGGGGGCTACTCCCAGTTGCCGGCGTTGTTGTTCGGGTTCTCGATGCTGCCCACCTGCAGGCCGGGGTAGCGGTCTGTGTCGCAGCGCTCGTACACGAGGTTCACGATAAGCTGATGGTAGCGTTCGTCAAGCTGCTTGAGCAGCAGAACGTAAGGTATCTTTGCCTCGAACAGGGGGACGTCCACGCCGGAAACCTCTTTTACAGTGGCATCCATGATGATCTGCTCGCCATCGCTGTAGGGGATGTACTTGAGCTGGTCGGGATCAAAATCGCTGCGGTTCTTGAGCAGGGTGTCGCGCACGGGAATCTCGATTGTCTCGCGCTTGACGAGGTTGCGGGCCACTGCCAGCGAGTCGTCCATAGAGCCGATGGAGCGGATGACGGTCATTTTGCCGTTTTTGTAGAAATCCACCAGGGTGTCGATGCTGTTGGTGAATTTGCCGTTGACGTTTTTGTAGGCCACCTGCAGGGTGCGGATATCCTTGAGCTTGACGATGGCCGCCGCTTCGCGTGCAGATTTCTCCTGGTTGAACTTGACGGGCTGCTCCACGCTCATCACAATGAACACCGTGAGAACGATGATGATGAGGGGGAATACGAAGTAAGTGAGTACCTTTTTCATATTTTGAGTATAATATTATTTGCTTTGATGCATCAAAAATAACTTCCAAAAGTAAAAATAATATTTAGTGCTTGCAAGATATTTTTAAATTTGCACCTATAATTGACTATTGCAATGAGAGTGACAAAGGCTCAGGAGAGGCTCGGCGGCCTGATAGACGGCTGCAGCAAGGCGGTGATTTTCGCCCACGAGAACCCGGACGGCGACGCCATAGGCTCGGCTGTGGCCCTTTGCAGCTATCTCTCGATGTTGGGCAAGGAGGCCTGCGCCGTGATGTGCAGCCATCTGCCGGCCCACTTCGACTTCATGATTCCGCAGGACAAGGTTTTCTATTATTGCGACGATGATGCCGCCTGCGAGGCTCTCATTGACTCTTCAGACCTGCTGGTGTTTTTGGATATGAACGGCAAGGACCGCTCCGGCGACCTGCAGCAGGCCATCGGGCGCTCGAAGGCCGATTGCATTCTGATAGACCACCATTTAAATCCCCGGACAGACGATTTTGACGTGGTGATATCCGATGCCGCCGTCTCCAGCGCCTGCGAATTGCTCTATCAGGTGCTGCTGGAGCAGCCTGCGATTGGGGGAGATGTCTCCCGCCTGCCGCTGGACTGCGCCACCGCGCTGATGACGGGCATCCTCACCGACACCAACAATTTCGCGAATTCGCTCTATCCCTCCACCTATCTGGCGGTCTCTGCGCTGCAGGGGCGCGGCGTGGACCGGGATGAAATCTACAGCCGGGTCTTCTGCTCATACTCGGAGCAGCGGATGCGGCTGATGGGTCATCTGCTGCACGACAACATGCGCTGCCTTGGCTGCGGCGCTGCATATTTCACCCTCTCGAAAGCCGACAAGAAGCGCTTCTCCTTTGTCAAGGGAGACAGCGAAGGCTTTGTGAATCTCCCCCTTTCGATTGCGGGGGTGCGCCTGACCGCCTTCTTTACAGAAGACGACGGCTTCATCAAAGTTTCGCTCCGCAGCAAGGGAAATGTGGACGTGAATGAATTCGCGCACAAATATTGCAATGGTGGCGGTCACAAAAATGCGTCGGGCGGCCGGCTGCAGATGCCGCTGGCAGACGTCCCCGCATATTTTGAAGAAAAAGTAACTGAATTTTTGAACAAGTGAAGCGGATATTGGTCATAACAGGCATTCTGGCGCTGCTCTGGGGTTGCGAAGATCCCCTCTCAAGCACCGCCGTGAGTCAGGACGAGAAGATAGACAGCTTTATCTCATCCAAGTATGCCGACTCCACGGTTGTCTTCAACCGGGGGGTCAACCGTATCGTGCTCTCTGCGGGCGACAGCACACGGGTCGCCGCAACGGGCGATACTCTGGCTTTTGACTATATCGGCTACACTTTTAATTCGGACATAGAGAGTGCCTTCTGCCAGGGATCCTATCGCTGCCCGCTTGGCGGCGGCGAGCTCATCGACGCTCTGGAATATGGCCTGGAGGGGATGACCCCCGGCGAGCACTCTTACATCATAGCCTCCTGCAAGTATTGCTACGGCAGCACCGTCGCGGGAGTGGGGCGTGACAAGGCCCTTGTTTTTGAAGTATTGTTGAACGAAATCATCAGACCCGAATAATGCGTAAACTTTACAGACCTGCGCTGGCTTTGGCGGCATTCGCCTCCCTCGCCCTCTCATGCGCGAAGTACGAGAGCGAAGACAACCTCACCGCGCAGAAGCGTATCCGCGAGGCTTGGATGCGGACCAATCTCGGACAGGTGATAGAGACCGACGAGAACGGCCTCTATGTGCTCGAGAAGACACAGGGCTCCACCGCCGCCATCGGCGACACGGCCTACATCAAGCTTGACTATGTCTGCCGCGACCTGGACGGTAATTACACTCAGTACACCACAGAGGAGGTGGCCCGCATAATGGCCACCTACAGCGACACCGCATATTTCTGCCCCGAAATCATGCAGCTGGGCAAATACAAGCTCTATTCACCCGTGGAGAATTTCCTGCGCGGCTTGGGCAAGGGGGGCAGCGCCCGCTTCCTCCTTCCTCCGGAGGCCACCACCTATGCATATACGGCGGAGCTGAAAAAGTATTACAAATCTTACGGCAACGACGGCACCACTCCCGCACTGAGCGAAAACTATATATATGAGGTGAAGGTTCAGGATGTCATAGAGGATATATACCAGTATCAGAAAGATCAGCTGGAGGAGTTCGCGGCCAAGAAATACAACGGTCTGGACTCGCTCAGCGAGGGCTTCTACATGCTCAAGCTGCAGCAGACCGGCGCGGAGGACACCATCGCCCCCAGCGCCACCGTCAAGGTCAACTACATCGGCAAGCTGCTGGACGGCTTCTGCTTTGACACAAACATTCAGGATTCGGCAAAGGTCTACGGCCGCTACAATGTGGGGCAGAAATACAGCTCCCTCTCCGTCACCTGGCAGAAGGACGGCTACACCGTCAGTGACAGCGGCACCAAGACCTACATCAGCAATCTGGTGAAGGGATTTGCAATGGCGGTGGGCAAGATGAAGTATGGCGAGAAGGCGGTGGCCTTCTTCTGGTCGCCGCTGGCATACGGCAGCAGCTCTTCTACAAGCTACCCCGCCTACAGCCCGATGTGGTTCTACATCGAGATCGAGCCCAAAGAAGATTAGCGCTACATATATTAAAATAAAAAAAGCCGGCCCGCATTCGGGTCGGCTTTTTTATTGGATGGCCTGCGATTATTCGGCTTTGCCGTCGCTGCCCAGCACATTCACGATCTTGTGGATGTAGAGCTTCTTCATATTGTCGCGGGCGGGACCGAGATACTTGCGGGGGTCAAACTCTGCGGGCTTCTCGTCGAACACGCGGCGGATGGCAGCGGTCATTGCCAGACGGGAGTCGGAGTCGATGTTGATCTTGCAGACTGCGCTCTTGGCTGCCTTGCGGAGCTGCTCCTCGGGGATGCCGACAGCTGCCTGCAGCTTGCCGCCGTGAGCGTTGATGGTGTCGACCTCTTCCTGGGGAACGGAAGATGAGCCGTGGAGCACGATGGGGAAGCCGGGGAGCTTCTTCTCGATCTCTGCCAGAACTTCGAATGCCAGCGGCGGGGGTACCAGACGTCCGGTGGCGGGGTCAACGGTGCACTGTTCGGGTTTGAACTTGTATGCGCCGTGAGAAGTTCCGATGGAGATTGCCAGGGAGTCGCAGCCGGTCTTGCTTACGAAGTCGATAACCTCTTCGGGCTTGGTGTAGTGAGATTCCTCTGCGGCAACCTCGTCCTCTACGCCTGCCAGAACGCCGAGCTCGGCCTCTACGGTAACGTCGAACTGATGTGCATATTCAACGACCTTCTTGGTGAGGGCGATGTTCTCCTCGTAGGGGAGGGCGGAACCGTCGATCATTACGGAAGAAAAGCCGAAGTCAACGCAGCTCTTGCAAGTCTCGAAAGAGTCGCCGTGATCCAGATGGAGGCAGATCTGGGGCTTCTCCCAGCCAAGCTCCTTTGCATACTCGACAGCACCCTGTGCCATATAGCGCAGGAGAGTCTGGTTGGCGTATGCGCGCGCACCCTTGCTGACCTGCAGGATGACAGGGCTCTTGGTCTCGGCAGCAGCGCAGATGATGGCCTGCAGCTGCTCCATATTATTGAAGTTGAAGGCGGGGATTGCATAACCGCCGTTGATGGCCTTGGCAAACATCTCGCGGGTGTTTACAAGACCCAATTCTTTGTAAGAAACCATAATTGAACAGTTATTTAGAATTAATGTAGTTCCGTTTTAAGGGCACGCAAATTTATACAAAAAAGTTAATTTTGCCGTATGGAACGAAAAGTAATAATTTTCTCTGCCCCTTCCGGAAGCGGAAAGAGCACTGTGATACGTCATCTGATGGGCAAATATCCCCGTCTGGAGCTCTCCGTCTCCGCAACGTCGCGCGCCCCGAGGGGTAGCGAGCGCGACGGGGTGGAATACCATTTCCTCTCGGTGGAGGATTTTGAGAAGCGCATAGCCGCGGGCGAATTCGTGGAATACGAGCAGGTCTACAAAGGGGTCTATTACGGCACCCTGCGCAGCGAGCTGGAGCGCATCTGGGCCAAGGGGCACATCATCGCCTTTGACGTGGATGTCAAGGGCGGGGTCAACCTCAAGCGCATTTTTGGCGACGAGGCTCTCTCGGTCTTCATCAAGGCCCCTTCCGTGGAGGTGCTGCGTCAGAGGCTCGTCGCGCGCGACACCGACTCCCCGGAGGCGATTGCCGAGAGGGTGGCCAAAGCGGCCGCTGAGATGGAATATGAGCCGCAGTTCGACCGCGTGCTGGTAAACGACGACCTGGCCACCTGCCTCAGGGAGGCGGAGCAGTTGATGGACGAATACTGAACTGCCCCCCGCCGCGAGGCGCTCTATTTCGGCACCTTCAATCCGATGCACGCGGGGCATCTGGCGATTTTGCGCCACCTTGTCGGCAGCGGATTTGACGCCGTTCGGATGATTGTCTCTCCCGAAAGCCCCTTCAAAGAGGGTGGGGAGGCAACTTCGCAAAGCCGTTTGGAGGCGGTCAGAAGCAAGGTCGCGCAGCTTGTCCCGGAGGCTGAAGTGGACGACATCGAGTTCCGCCTGCCGCGCCCCAACTATACCGTGAATACCCTGCGCGCCCTGCAGAAGGCGGCTCCGCAGACCCGGTTCACCGTTGCGATGGGGGCTGACAATTTTGCCGACATAGAGAAGTGGCGCTGCTGGCAGGAGATCCTCTCCGGATATGACATATGGGTGTACCCCCGCAAAGGGTTCGACATCCGCAGCAAGTGCCTCTCTCTGGGGGCAAAATATATTGACGTGCCGCAGGTGGACATTTCTTCTACCGAAATTCGCCGCGGCACGGCCGACAAAAACCTTATGATATGATTTACAACGAACTTAGCGCGGAGGCCTTTGACGACATAGCCGGCCGCATATTATATGAAGACAACCACGTGCTGGTGATAAACAAGCGCCCCGGCGAGATTGTGCAGGGGGACAAGACGGGCGACGAGCCGCTGTGCGAGACTCTCAAGGCTTTCATCGCGCAGCGCGACGGCAAGCCGGGCCGGGTGTTTATGGGTGTGCCCCACCGCCTGGACCGCCCCGTGAGCGGCATCGCGATGTTTGCCAAGACCAGCAAGTGTCTGGAGCGGCTGAACGAGGCGTTCCGCGAGGGAAATGTACACAAGACCTACTGGGCGCTGACCTGCGCCGCCCCCGCCTCTGAAGAGGGGTTGCTGGAGGACATGCTGGTGCGCAACGAGAAGCAGAACAAGTCGTATGTCTGCAAAACCGCAAACCCCGAGGCCAAGCTGGCCCGCCTGCGCTACCGCATCCTGCGCCGCTACGACCGATACACGCTGGTTGAGGTTGAGCTGCTCACCGGCCGCCACCATCAGATCCGCTGCCAGCTCTCTGGCATCGGCTGCCCCATCCGGGGGGACCTGAAATACGGGGCGCCGCGCAGCAACCGCGACGGCGGCATCAGTCTGCATGCCCGCAGCATAGAGTTCGTCCACCCCACGCGCAAGGAGCCTGTCACGGTGGTGGCACCCGTCGACTGGCCGCCGTTTCTCAGTGAATAGCCCTTTCGCGGCCCGTTTTTCTGCCAAGTTGTCAGTTTTGGCCCGCTGGCATAATCTTCGTTATTTCCTGTAGCCGTAAACAAAAACGAAACAATAAAATTTAAAAATATTACAACTATGGGAAAGATTATAGGAATTGACCTTGGTACTACCAACTCGTGTGTAGCAGTGATGGAAGGCAATGAGCCTACCGTCATAATCAATAGCGAAGGCAAGCGCACAACCCCTTCGATCGTGGCATTCACCGACAAGGGCGAGCGTAAAGTGGGCGACACCGCAAAACGCCAGGCTATTACAAACCCCCAGCGCACCATCTACTCCATCAAGAGGTTTATGGGCGAGCGCTACTCTCAGGTCCAGCAAGAAATCTCTCGCGTCCCCTTTGATGTGGAGCGCGGCGACAACGATACTCCGCGCGTCAAGATCGACGGGCGTCTCTATTCTCCCCAGGAGATTTCCGCAATGATTCTCCAGAGCATGAAGAAGACAGCGGAGGACTATCTGGGACAGCCCGTGACCGAGGCTGTGATTACTGTGCCCGCATACTTCAGCGACAGCCAGAGGCAGGCCACCAAGGAGGCGGGCGAGATT
Organism: bacterium; assembly: GCA_963637965.1. Taxonomy (GTDB): domain Bacteria; phylum Bacteroidota; class Bacteroidia; order Bacteroidales; family UBA932; genus Equibacterium. The sequence goes on from CAVHPI010000014.1 coordinate 12,131, forward strand.
GCAGGCCTCACCGTGAAGCGTATCATCAACGAGCCTACTGCAGCGGCCCTTGCATACGGCCTTGACAAGAAGGACAAGGATATGAAGGTTGCTGTGTTCGACCTCGGCGGCGGTACATTCGATATCTCCATCCTGGAGCTTGGCGACGGCGTGTTTGAAGTCAAGTCAACCAACGGCGATACCCACTTGGGCGGCGACGACTTCGACCACAAGATTATCGACTGGCTGGCAGATGAGTTCATGAAGGAGAACCCCGGCGTGGATCTGCGCAAGGATCCTATGGCGCTGCAGCGCTTGAAAGAGGCTGCAGAGAAGGCCAAAATCGAGCTTTCCAGCCAGACCACCGCAGAAATCAACCTGCCTTACATCATCCCCGTTGACGGCGTGCCCAAACACCTTGTCACCAACTTGAGCCGTGCAAAGTTCGAGCAGATTTGCGACGGTCTTATCAACGCCACCATCGAGCCTTGCCGCAGGGCGCTCAAGGATGCCGGACTGGAGGCTTCCCAGATAGACGAAGTGCTGCTGGTGGGCGGTTCCACCCGTATCCCCGCAATCCAGGCCATCGTGGAGAAGTTCTTCGGCAAAGTGCCCAACAAGGGCGTCAACCCCGATGAGGTCGTGGCCGTGGGCGCATCCATCCAGGGCGGCGTGCTCTCGGGCGATGTCAAGGATGTGCTGCTGCTGGATGTCACTCCCCTGTCACTCGGTATCGAGACAATGGGCGGCGTGATGACCAAGCTCATCGATGCCAACACCACCATCCCTACCCGCAAGTCCGAGGTGTTCTCCACCGCCAGCGACAATCAGCCTTCCGTGCAGATCAACGTGCTGCAGGGCGAGCGTCCGATGGCCCACGACAACAAGCAGATAGGTATGTTCAACCTCGACGGCATCACTCCCGCACCGCGCGGCGTGCCTCAGATTGAGGTTACCTTCGATATCGATGCCAACGGCATTCTGAACGTCTCCGCAAAGGACAAGGCCACCGGCAAGGAGCAGAAGATCCGCATCGAGGCATCTTCCGGCCTCTCCGAGAGCGAAATCAAGAAGATGCGCGACGAGGCCAAGGCCAACGAGGCAGCCGACAAGGCCCGCAAGGAGCTTGTGGACAAGATCAACGCCGCCGACGCAATGGTATTCCAGAGCGAGAAGAACCTCAAGGACTACGGCGACAAGATTCCTGCAGACAAGAAGGGCAACATTGAGAGCGCACTGCAGCAGCTGCGCGACGCATACAAGATTGCCAAGGACGAGAACGATGCCGGCCGCACCGTCTCCACCGACAAGCTTGACTCCGCTTCCAAGGCTCTCGAAGAGGCTTGGCATGCAGCCAGCGAGGATATGGCCCGCGCCGCACAGGCAGGCCAGAGCGCAGACAGCGGCAGCCAGAGCTCCAATGGCGGCAGCAGCTCATCTTCTTCCTCATCTTCCGACGCGCAGAACAGTGCGGAGGATGTTGATTACGAGGAGGTTAAATAAAGAATCCGACGGCAGGCGCTCCCTGCTTTGAAATGGCGTGCGACCTTTTACGGGGCCGCACGCCTTTTTTTTATCTTTAGCGGGAAAATATGTACTTTTGTATGTTATGAAAAAGATAGCATTCGCACTGGCGCTGGCGCTGCTTTTTGCCGCCGGCTGCCATAATTCAGAGAAGAAAGAATCTGCCGGGTCCGACCTCAAGGAGCAGGATGCACCGGTGGGGAATAACGATGTGGACTACCTCGGGCTTTACTACCGCGCCCACGAGCTGGACAGCCTGCGCAATCTGGCAGAAATCGGGGCGGCCAAATCGGGAATGCCCTTTGAGGCGCTGCCGGACTCGGTGACCAGGATGTGGAACGATCTAATCGGATATATGATTGCCCGCAACGGAGACACCGCATTCGGCATTTACGAGAGCCACCGCGCCGATTTTGACCGTTACCTGCGGCTGGACTTCATCAGCTACGGCTTCCTCACCAAGGTGTATCTGCCCTACAAGGCGACCCGCAGCACCAGGGAGGAATATGGCAAAATCTGCGTGCAGGAGCTGGAAATGGCCTATGTAAAGGCCCTCAGGACCAAGATGCAGACCGGCCAGACCCCCAGTCACTATCCGAACCTGCTCAAGGACCTCTTCTATGCCTACATAAACAACGGTCGGGATCAGGAGGCGCTGGATTTCTGCAACAGCGAGGTGCTGGTGGACATTTATGACCGCGAAGGCGAGTCGCTCAACTACGCCAACACTCTCACCAACCGCGCTCATCTCTACAACCGCCTGGGGCAGAAATACTCCGCAAGCGTGTCTGCAAAGCAGGCGATATCGGTTTTCGAAAATATTGCCGGAGACAATACCTACAGCGAAAAGGATCGTGCCTCGGCAGCCGAGGAGAAGGCCAAGCTGGAAGAGAAACTCAAACTCTGGCAGAAATAGCGTTATGTCATCCTTCATCATCCGCGGGGGAAATTCCCTCAAGGGGTGCATCACCCCGCAGGGAGCCAAGAACGAGGCTCTGCAGATTCTCTGCGCCACTCTGCTCACGGAAGAGGAGATTGTGGTGGACAATGTTCCCGACATTATGGATGTCAACAACCTGATCTCGCTGCTGCGGGACATGGGGGTTGAGGTCAGAAAGATCGGGGAGCGCCAGTGGAGCTTCCGCGCCGCGGATGTCAATCAGGATTTTTTCGACAGCGACGAGTTTGCCCGCCGCAACAGCGCCCTGCGCGGCTCTATCATGCTGGTGGGACCGATGCTGGCCCGCTTTGGCAAGGCCATCGTGGCCAAGCCGGGGGGCGACAAGATAGGCCGACGCCACATCGATACCCATCTGGAGGGGTTCGAGAAGCTGGGCGCCCGCTTTGAATATGACACCGAAAAGGCCAAATACCGCCTCGGAGCAGAGAGTCTCACGGGTTGTGAAATGCTGCTGAGCGAGGCGTCGGTGACCGGCACCGCCAACATTGTGATGGCGGCCGTTCTGGCCAAGGGGCGCACCGTGATATACAACGCCGCCTGCGAGCCCTATCTGCAGCAGCTATGTAAGATGCTCTGCAAGATGGGGGCTAAGATCAGCGGCATCGCCTCCAACCTGCTCACGATTGAGGGGGTTGAGCACCTGGGCGGCTGCAGCCACACCATCCTGCCCGATATGATTGAGGTGGGCAGTTTCATAGGCACCGCCGCGATGACCCGCAGCGAACTCACCATCAAGAATGTCTCCTACAAGAATCTGGGTATCATTCCCGACAGCTTCCGCCGCCTGGGCATCAACCTGCAACAGAAGGGGGACGACATCTACATCCCCTCGCAGCAGGAATATGTAATTGAATCGTATCTCGACGGCTCCATAATGAAGATTGCCGACGCCCCGTGGCCCGGACTGACGCCCGACCTGCTGAGCGTGTTGCTGGTGGTGGCCACGCAGTGCCGCGGCAGCGTATTGATACATCAGAAGATGTTTGAGAGCCGCCTCTTCTTTGTGGACAAGCTGATAGATATGGGGGCGCAGATAATCCTGTGCGACCCGCACCGCGCGGTGGTGGTGGGCCACAACCACGAGCGCAACCTCAAGGGGCGGGTGATGACCTCGCCCGACATCCGCGCCGGCATCGCGCTGCTGATTGCGGCGCTGGGGGCGGAAGGGGAGAGCGTAATCCACAACATAGACCAGATTGACCGTGGCTACGAGCATATAGAGCGCCGTCTGGCTGCGCTTGGGGCCGATATCAGGCGTCAGGAAGAACCCGCGACACACTAGAAGCCGATGATTTTCCGCGATAGAGAGATTTACAACACATTCGGCCTGAAGGCCGTTGCCGAAAATTTTCTGGAGTACTGCTCTGCCGATGAGCTTGCGCGCAGTCTGCTGCAGGCGCCGCGGCCGTGGCTGCACATCGGAGGCGGCAGCAACCTGCTTTTTGCAACAGAAAGGGTGGGGGGGACCGTGTTCCACAACGCCTGCAACGCCATTGAGGTCATCTCGGAGGATGAAGAAAGCGTGCTGGTCAAGGTCGGCGGCGGCGTGGTCTGGGACTTTTTCGTGGAACGGGCTGTGGCCTGCCTCTGGTACGGCGCAGAGAACCTCTCGCTGATTCCGGGCGAGGTCGGCGCGGCGGCGGTGCAGAACATCGGCGCCTACGGGGCCGAGGCCAAGGACATAATCGAGAGCGTGGAGACTTTTGACACGCAGAGCCTGTGCCTGCGAGTGTTCTCCAAAAGCGAGTGCCGCTATGGCTACCGCAGCAGCTTTTTCAAGAGCGACGAAGGGAGGCGCTACTTTGTGATTTCCGTGAATATGCGCCTGTCAAAGATCCCCCGCTACAATCTGGGCTACGGAGCCCTCAAGGACCTGGCCGGCAAAGAGGGGCTCTCTCTCTCAATGGTGCGGGAAACGGTGATCGCCACCCGCCGGGAAAAGCTTCCCGACCCGATGGAAACGGGCAGCGCCGGCAGCTTTTTTATGAATCCGGTGGTGTCGCAGGAGAAATATCGCTCTCTGGCGGCCGAATATCCCGATATGCCCGGCTATCCCGCCCCTGACGGGCAGGTCAAGCTCTCGGCGGGCTGGATGATAGACCGCTGCGGCTTCAAGGGACGCAGCATGGGCCGGGCTGGGGTTTATGAAAAACAGGCGCTGGTGCTGGTGAATTTGGGCGGCGCCACGGCAGAAGAGATAATGGCGCTTGCGCAGGCGGTGGTGGAGGCGGTGGAGAGCCGCTTTGCCGTGAAGCTGAAGGCGGAGGTCCAGACAGTGAAATAAAAAAAGGGTAAGCTTGATATATCGCACCGCTACAACCTTCTACCCTTGCTGCCTTCCGGCCCTGGGGGAGTTCAAAGGGAGCTGGTCGTATATGACTTACCCGTGTGCAAAGATAGAATTTTTAACATTTGTCGCAAAAAATATTGACGAGATATGAAAATAGCAGTAGGATTATCGGGCGGCGTGGATTCCAGCGTGGCGGCGCTGCTGCTCAAAGAGCAGGGTTATGACGTGTTCGCCATCTTCATGCAGAACTGGAACGATTCCACAGGGACGCTGCACGGCGACTGCGAGTGGGAGGAGGAGCTCTCGGTGGCGCGGATGGTGGCCGCAAAAATCGGAATCCCCTTCCATTTCGTGGACCTGAGCGGCGAATACCGCAGCCGGGTGGTGGATTACCTCTTCAGCGAATACGCTGCCGGACGCACCCCCAACCCCGACGTCCTCTGCAACAGCGAAATCAAGTTTGACGCCTTTCTCAAACACGCCCGCAGTCTCGGGGCCGACATGGTGGCCACCGGGCACTACTGCCGCAAGGATTCTTATGAAGACGGCAGCGGCCGCACAGTCTATCGCCTTCTGGTGGGCAGCGACGGCAATAAGGACCAGAGCTACTTCCTCTGCCAGCTGAATCAGGAGCAGCTGTTTCGCGCCCTCTTCCCCATCGGGCACCTGACCAAGCCGGAGGTGAGGGAAATCGCCCGCCGGGCAAATCTCCCCAGCGCAGAGAAGAAGGATTCGCAGGGCATCTGCTTTGTGGGCAAGGTGGACCTGCCGGTGTTCCTGCAGCAGAAACTCGCCGCAAAGGAGGGGGATGCCGTGGAAATTTTTGCCGGCCATTACGATAATCTGCCCGCGGCCGAGACGCTGGAGCAGATGGCCGAGCCGTTTGTGTATCGCAAGGAGGACGGCAAGGTGGTGGGGCACCACTGCGGGGCGCAGTTCTACACCATCGGGCAGCGGCACGGCCTGAATATCGGCGGCCACAGGGAGCCGCTGTTCGTCATAGGCAAGGATATCGAAGCCAATATAATTTATCTGGGCGAGGGGGGCTCGCATCCCGGCCTCTTCCGCCGCGCGCTTAGGGTGGAGCGGGGCGACGTGCACTGGATACGCCCCGGCCTCGAACTCGCTCCCGGCGAGAATCTGGAGTGCCTGGTGCGCATCCGCTATCGTCAGCCGCTGCAAAAGGCGACCCTTATCTGCCGCGAGGATGCGATGTACATACTTTTCGAAGTGCCGCAGCGGGGTGTTACACCCGGGCAGTTCGCCGCCTGGTATGCTCCGGACGGGGAGCTGATGGGAAGCGGAGTAATTGCAAAATAGTGCGCTTATGGTGGACATTGCAGTGATAGGGGCCGGGGCGGCAGGCTGTCTGGCGGCCATAAAGGGGGCCGAAGCGGGGGCCGGGGTGGCCCTTTTGGAAAAGAACTCCCGCATCGGACGCAAGATCATGCTCACTGGCAAGGGGCGGTGCAATATCACCAACACCCGGCCGTGGGGCGAATTCTCCGCCCATCTGCACAGCAAGCCGGCTTTCTTGAAGCCCGCTTTCTTTGCCTTCTCAAACGAGGATACCGTTAAGTTTTTCAATTCGATAGGGGTAGAGACCGTCTTGACCCGCGACCGGAGGATATTCCCGGCCGACATGAAGTCCTCTACCGTGGTGGACGCCCTAGCCGCCAGAATTGATTCTCTCCCGATCGACTGCCGCTTCGGATGCGATGTGGCGGGGATAACCTGCGAGGCGGACGGCACATATTCCGTGACCTATGTCCAAAGCGGCGGCAAGATGGCTATGCGGACTATCGCCGCGCGCAGCGTTATTGTGGCCACCGGCGGCCTTTCGTACCCCTCGACCGGCTCCACCGGGGCGGGCTACGAGTTTGCCCGGGACCTGGGGCACAGCATCCGGCACACCTTCCCTTCGCTCACCGCAATCACCCCTGAGAATTACGACCGGCGGCTGGAGGGGATCACTCTGCTGAATGTCACCGCCAGCCTCTTTGTGGGACACGACTCGGTGGCGTGCGAATTCGGCGAGCTGCAGTTCACCGACGGCGGCATAGAGGGCCCCGTCGGGTTCAAACTCTCACGCAAGGCGGTCTGGGCAAAGGACAACGGCGACAAGGTTAGCGTCTCGGTGGACCTGAAGCCTGCCGTGCCGCTTGACGAATTCCGGGAGAGAGTCGCTGCAATTGCAGTGCAGACTGGCGTCAGCCCCGCAAACTTTGGCTCCAAGGCGCCTCTGCTTCTGCGCAAGCTGATGCCCGCTCCGCTGGTGACTCCTTTTATCGATTCAAACCGCCTCAATCTCTCCAATCTGGCTGCCGCAATCAAGGATTGGCGCTTTAAAATCGGAGGATATGTGGGATACCGGCGTGCGGTGGTCACTGCCGGCGGGGTCAATCTTGAGGAGGTATTCTCCCGCACGATGGGCAGCCGCCTGCACCCGGGGCTCTACTTTGCCGGGGAAGTTCTGGATATGGACGGAGACACCGGGGGGTACAACCTGCAGATAGCCTTCTCCACAGGCGTCCTTGCGGCCGTCAGCGCGGCCGAGTATGCGAAGAGTATTAAAAAATCTTGATTTCCACCCGCTTTGATGCGGTGCTCAGGCGCAGGGTGTCGCCCTGCTTTACGGCATCGGCGGTGCCTATTTCCAGCGCTACTATGTCTCCGATGCGTAGCGAGCAGCGGGATGTGATGCTACAGATGGCTTTTTCAAAGAAGTCCGGCTGCGGGCCCTGCTCCAGGGCAAACCGCCTGCCGCCGTTCACGTCAACGGCAAAGCTGCTTTGCGGCAGGCTCTCCAGCGGAGAGAAGTCCATATCCATAATGGAGGTGAAGTCCATCGCGGACGACTGCGCCGGCATAGCCCCTTGAGAAATGTCTCTGAGCAGGCAGCCGAAGGCGAACTTGCTGCAGTAGCGCCGTGCAAACCGCTCCGCAACGCACTTGCCCGCCTTGTCTATGTGGGTGTAGAGACAAGGGACAGCTTCCAGCAAATCGACCCCTTCCGGGCAGTAATAGTCGGAATTGTTGTGGTTCAGGGTGTTGTCGGGCTTAATATAGTAGCTGCCGTCCGCTCTGAATACTGCTATTTTCATTTGGAAAACTTGCCCTCGAGCCTGATTTTGGTGAGGACATTCTTGGTGTCCTGTGTGAAGTCCCCCTCCATCATCCAGTTGTAGTAGCTGGGCTCGGCGGCCAGAACGTCGGCTACCGGCTTGCCGCGGTGCTTGCCAAAGTTGAATACCGGGATGTCCTTCTCGTTGAGCACAATGCGTCCGGCATAGTCCAGCATCTTCTGGCGGCGGGTGTACTCCTCCAGAAAGGCGATGTCGTTTTTGAGGTCGGGATATCTGTCGAGCTGCGACTCCAGCACTTCCAGCGTGGCTTCGGTGTCGGCCTGGGCGCTGTGCGCGTTCTCGAGGTTCTTGCCGCAGTAGAATCTGTAAGCCGCCGAGAGGGTGCGCGGCTCCTCCTTGTAGAAGATCACCTGCACGTCCACCAGATGGCGTTCGCGGAATTTGGGGTCGATGCCCACCCGCATAAACTCCTCCGTGAGCAGCGGAAGGTCAAAATTGAGGGAGTTATATCCGGCAATGTCGCAGCCGTCCATCCAGGCGTAGAGGCTCTTGGCCAGCTGTGCGAAGGTGGGCTCGCCCGCCACGTCGGCGTCGCTTATCCCGTGCACTTTGCGCGCCCCCTCCGAAATCGGGATTGTGGGGTTCATGCGGCGGGTCTTGACCTCGCGGCTGCCGTCCGGCATCACTTTCACCATCGATATCTCTACAATGCGGTCGGTAGCGACATTAAGCCCCGTGCTCTCGATATCGAAGAAGAGCAGGGGCCTTTTAAGGTTGAGTTGCATAATTTACTTGGGGGTGATCTCCTAAACCATTACGGGCATCAGCAGCGCGCTGAGGTCTTCCGTGGCGTTGTTGCCGTCGGCGGAGACGATAAGTGCGGGACGGCAGTTGTCGGCCATCTGTATGCAGACATTCTCGAAGCAGAAGTTGTTCAGGATGTCGGCAAGGAAGGGGGCCTTGAAGCCGATTTCCAGCGGGGTGCCGTCGTATTCGCAGGAGAGGCGCTCGTATGCGGAGGTGGAGAATCCGGTGTCCTCCGCGGAGATCATCAGCTCGCTGCCGCCAATCTTGAGCAGCACGTGGCTGGTGGCCTGGTTGGAATATACTGCCACGCGGCGCACTGCTCCCAGCAGCTCTGCGCGGTTGATTATCATCTTGTTGGGGTTGTTCTTGGGCAGGATCGACTTGTAGGCGGGGTAGTTGCCGTCGATGAGCCTGCAAACCAGCAGGGTGTCGCCAAAGGTGAAGAAGGCGTTGCGCTTGTCAAACTTTACAATGACCTGATCCTCTACCTTGGCCAGGATGCTCTTGAGTATCGCAGCGGGCTTCTTGTGCAGGATAAACGAGCAGGGAGCCTCGCACTTGATGTCGGAGAGGGAGAATTTCACCAGTTTGTGGGCGTCGGAGGCGACCATCGAGAGGGTGCTGTCGGCAAGGTCAAACAGGATGCCGTTCATCACCGGCCTCAACTCCTCTTCCGCAGTGGCGTAGATGGTGTCGCTGATGCCGTTCATCAGAGCGTCGGCGCCGATTGCGAAGGTGTTGAACTCGGCCCCGAGCACCGGCATTGCGGGATAGTCCTCGGCGGGGTGGAAGGGGATCTTGGATGCGCCGCTGGCCCAGGTGATTATCAGCGATGAACTGTGGTCGGTGGCGAATGTCAGCGGCTGGTCGGGAAGCGAACGCAGCGAGTCGGTGAACAATCTTGCGGGAACGGTGATCTGACCCTCTTCGAAGACCTTCTCTATCGTGATGTCGGTGCGCAGGGTGGTCTCGCCGTTGGAAGCGGTTACCGAGAGTGTATTGCCTTTGAGGTCAAACAGATAGTTGTCCAAAATGGCGAGTGCCGGCTTACCCGAAATCACCTTTGAAACAGAGTTGAGCCCTATGAGAAGCTGGGTGCTGGATGCTATAAATTTCATACGCAAGAATTTTTCACTTAATTTTCACAAATATAGAAAACTTTCGCGATGTTCTGCCAAAATATGTGGCATATAATTTGACGCCCCGGGCGCATTGTCTTTTAAATATGTATGATATGAAAAAATATTTGAGAATTGTCTGGGGTGTGATCCTGACCGCCGCGGTGGCCTATCTTGGATGGGATACCTATAAATTGAAGGCCGACGAGAAGCAGAATCGGGAGAAATCGGAGGTCGAGGCCATCCGCGAGCGACAGCAGAGCCGCAAGGATGCGCGCGCCGTTACCCTGGCCACGGGCGAGCCGGTGTCGTTCTGCGATGCTGCCGAATTGGCAGTGCGGTCCGTGGTGTATGTAAAGGTCACCAAGAAGGCCAAGGTTCAGGCCCCCTCGTCGATTCTGGATTACCTCTTCGGCTTTGCCTCTACCCCCAAGGACCAGGTGGGCATCGGCAGCGGCGTGATTGTGTCGCAGGACGGCTACATTGTCACAAACAACCACGTTGTGGCCGGTGGCGACGAATTCGAGGTGACGCTCTACGACAATTCTGTGTTCACCGCAAGCCTGGTGGGCTGCGACCCCGCCACCGACCTGGCCCTCATTAAGATAGACAAGAACGACTGCGAGGCTCTCGCTATGGGCGATTCGGACACTCTGCGCCTGGGCGAGTGGGTGCTGGCCATCGGGAGCCCCTATGACCTGCGCTCCACCATCACTGCCGGCATCGTGAGCGCCAAGGGGCGTTCCTTCCCCAACTACGACGGCAACTACCGCGTGGAGTCGTTCATACAGACAGATGCGGCGGTGAACCCCGGCAACAGCGGCGGCGCGCTGGTGAACGTGGCGGGCGAGCTGGTGGGCATCAACACCTCCATCATCTCCCTGACCGGCTCCTATGCCGGCTACTCCTTTGCCGTGCCGGTGAACATCGTGCGCAAGGTCACAGAGGACTTTATCAAGTACGGCGCAGTGCAGCGTGCCGTGCTGGGCATCTCGATGGCCGAGACAGAGCAGGGGCTGACGGTGGCCGAGGTCAAGGAGGGGAGCGTGGCCCAGAACGCCGGACTCAGGGCGGGTGACATCCTCAAGGAGTTCAATTTCGACAAGATCGAGAGCACTTCTGATCTGCAGGTGGAAATCAACAAATACCGCCCCGGCGAAAAGATCGTGCTCACCATCGAGCGTGAGGGCGAACAGAAAGAAATGATCATCAATTTGTAAAATTGATTTGGGTTTTAGCTGGAGATTGCTTATTTTCGCACACTTATTTTGTATATACTGATTCGGTATAGATGAGACAGCTAAAGATTACAAAGTCAATTACCAATCGAGAGAGCGCATCTCTCGACAAGTATTTGCAGGAAATCGGCAGAGAGGAACTGATCTCCGTAGAGGAGGAGGTGGAGCTTGCGCAGCGCATCAAAAAAGGCGACCAGGAGGCCCTGGAAAAGCTTACGCGCGCCAATCTCCGTTTTGTGGTTTCTGTGGCCAAGCAGTATCAGAATCAGGGTTTGAGCCTCCCCGACCTCATTAACGAGGGGAATCTGGGCCTAATCAAGGCCGCAGAAAAATTTGACGAGACGCGAGGCTTCAAATTCATCTCTTATGCTGTTTGGTGGATTCGCCAGTCCATTTTGCAAGCTTTGGCAGAACAGTCAAGAATCGTGCGCCTCCCCCTGAACCAGGTGGGCTCGCTCAACAAGATCAACAAGGCTCTGAGCAAATTCGAGCAGGAGAACGAGCGCATGCCCTCTTCGGAGGAGCTGGCGGAAATTCTTGACATCCCGCGTGAGAAGATCAGCGACACCCTCAGGGTGTCCGGCCGCCACGTGTCGGTGGATGCGCCGTTTGTGGAGGGAGAGGACAACAGCCTGCTGGATGTCCTGCCCAACAACGACTCGCCCAACGCCGATTCCGGCCTTGTGAACGAATCTCTTACAAAGGAGATTGAGCGTGCGCTCTCCACTCTCACCGAGAGGGAGCGCGACATCGTTAAAAACTTCTTCGGCATCGGCTGCCAGGAGATGACCCTGGAGGAGATCGGCGAGAAGTTCAATCTCACACGCGAGCGTGTTCGCCAAATCAAGGAGAAGGCAATCCGCAAACTGCGCAACAGCGCACGCAGCAAACTGCTCCAAAGCTATTTGGGTTAGGCTCTCGCAGCCAAGGAAAGAGGGGGGTGCCGGCAAAATCGGAGCCCTCTTTTTCGTTTTTGAAGACGATTAATTAAAACAGACAGCCATGAAAAAACTGTTGAACATAATGCTTATGTCACTGGCAATTACAGGATGCGCAGAGAAGAACCCTCTGCTCGGCGAGTGGGACACCCCCTTCGGAGTGCCTCCGTTTGAAGAGATCAAGACAGAACACTATCTCCCCGCACTTGAGAAGGCGATGGAGATTCACCGGGGCGAGATAGAGCGCATAGAGAAGTGCGCAGATGCGCCCGATTTCGAGAATACCATAGAGGCCTATGACCGCAGCGGCCGCGTTCTGGAGCGCATCTCGCTGGAGATGGGCAACCGCGGGGCGATGGATTCGAGCGAAGAGCTGCGCGCAGCTTTGGCCGAGGCGTCGCCACTGCTGAGCAACCACTACAGCGAGATAATGCAGTCGGAGAAGTTGTTCGCACGCATCAAGGCGGTTTATGAAAAGCGTGACAGTCTGAATCTCGAGCCTGACCAAATGCGCCTCACCGAGGAGATCTATCGCGACTTCGAGCGGGGCGGCAGCAATCTTTGCGAAGCCGACAAACAGACACTCAAGACGCTGGACGCACGCATAGACAGCCTGCAGCTGGCCTTCTCGCAGAATCTGCTGCACGACACCGCCGCGTGGACCCTTCTGATAGAGAACGAATCGGATCTTGCGGGTCTCTCGTCTGATTTCAAGGCAGACGCGGCCCGCCGCGCGCAGGAGGCGGGCAAGAGCGGATGGCTCATAGGGCTGGACAATCCCAGCGTGATGCCCTTCCTGCAAAACTGCGACAACCGCGAGCTGCGCATCAAGGTGCTGGACGCCTACAGCAACCGCTGCAACAACAACGACCGCTACGACAACAAGGATATAATCTCGCAGATTGTCAGCCTCAAACTGCAGAAGGCACACCTGCTGGGATTTGAGTCTTATGCCGATTATGTGCTGGACGCCAAGATGGCCCGCACCCCCGCGGCGGTGTACAAGCTGCTGGGCGATGTCTGGCAGCCCTCGCTGGAGGCGGCCCGCAGCGAGCTTGCCGACATCAAGGCCCTGGCAAATGAGGACGGCATCGGGACTGTGCTCCCCGCTGACTGGCGCTACTATGCCGCCAAGGCCCGTTCGGCCAAATATTCTTACGACGAATCGGCCATAATGGACTATCTGCAGTATGACAATGTGCGCGACGGCATCTTCTACGTCGCAGGCCGCCTCTACGGCGTAACATTCACCAGAGTGGAGAACATCCCCCTGCCGCATCCCGATGCGGAGGCTTTCGAGTGCAAGGATGCCGACGGCACCAGCCGCGGAATACTCTATATAGATATGTTCGCCCGCCCCGGCGCCAAGGACGGCGGGGCGTGGTGCACAAGCTATCGCGAGCGTGAGACTGCCGCCGACGGCTCCATCGTCACCGCAATCACCTCCATCGTGGGCAACTTTACCCCGCCGGCAGAAGGCAAACCCTCGCTGCTGACGGTGGACGAGACCGAGACCTTCTTCCACGAATTCGGCCACGCGATGGCATCGCTGCTGAGCGATGTCCGCTACAGGGGTCTGTGCGACTTCGTGCGCGACTTTGTTGAGGTCCCCTCGCAGCTCAACGAGCATTGGGCCTTCGCCCCCGAGGTTCTGACGGTATATGCAAAGCACTGGCGCACCGGCGAGGTCATTCCGCAGGAGCTGGTGGACAAGATGCTCGAGTGCAAGAAATACGGCGTGGGCTTCTCCCAGACCGAACTTCTGGCGGCGATGTATCTGGATATGGACATATACTCGCTAAAAGAGATTCCCGAGCACTTCGATATCCTCTCCTATGAGGAGACCCGTATGAACGGGCGCGGCCTGATGCCGGAGATTCTGCCCCGCTACCGCGCTCCCTACTTCCTGCACATATTCTCCCACGGCTACGATGCCGGCTACTACGGATATCTGTGGTCCAATGTTCTGGACTGCGACGCCTTCTGCGCCTTTACCGAGACGGGGGACATCTTTAACCACGATGTGGCCGCAGCCTACCGCCGCGAGATTCTCGCACGGGTTAACGAGGCCGATGCCAACACCCTCTACACCAATTTCCGCGGGGCAATGCCTTCAATAGAGCCGTTCCTCAGGGACCGCGGCCTCAAATAGAGTTCCGATGGATTTTCTGCAAAAGATTGGGGATGCAATAGTCGCAGTCAGCGATGCTGTCTGCGGCTATCCCTTTTTTATACTTCTGGTGGGGGGCGGCCTCTTCTTTTTCTTCTATTCAGGCTGCGCCCCCATCCGCCGGTTCGGCAAGGCGATAGCATCCCTCAGGGTCCGGGACAATTCCGCCGGCGGGCAGATCAGCTCTCTGGAGGCGCTCTCCACCGCCATCGCCGCCACAGTGGGGATGGGCAACATTGCCGGAGTCACCATTGCCATCAGCATAGGCGGGCCGGGCACCGTGTTCTGGATGTGGGTCAGCGCCCTGCTGGGCATGGCCACCAAGTTTTTCGAGGGGACTCTGGCGGTGATGTACAAGGGACGCGACTCCGAAGGTGAGCTGCAGGGCGGCCCGATGTACATAATCACCGAGGGGCTGGGGCGCAAGTGGCGCCCGATGGCGGTGTTCTTTGCCGCCGCGGGGCTCTTCGGTACCCTGTGCACGATGCAGGCCAACCAGATCACCGAGGCCATCACCAGCACCTTTGCCGGCCCCGGCGGCGCAAGCTTCTCTGACAAGCTCATCACCGGAGTGATTATCACCGCCCTGGTGGCGGCGGTGGCGCTGGGGGGCATCAAGCGCATCGGCAAGGTCGCCTCAAAGCTCTCCCCCTTTATGGTCGGGGCCTACTTCCTGCTGGTGCTCTACATTCTTGTGACCCATATCGGCGAGGTGCCCGGCATCTTCCGCGACATATTCGTGGGGGCGTTTACCCCCCGCGCGGCGTTGGGAGGCGGCATCGGCAGCATAATCCAGGTGGCCCTCATAGGGGTGCGCCGCGCTGTGTTCGTGAACGAGGCGGGCGTGGGCACGGCCTCGATGGTGCACGGCGCCTCCAAAAACAGCTCCCCGGTGCGCGAGGGGCTGGTGGCGATGCTCGGCCCCAGCATAGATTCGGGCCTGGTGTGCACCCTCACCGCCCTGGCAATCCTCATCCAGAAGGACCTGATTCCCGCCAGCGGGATGGATTCGATGCAGGGGCTGCAGCTGGCCCTGGCCTCGTTCGAGGCCTCTGTGCCGGTGGCGGGCCGCTACCTGCTTCTCTTTATCCTGCTGATATTTGCATTCTCCAGCATGTTCTCCTACTCTTATTACGGCACCAAGTGCGCAAGCTATCTCTTTGGGGCGAGGAGGGGAAAATATTACATCTATTTTTATCTTTGCGTGATTATTGCCGCTTCGGTGGTGCCGCTGCGCACGGTGGTGGGGTTCGTGGACCTTACCTTTGCGCTTATGGCCTTCCCCAATATGGCGGCTCTGATCGCCCTGGCCCCCAGGGCCAAAAAGGAAATGAACAAATTTTTCAAAGAATATGGCAAACAGTCTTGACAGTTTTATAGCGGAAAAGGCGGCAAAGGCCGTGGAAGAGCTCTATGGGGCAAAGGCTCCCGAGGGTAGCATACAGATTTCCGCCACCCGCAAAGAGTTTGAGGGAGACGTGACCCTCGTGACCTTCCCGCTGCTGCGCATCAGCCGCAAGAATCCCGAGGCGACGGCAGAGGAAATAGGCGCCCGCCTGAAGGCGGACACCCCCCAGATAGAGTCCTACAATGTGGTCAAGGGCTTCCTCAACATAAAGATCTCCCCCGCATATTGGGCTGATGTGTTCAAGAGTATAGCCGAGGCGGAGGATTTTGGCCAGGCCGCCCCCACAGGGCGCACGGTGATGGTGGAATTTTCGTCCCCCAACACCAACAAGCCTCTGCATTTGGGCCACATCCGCAACAACCTTCTGGGCTGGAGCGTATCGCGCCTGCTGGAGGCTGCCGGCAACAAGGTTCTCAAGGTCAATCTGGTAAACGACCGCGGCATACACATCTGCAAGTCGATGCTCGCCTGGCTCAAAAGGGGCGGCGGCGTCACCCCCGAGAGCAGCGGCATCAAGGGCGACCATCTGGTAGGCGACTACTATGTGGAGTTCAACAAGATGCTGCAGGAGGAGATAAACGAAATCCTCACAAAAGAGGGCATCAACCCCTCCGATGCCACTGCCGAGCAGAAAAAGGAGGCGGAAAAGCAGGCCTCATGCCTTAAAGAGGCGCAGCGGATGCTGGTCAAGTGGGAACAGGGCGACAGCGATGTGCGCGCCCTCTGGACCAAGATGAACGGCTGGGTGTACGACGGATTCGACGTGACCTACAGGAATCTCGGAATATCGTTTGACAAGATATATTATGAGTCGCAGACTTACCTGCTGGGCAAGTCGCTGGTGGAGGAGGGGCTCTCCAAGGGAATCTTCTACCGCCGCGAGGACGGCTCGGTGTGGTGCGATCTGACCGCCGACGGCCTGGACGAGAAGCTGCTGCTGCGCGGCGACGGCACATCGGTGTATATGACCCAGGACCTGGGCACCGCCTGCCGACGCCACGAAGAGACCGGCTTTGACGAGATGATTTATGTGGTGGGCAACGAGCAGAACTACCACTTCCAGGTGCTCAAGCTGATTCTGGGCAAGCTGGGCTTTGACTGGGCCGACGCCATCTACCATCTCTCTTACGGCATGGTGGAGCTGCCCGAGGGCAAGATGAAGTCGCGCGAGGGCACCGTGGTGGATGCCGACGACCTTATAGAGAAGATGTATCAGACCGCCAGGGAAACATCTCTGGAGTCGGGCAAGCTGGAGGATATGGATCCCGCCGAGCAGGACAAGCTCTTTATGATGCTGGGGCTGGGCGCGCTCAAATATTTCATCATCAAGGTGGATCCGCGCAAGACAATGCTCTTCGACCCCAAGGAGTCCATCGACTTCAACGGCAACACGGGCCCCTTTATACAGTATACCCACGCCCGCATCAAGTCGGTGCTGCGCAAAGCGGCCGCCGCAGGATACAAGCCGCAGGCCGGCTGCACCGCGATGCTGCCCAAGGAGATCGAGCTCATCAAGATAATGGCGGGCTTCCCCGGCAAGATAGTGGAGGCTGCCGAGGCTCACTCCCCGGCGCTTGTGGCCAACTACGCATACAACCTGGCCAAGGAGTTCAACCAATATTATCACGACGTCACAATCCTCAAGGAAGAGGACGGGGCGGTGCGCTCTTTCCGCCTGCAGCTGATTTCCACAATCGCTGCGGTGCTGGTCAAGGCCATGGACATTCTGGGCATACAGCTTCCCGAAAGGATGTAACTCTCCCCGGCAGAGATGACACGCTTCACCATTCCCACCAGCAAAAAAGAGATGGACGCCCTGGGCTGGGACCGGGCGGATATAATCCTTTTCAGCGGAGACGCCTTTGTGGACCACCCGTCGTTCGGGGCGGCGGTGATAGCCAGGGTGCTGGAGTCGCGCGGCTACAAGGTCGCGGTGATTCCACAGCCCAACTGGCGCGACGATCTGCGCGACTTTCGCAAGCTGGGGCGTCCGAGACTCTGTTTCGGGGTCACTTCGGGCGCAATGGACTCGATGGTGAACCACTACACCGCAAGCAAGAGGCTCCGCAGCAACGACGCCTACACCCCGGAGGGACGCGCCGGCTACCGCCCCGACTATGCCGTGACGGTGTATACCAAATGTCTCAAGCAGATTTACCCCGACGTGCCGGTGATTATAGGCGGCATTGAGGCCTCCCTGCGTCGCCTGACCCACTATGACTACTGGCAGGACTGCCTCAAGCCCTCCATTCTTGTGGACAGCGGGGCCGACTGGCTGGTATATGGGATGGGGGAGAGGCCTATTGTGGCTCTGGCCGATGCATTGGCCTCCGGCGCAACCCTGGAGCAGATGCGCGCCCTGCCGCAGGTGGGATACATCGCAGACCAGGCTCCCGACGGCGACTTTTTTGACCTCCATTCGTTTGAGAGCTGCTGCCGCAACAAACTCGCCTTTGCCCAGAATTTCAATATAATAGAGCGTGAGGCAAACCATCTGCACTCCGTAACTCTGGTAGAACAGGTGGAAAACCGCTTTGTGTGCATCAATCCCCCTTATCCGCCGATGAGCGGGGAGGAACTGGACGCGGTGTATGCGCTCCCCTTTACCAAACTGCCGCACCCGCGCTACAAGGGCAAGCGCATCCCCGCCTACGATATGATCAAATTCTCCATAACGACCCACCGCGGCTGTTTTGGAGGATGCAACTTCTGCACGATTGCCGCCCATCAGGGCAAATTCATACAGTCCCGTTCGCAGAAGTCGATAGTGGAGGAAGCGGCCCGCCTTGGAGAACTGCCCGATTTCAAGGGAAATATCTCCGATCTTGGAGCTCCTACTGCCAATATGTATATGATGGGGGGCAAGAACAGTGAGCTGTGTGCCAAGTGTTCCCGGCAGTCGTGCCTCTATCCCAGGATGTGCCGCAATCTGGACAATTCCCACGAGCGGCTGCTGGCCCTTTACGATGCTGTGCTCTCCACAGAAGGGGTGCGCAACGCCTATGTGGGCAGCGGCATCCGCTACGATCTTTTTCTGGGACCCGAAGGATGCTACAATGACACTTGCGAGAAATATCTGCGGGAGCTCATAGTTAACCACACCAGTGGACGGCTCAAGGTGGCTCCCGAACACACGCAGGATAATGTGCTTGCGGCGATGGGCAAGCCCCCGTTCAGGCTGTTCGAGGTGCTGCGCGACAAGTTCGACGAAATCTGCCGCCGCGAGCATCTGAAATACCAGCTGGTGCCGTATTTCATTTCCGGTCATCCCGGATGCGGGATGCGCGATATGGTGGCTCTCTCGCAAAACAAGGCGCTTCGCGGTCTCTATATGGAACAGGTTCAGGACTTTACCCCGACTCCGATGACGGTGTCTTCGGTGATGTTCTATTCTGGAATGGACCCCCGCACTCTCAAGCCTCTGTTTGTGGAGCGGGATATTGAAAAAAAACGCAGACAAAAATTATACTTTTTCAAATAGTTTGTCTAATATTGCCTGCAAATAAGAACGATTTATATGCCTACAGCACCCGCAAAGAAAAGATTCGTAGTCAGCTACGACACGATGTCCCAGGATTTGAAAGACGCTTTTGACCGCAAGTACCCTCACGGCTACGCCGATTATATGGGGGATATCCTCAAAGTTGACAAACCCGACGGATCTTGCTTTCACGCGGTGCGTTTCCAACCCGAGGCAGAAGACGAACAGGTTGTGGAAGACGCTCTCTATCTGGTAAAGATAAATGTCAACACCGACAATGTGGAGGAGGTGGAGAAAGAGCTCTTCGAAGACCACGGCGACGATGATGGCGACGTGGACGGCGGCGACGTCCTGCCCGGCAACGACAACGACTTCAACACCCCTAACGACGAAGATTCTGACGAAGAATAATTCAAATCATCCTGGCAGCTTTCTTCTTAAGCTGCAGAATGCGCTCAAACATATGTCTGAGCGCAATTTGCTTTGGGTGCTCTCCATTGTGGTGGGCGTCCTCAGCGGACTTGCGGCGGTGCTGCTCAAGCAGTCCATCGAGCTGCTGTCCCATCTGGTGTCGGGTGCCTTTCCCGGCAAGAACCACTGGCTTTACCTCATCACCCCCGGAGTGGGTATGCTGCTCTCGCTGCTGTTTGTCAGATATGTGATCCGCGACAACATCGGCCACGGCGTGACCCGCGTGTTGCGGGCCATCTCCCGCAACGAGGCGCAGATTAAGCCCCACAACACCTTCTCGTCGCTGCTTGCCAGTTCGGTGACCATCGGAATGGGCGGCAGCGTGGGAGCGGAGGCCCCGATAGTCTACACCGGCGCCGCCATCGGCAGCAATGTGGCGCGCGCGCTGGGGCTCTCTTACCGCCAGATGACGGTGCTGCTGGGCTGCGGCGCGGCAGGTGCCCTGGCGGGTATATTCAAGGCCCCCATCGCGGGCGTTCTGTTCACTCTGGAAATCCTGATGTTCAACATCTCGATGAGCTCGCTGCTGCCGCTGCTCTCTTCGTCGGTTGCGGCCACGATGGTCACCTACCTGCTGATGGGCAACACGGTGACATTCTCCAGCAGCATTGTTCCCTTTGAACTTTTCAACATCCCTTATTACATAGCGCTGGGCATCCTGTGCGGCCTGGTGTCGCTCTATTTTTTGAGGACAACCCTCCGCATAGAGGACAAGCTGGGCAAGATGCGCAATCCCTATGTCAAGTGGATATTCTGCGCGGCGCTTCTGGGAGTGCTCATCTTCCTGTTCCCGCCCCTCTACGGTGAGGGCTACGACTCTCTGGAGACGATGCTCAACGGCAACGCGCTGCTCAACGCGCAGAGCATTCTGCCCAACTCCGTATCGGGAGACAAGTGGGCGTTGCTGCTCTTTTTCGTGGCGATTATGTTCACCAAGGTGTATGCCACGGCCTTTACCAACGCCGGCGGCGGAGTGGGCGGAACCTTCGGCCCCACGATGTTCACCGGGGCCGTCACCGGCCTTGTGCTGGCCCGCTTTGTGGGCAACATCGGCCTTGCGCAGCTGCCCGAGGCCAACTTTGTGCTGGTGGGGATGGCGGGCCTTATGGCGGGCGTGATGCAGGCCCCGCTCACCGCGATATTCCTGATTGCGGAGATTTCCGGCGGCTATGCGCTGATGTTCCCGCTGATGATAACCTCGCTCATCTCCTTTGCCACCATACGCCTGTTCGAGCAGTATTCCATCTACTCCAAGCGCATCGCGCAGCAGGGGGAGCTGCTGACCCACGACAGCGACAAGGCGGTGCTCACGCTGCTTCACACCTCCGACTTCATAGAGACCGACTTCAAGCCGATCTGCATAGACAAGAGTCTGGGCGACCTGGTCAAGATAATCTCCTCCAGCAACCGCAACATAATCCCCGTGACCGACCGTGAGGGGATATTCCAGGGAATCGTGCTGGTGGATGACGTGCGCAAGTATATGTTCAAGGACGAACTCTACGGCCGCATACATATCTACAACCTGGTGAAAGATGCCCCCGGCATACTCTCGGAAGACGAGCATATGGAGAGCGTTATGGACAAGTTCGAGAGCACGCAGGCGTGGAACCTGCCGGTGGTGGATGCCGCCGGGCGCTATGTCGGATTCGTGTCCAAGTCCAAAATCTTCTCTGCCTACAGAGACCAGCTGCATCAGGTATCCCATGAATGATCTGTACATAAAACATATCGCCGACACCCTGGGCATCAACCGGTGGCAGGCGCTGCACTGCGTGGAACTCCTGGCCGACGGAGCCACCATCCCGTTCATAAGCCGCTACCGCAAAGAGCGCACGGGCGGCCTGGACGAGGTGCAGATAGGGCAGATAAAGCACTATTTCGCATATTTTACAGAGCTTGACCGCCGCAAAGGGGCCATCCTCAAATCGATAGAAGATCAACAGGCTTTAAGTGACGAACTTCGCGCCAAGATAGAGGCGGAGGTGGACGCCACGGCCCTGGAGGACCTCTACCTGCCGTTCCGCCCCAAGAAGCGCACCCGAGCCTCGGTTGCGCGCGAGCGCGGCCTGGAATCTCTTGCCGACGCCTTCTTCTCCCTCAATTGCGCCGACCCCGAGGCGGAAGCGGCCAAATATGTCGCGGGAGAGGTGGATGATCTGCAGGCTGCGGTGCAGGGGGCAAGCGACATTATAGCAGAGCGCATCAGCGAGATGCCCCGCGTGCGCCAGACGCTGCGCGACAGCTATCTCAAATGGGGGCAGGTGCACAGCGTACAGTCCCGCCAGGGGGCCAGGAAGGGGGAGGAGAGCGAGAAGTATCGCAGCTGGTTTGACCATCGCGAGCCGCTTTCACGCATTGCCCCGCACCGTCTGCTGGCCATTCTGCGCGGTGCCTCCGAGGGGATTCTCTCGGTCAAGGTGGAGGCGGATGCCGAGCGCAACACAGACCGGATTTACAAGATCGCTTTTGACGGCCGCCGGGCCGCATCGCGCGAGCTCTACAATATCCTTCGCGCCGCCACTGCCGACAGCTACAGCCGTCTGCTGCACCCTTCCATTGAAAATGAGGTGCTGCGCCAGGCCAAGGAGAAGGCCGACATCAGCTCCATAAATGTGTTCGGCGAGAATCTGCGGCAGCTGCTGCTGGCCCCTCCTGTGGGGCAGAAGCGGGTGATGGCCATCGACCCGGGCTTCCGCACCGGCTGCAAGGTGGTCTGCCTCGATTCGCAGGGCAATCTGCTGCACAACGACGCCATATTTCCCCATCCGCCAGTCAACGAGCGCATCTCCTCCATGAAGAAGGTTATGGGGATGGTGGATAAATACGGCATCGAAGTCATCGCCATCGGCAGCGGCACCGCCGGGCGCGAGACGGAGAATTTCATAAAAAAACTTCCCCTGCCGGAATCGATGGAGATTTACAGCGTGAGCGAAGACGGGGCGTCGGTATATTCCGCCTCCGAAACGGCGCGCCTGGAGTTTCCCGACTATGACGTCACGGTGCGCGGCGCGGTCTCCATCGGCCGCCGCCTTATGGACCCCCTCTCAGAGCTGGTCAAAATCGACCCGAAATCGATCGGGGTGGGGCAGTATCAGCACGATGTGGACCAGGGGCTGCTCAAAGAGGAGCTGGACAACACCGTGGAGAGCTGCGTGAACAGCGTCGGGGTCAACCTGAACACCGCCAGCGTGTATCTGCTGCAGTATGTCTCGGGCGTGGGGCCCTCCCTGGCGGGCAATATAGTGGAGTGGCGCAAGGCCAACGGCAACTTTGCCAGCCGCGCAGATTTGCTGCAGGTCAAGAGACTCGGTGCCAAGGCGTTCGAGCAGTGCGCCGGCTTTCTGCGCATTGCCGGCGGCAGCAATCCGCTGGACAACTCTGCGGTGCACCCCGAGCGATATGCGCTTGTGGAGCGGATAGCCCGCGACCTGGATGTGAGCGTGGCTGCGCTCATCGGCAACGAAGAGCTCTGCGGCAGGATAGATCTTGAAAAATATGTGAGCGACGCGGTGGGGCTGCCCACCCTCAAGGATATACTCTCCGAGCTCAAGAAGCCGGGGCGCGACCCCCGCAGCGAGGCCTGCAAGTTTGCATTCAGCGACGAGATTCACTCCATTGAGGATCTGCACGAGGGTATGGTGCTCCCGGGCCTCGTGACAAACATCACCGATTTCGGCGCCTTTGTGGATCTGGGTATCAAGCAGAACGGCCTCATCCACATCTCCCGCATGGGGCGCGGCGGCCGCGCTGCGCTCAAAATCCAGCAGCCGGTGGAGGTTGTGGTGGAAAGCGTCGATCTCGGCCGGCAGCGAATCGGCCTGCGGTTGAATATGGAGAGATAATTTATTACCTTTGCCTTTATGGTACAGGAATCCAAGATAGTCATCATCCCCACCTTTAACGAAAAGGAGAATATCGAGAAGATAATCCGCAAGGTGCGCTCTCTCGAAGGGGACTTTCACGTGCTGGTGATAGACGACGGCTCGCCCGACGGCACCGCCGGGATTGTAAAATCGCTTATGGTCGAGTTCTCCGATTCGCTCTTCATAATAGAGCGCAGCGGCAAGCAGGGGCTCGGCACCGCCTATCTGGCAGGCTTCCGCTGGGCTTTGGAGCGCGGTTATGAGTACATCACAGAGATGGACGCCGACTTCTCCCACAATCCGGACGACCTTCCGCATCTGGTTGCGGCGTGCGCGCAAGGCGGCGATGTTGCCGTGGGTTCGCGCTACTGCAACGGCATCAGCGTGGTCAACTGGCCTCTGCAGCGGGTGCTGATGAGCTATTTTGCCTCCAAGTATGTCCGCTTTGTGCTGGGAATGAAGGTTAATGACACCACCGCCGGATTCGTGTGCTACCGTCGCAGGGTGCTGGAGACTATCGACCTTGACGACGTGCGGATGAAAGGCTACGGCTTCCAGATAGAGATGAAGTTCACCGCCTGCAAGCTGGGATTCAAGATAGTGGAGGTGCCCATAATCTTTGTGGATCGCAAGGAGGGGACGTCCAAGATGAGCAGCAGCATTTTTGGCGAGGCATTCTGGGGCGTGATGAAGCTCCGGTGCCGCAAATTCAAGAGGCGCGATGCAAAATAGTCTGCTTTTAAAAAACGCACAGATAATCAACGAAGGTCTCTCCTTTAAAGGGGGGATTTTTGTATGCGGCGATCTCATCGCCGATATTTTTGACTATTCTCTGCCGGAGGATATTGCCCGTCAGGATGCCCTGCAAGGGGCGGAAACGCTGGATCTGGAGGGCTGCTGCCTGATGAGCGGCGTCATAGACGAGCACGTCCACTTCCGCGAGCCGGGGGCCACTCACAAGGGGTGCATCGCATCCGAGAGCGCTGCTGCGCTGCTGGGGGGCGTCACCTCGTATCTGGATATGCCCAACAACAACCCTCCCGCAACCGACGCGGCTGCATTGCGGGCCAAGATGGAGATTGCCTCGCGCGGCTCCCGCGCCAATTACGGCTTCTATCTGGGTGCTACCGACACCAACCTGTCCGAAATCGAGAGGGCCCGGGAAATGGGGGCCTGCGCCGTGAAGGTCTTCTTCGGCTCTTCCACCGGCAATCTGCTTATGAGCGATGCCGAGGCGATAGAGCGGCTTTTCCGCCGTTCTCCCCTGATGATAGCAGCCCATTGCGAGGACAATGCCGTCATCGCCGCCAACCTGGAACGCTACCGTCGGCAGTATGGCGAAGACATCCCGGTTGCGGCCCATCCCCTTATCCGCAGCCGCGAGGCGTGCCTCTCCAGCACCCGGTATGCAGTGGAGATGGCGCTTAAAACCGGCGCCCGGCTGCACATAATGCACGTCTCCACGGCAGAAGAGGTGGAATATCTTGCAGATGTCATGCGCCGCAGCGATCGCATCAGCGCAGAGACCTGCGTGCAGTATCTCTGGTTTTGCGACGCTGATTATGAAAAATATGGGGCGCAGATCAGGTGCAATCCCGCCATCAAGAGCGCCTCTGACCGCAGCGCCCTCTGGGACGGGGTCCGCAGCGGGGTCCTCTCGGTGATTTCTACCGACCATGCCCCGCATCTGCTATCCGAAAAGCAGGGCAGTTATATGCAGGCGGCCGGCGGCATCCCGCTGGTGCAGTATTCGCTGCCGATGATGCTGGAGAAGGTGTCGCAGGGGGTAATCTCCCTGCCGATGGTGGCCGAAAAGATGTGCCACGCCCCGGCGCGGCTCTTTTCCATAGAGCGGCGCGGCTTTATCCGCAAGGGGTATTATGCCGACCTGGTCGTCTTCAAAATGGGGTGCCCGTCTGATGTGCCGCCCGCTTCGCGCTGCGGCTGGAGCCCTCTCACCCGCTTCTCAAATTCCATCGTGCGCACCTTCGTGAATGGCGCGGAGAACCGCGGGTATGTTTTAGAGTTTAGGGTTTAGAGTTTAGGGTTTTTGACACTCCACACTCTAAACTCTAAACTAAATGAGGAGTCCGTACTGCTGCTTTACGGGGTCCATCACAAACGAGCTCTGCACCGAGCTCAGGCTCTCGATGCGTCCCAGCACATTCAAGATGAATTGATTATAATACTTCATATCCGGCGCGTGAATCTTGAGCAGATAATCATACTCACCTGAGATGTTGTAGCATTCCGTCACTTCGGGAATCTCCCTGATCTTCTGCACAAAATGATCTGCGATGTCGGCATTGATGCTCTTGAGCTTGACGCTGCAGAACACGATGAACCCCAGATTCAGTTTCTCCGCATTAAGCACGGCGGTGTACTTGGTGATGTACCCTTCATTCTCCAGCCTCTTGAGCCGCTCATACACCGGCGAGGGAGAGAGATGCACCTTTGCCGAGAGCTCCTTGTTGGTGATGCGGGCGTTATTCTGCAGTGCGCGCAGAATCTGAATGTCGATATTGTCCAGCTTGGTTTCCATAACATTTTCTGCCGAGGCTTGCATGGCCCGGCCTTTACTTGGTGATTATTCTGCAAAAATATAAAATACTTGCAATATCATCTGAATATTTGCTTTTTATTGGTGAATAATCGCGGAATATAGACCTTTGCTGCAACAAATAAATGCAATGGTTATGAACACGAAACTCCACTTCGAAACCCTCCAGCTCCATGCGGGGCAGGAGAATGCCGACCCCGCAACCGATTCACGCGCAGTCCCCATCTATCAGACTACATCATACGTATTCCACAATTGCGACCATGCCGCAGCCCGCTTCGGCCTCCAGGACGCTGGCAATATCTACGGTCGCCTGACCAACTCCACCCAAGATGTCTTTGAACAGCGCATCGCCGCCCTCGAAGGCGGGGTGGGAGCCCTTGCTGTCGCCACCGGTGCAGCCGCGGTAACCTATTCGCTGCTCAACCTGGCAAGCGCCGGCGACCACATCGTCTCCGCCGAGACCATCTACGGCGGCACTTACGACCTGCTGCAGCACACTCTGGTCCCCTACGGCATCTCCACCACATTCGTGGATCCTTCTGACCTGGGCAACTTTGAGCGTGCGCTGCAGCCCAACACCAAGGCCATCTTCATTGAGGGCTTCGGCAATCCCAACTGCAACCTGATCGACATAGACGCTGTGGCGGCCATCGCCCACGCGCACAAAATTCCCCTGGTGATAGACAACACCTTCGCAACCCCCTATCTGCTGCGCCCCATCGAGCACGGTGCCGACATTGTGGTGCACTCCGCCACCAAATTCATCGGCGGCCACGGCACAACCCTTGGCGGCGTCATAATCGATTCGGGAAAGTTTGACTGGAAGGCATCGGGCAAATTCCCGCAGTTCACAACCCCCGAGGCCAGCTACCACGGCATTGTGTTTGCCGATGCGGCGGGGGCCGCGGCCTACATCACCCGCATCCGCGCCATACTGTTGCGCGACACCGGAGCAACTCTCTCACCCACAAGCGCCTTCTATCTGCTGCAGGGTCTCGAGACCCTCTCTCTGCGAGTCGAGCGCCACGTGCAAAATGCCCTCAAGGTGGTGGAATTCCTCTCGAATCACCCCAAGGTGCGCCGCGTGAACCATCCCTCGCTCCCTTCGCACCCAGATCACGAGCTCTACAGACGCTATTTTCCCAACGGCGGCGGCTCCATCTTCACTTTTGAGATAGAGGGAGGTCGCGCGGAGGCCTTCAAATTCATCGACGCGCTGCAGATTTTCTCTCTGCTGGCAAATGTGGCCGATGTCAAGTCTCTGGTGATTCATCCCGCCACCACCACCCATTCGCAGCTCACTGAGGCCGAGCTTAATTCACAGGGGATTTATCAGAACACAGTGCGCCTCTCGATAGGCACTGAGCATATCGACGACATCATAGCCGATTTGAGCCAGGCTCTGGACAGAATTTAAACGAATTGATATATTTGCGCTATGGCAAAAATTTATGACTCCGTGCTGGACCTCATCGGGGGCACCCCGCTGGTCCGTCTGGGCGCGATAAGCGCCAAATATTCACTCAAGGCAGACCTGCTGGCCAAGGTAGAATACTTCAATCCCGCCGGCAGCGTCAAAGACCGCGTGGCTCTTGCAATGGTGCAAGATGCCGAGCGGCGGGGACTCCTTGCCCCCGGGGCCACCATAATTGAGCCCACCAGCGGCAACACCGGGGTGGGGCTGGCGCTGGTGGCTGCAGTGCGCGGCTACCGCCTGATTCTCACGATGCCCGAGACCATGAGCATTGAGCGACGCAAGCTGCTGCAGGCCCGCGGTGCCGAGATTGTGCTTACACCCGGTGCCAGAGGGATGGCCGGGGCCATCGCCAAGGCAGATGAGCTGCGGAGTTCCATCCCCGGCAGCATAATTCTGGGGCAATTTTCCAATCCCGCCAACCCTCTGGCGCATCAGGCGGGCACTGCCTTTGAAATCTGGGAGGACACGGACGGCTCTGTGGATATCTTTGTGGCTGGAGTGGGTACGGGCGGCACCGTCAGCGGCACGGCCCGCGCCCTCAAGGCGCGCAAGAGTTCAGTGCAGGCGGTGGCGGTGGAGCCGGCCGGCAGCGCGGTGCTCTCGGGCGGCAGTGCCGGAGCGCACAAGCTGCAGGGCATCGGTGCGGGTTTTGTGCCAGGCAACTTCGACCGCAGCGTTGTGGACGAGATTATCCCCATAACAGATGCCGAGGCATTTGCCGCCGCCCGCGAGCTCTCTGCAGATGAGGGTTTGCTGGTAGGCATAACCTCCGGCGCCGCCCTCTCGGCCGCCATAAAGGTAGCCGCCAGAGAAGAGAATGCCGGCAAAACCATCGTGGTGCTGCTGCCCGACACCGGAGAACGCTATCTTTCCACAGAACTTTTTGCTGAGGAATAGCCGGAAATCGGTTTTTTGGTGTATTTTTGGGCGCAATGTACACCAATATCACCCGCCAGGCGCAGGCTGTCGTGGAACAGTGCCGCGCTATTCTCTTCCCCGCCATAATCGGCGGCGGGGAGCCTCAGTTTGACCCCGTGGCCGTCTCTGCCATGCAGAGCGCCCTTTCCGGTGCCATACGCAGCTGTTGCAGTCTGACCGGGTGCGAACTTGATTTCATGGGCGTCGCCGCCCGCTTTGCAGGGCAGTTGGCATCACTTTCCGATGCTCTCTCAAAGGATGTCCTGGCCACCTACAACGGCGACCCGGCGGCCGAGTCGCTCTGCGAAGTGGTGATGTGCTACCCCGGCATCAAGGCCATCAGCAGCTACCGCATTGCCCACTGCCTCCATCAGGAGGGGGTGCCGGTATTGCCGCGCGTCATCACCGAACTGGCCCACAGCGAGACCGGCATCGACATCAACCCGGCCGCCACAATCGGCAGCTCGTTTGCCATCGACCACGGCACCGGCGTGGTGATCGGAGCCACCGCCATATTGGGCAACAACATCAAGCTCTATCAGGGGGTAACCCTCGGGGCCAAGAGCTTCCCGCTGGATGCCGACGGCAACCCGGTGAAGGGGATACCCCGCCACCCGATTCTGGAAGACAACGTGATTGTCTATTCCAACGCCACCATCCTGGGACGCATTACAATTGGTCACGACGCCGTCATCGGTGGCAACATCTGGGTCACCGGCGATGTGGCTCCCGGTACCCGTGTAGTTCAGTCCAAAACTAAGATTTCATAAAAAAGAGGGTGACCGTGGGGCCACCCTCTTCTGCTATAGATTGAGGTTTTCTACTCCATTCCGGGGTTCTGAATCAGATTGCCGTTGCTGCGGTTGATCTCGTCGCGGGGGATGGGTGCAAAGTACATCTTGTTGTCCCACCTGCGATTCTCGCGATATTTCAGGCTCTGGACATAATAGTTGTAATCCCATTTGTTTGCATCGTAGCTGTAAGGCTTGTAGGCTGTTTCGCCATCCTTCAGACGAGCATAAATCAGGATGCCGGTGAGCTCTTTGCTATTAGTCTCGGGAGCAATCATCCAGCGGCGTACATCGTAGTAGCGAGACTCCTCGTATGCATATTCTATGCGGCGCTCATGACGCAGGAATTCACGCATATTCTCCTGGTCGAAAGCCTGACCGCGGGCTGCGAGGGCCGTCTTTGTGTCAACGTTGCCGACACGTCTGCGGATCGCATCCAGATATTTGACGGCTTCGTCAAGTTCATTGAGTTCAATGCTGGCCTCTGCCGCAATCAGATACATCTCGGCCAAACGGAAGTAAGTCCAAGGAACTATCTGATAGATAAACTCGCCGTCAACAGTCTCGTCCACAAGTTTGCGCTCATAGTAGCCTGTGAAGCTACCGTGGTGAGGTTCAACTGGTGAATAGCGGGTATCAATGC
The DNA here is from genome assembly GCA_963637965.1 of bacterium. GTDB lineage: Bacteria > Bacteroidota > Bacteroidia > Bacteroidales > UBA932 > Equibacterium. The sequence goes on from CAVHPI010000014.1 coordinate 41,860, forward strand.
CGTTCATGCCTTTGAATGTGATTTTCTCTTCGTTGGGCAGAGTCACTTCAACATCAGCGGTACCATCGGTAACTTCATAGAAACCACACTGCAGTTCTCCCAGAGGAGAAGGGTCCATATCCTTGGTATCGGCCGGACGGGGACGACCCCATGAGGAACCGTCATAACCGATAGTGGCATAGAAACGGGGCTCTCGGCCTGTGTAAGGGTTGGCTGTCTGGTGATCTCCTACCTTCGTCAAACCCTTGGGCAGAGAACCATCTTCGTACTCATAGGCCATTGCAAGGTCGTGGCTGGGAGCTACACCTCCGAAGCCGTGATAACCATTGGGGTTGTCTTGTCTCGAGAGCCAGTTGCAAGTTCTGTAGGTCTGGGTGCCGAACTGGCGAATCCAGATCTGCTCGCTGTTCTCTGTGATGATGATATTGTCCCATTTTGCTGCTCTCTCCTCAACAGTGCCTTGCGAGCAGTCTTGCAGTTCGTAGAGACCGCAGTCGATGACTTCTTTGGCCGCTTCGCGGGCAGCGCGGTAGGTAGCTGCGCGGTCGCCGTTAAACTGGTTGCAGGCCAGAGTGTTCACGGTGCGGTCTGCATAGAGGGGGCTGGCGCAGTGCAGCTGCACGCGAGCCTTCAGCGCAGTCGCCGCATAGCGGGTCGCGCGGCTTTTTGCAGAGTCATCTGTGGTCGCGGGAAGGCATTTCTCGGCAACCTCGCAGTCGCTGAGGATTTGAGCCATCACTTCGTCTATGTTGGAGCGTGGAACAGTCATCTTATCAATCTCATCCATATCCATCGCCTCGAGAATCAGAGGCATGCCGCCATATCCGCGCAGCATGTTAGTATAGACAAATGCGCGCAGAAAGTAGGCTTCGCCCTTCATCCATTGAACGTCGTAACCGTCTTTTTCGGGAACGTTATCAATATTCTGGATGACATTGTTCGCATAGCGGATAGCTTTGAATCGCCAGTCCCAGGAGAAGGGACAATAACGGTTGTTGCTGTACCAGCCCATATAACTGCTGTTGATGCTGGCCTCGTTGATCACGGTCTGCTCTCCAAGCTCATATGCGTCTTCCGGTACATAGTATGCATCGTCTGTCAAGCCTGTTGTGGAACTCTCTTCCATACCGTGGCCGACATAATTGTAAATGTTGTTTACAGCGGCTTGAGCCAGCGCGGCATCTGAAAAGATAGCAGCTGACGAATATTCATTAGTGGGGACGATGTCCATAAATCCCGAGCAGGAAGTAAGGGTTGCCGCTGTTCCCGCCATCAGTAATACTAATGCTGATTTATATGATTTTTTCATAAAGCCTGAAATTTAGAATGTGATGGTTGCACCAAAGTTCAAAACTCGTCTCAGAGGATAGCTGTAGCCGTTTCCGCCGACCTCAGGGTCAATGACTTTGATTTTGCTGAAGGTGAGCAGATTGGAGCCGTTGAAGTAAACGCGCAGATTTGAGATGCCAGCCTGGCGGATTGCGGGCATATTGAAGTTATAGCCGATTTCCAGATTTTTCAGGCGGACAAAGTCATTGTTGTGCAAGAAATAGGTGCTGGCGTTGGCTGCCCAATACTGGTTGCCCTTGTTGTATACGCGCGGGTAAACGTGACTGGGATTCTCTGCTGTCCAGCGATTCTCATAGATGCTTGTGAAGAAGTTTCCGGATTCACCGCTATTATTGTCGAATATATAGGTGACTGAGCCGAAAGAACCCTGGAAGAGAACAGATATGTCGAAGTTGTGCCAAGCGGCTGTGAGGGTAAGGCCGGCAATCAGTCGGGGTTCGCTGCTCTTGTCGCTGCGGACCATATCATCTGCATTGATTTTGCCGTCTTCGTTGACATCCTTGAACTTGATGTCACCGGGCTGTGCATTTGACCATTTTGCCTCGGTTGCGTCAACTTCTGCCTGATCGTAGAATACGCCATCATATATGTAATATGTACCGGTGCCGGTGGGGTGACCTGTAGAGAGCTGATACTCGGGAGCGCCCGGGGTCTCGTCCCAGTAGAGAATCTTGTTTTTGGCGTAGGTCATATTTAAGGATGCCCCGTAGTCAAAGTCTTTAACGCGGTCTTTCCAGGAGATGAGGGCCTCGACGCCGCGGTTGCACATCTCACCGAGGTTCTCGGAAGGCAGGGTGATGCCTGACAGAATAGGGAGGGATGCGTTGCGCTTGATAAGCATATTTGTGCGCTTGTGGTAGAATACGTCACCTTCAAAGCTGAGTCTGTTGTCAAGGAACTTGGTTTCCAGACCGAGATCATAGGTGGTGCCGACTTCCCAAGTTACATTGGGATTTGCTGTGCGCGAGGGCTGCAGGGCCTTCTCGTAAGTGCCTCCGAAGATGTAGTCGATATTGGTTCCATAGGTCTCCAGATACTGGTTGGCGCTGATGGCGTCACTACCGGTCTGGGAGATGGATCCGCGCAGCTTAGCGTAGCTGATGAAGCTGAGTTTCTCTTTCCACCAGTCTTCTTCAGATGCACGCCAAGCCAGCGAGACGCCGGGGAAGAAGCCGAAGCGTTTGTCTTTGGGGAACTTGTAGGAGCCGTCCACACGCCAGATGTATTCTGCGATATATTTCTCTTTGTAATTGTAGGATGCACGGCCAAAGTAGCTCATACGCGCCCATTCGTATGTGTTGCCGCCGTTGTTCATTTCTGACTGTCCGCCGAGGTCCATATCGTCAAGTGCATCTGAGAGGAAGTATTTGCGGAATGCGTAGAGATATCCCTGACTGCCGCGTTCTGCCTCGACACCGGCTGTGGCGAGAACGGAGTGGTCTCCGAATGTGCGGTTGTAGTTGATCAGGGCGTTTGCCATCCAGGATGTCTGGTCGTATTGCTTCTGAGTGAGTTCCGGAGTCTCGGGACCTTTCTTCACGGGAGTGAGCTTGTGTTCAGCAGAACCGTCCCAAGAGTAGAGATACCAAGGTTTGGCGAAGCTCTTGTTCATATTGAAGTATTTGTCGTATGTACCGGTGGCACTAATGCTCAAGCCTTCAATCCAAGGTATCTTCACATTCACTTTTGCGGTGTTCTGGATGTAATAGGATTTGTTCCTGTTGTATCCTGTTATATCGGTGCCGATTACGACAGGGTTGTTGCCGCCCTCAAGGTCGGGACCGACTTCACCTGTGGGCCAATAGCCGGCGATTGTCGGCTTTGTGCGTATAAAATATTGCCAGATGTCATTTGTGTTTCTTGTGGGATTTTTGCGGTCCTCAAGACGGCTTACATTGGAATAGCTGATGTCAATGTACTTGTTGATCTTGGCATCGATATTTGCGCGCACGCTGTACTGGTCGTAGCGGTTTGCCGAGTTTTTGTACATGCCGTCCTCACCGTTGGCGGAGATGTTCAGGTAATACTTGACATTATCAGCGCCGCCGCTCAGGCCGACTTCGTGACGGTAAGTGGGGGATGCTTTCTTAAGGCCCAATTCAAACCAGTCAGAATCGGGATGACCCCAAGGGTCGGAACCATCCTTGAACATCTGGAGGTCTTCCGGCGTGTAAACAGGGCTGCCTCCTGCATTTGTGTTGATTTCATTTACCAATGTGGCATATTGGTAAGAGTTGCACATTAGAGGAAGGCGTGTCGCGGAGGAGAAGCCGAAGTTGCCGGAATAAGTTACGGAAGGTTTTCCATCTTTGCCGTGCTTGGTTGTAACCAGTATAACGCCGTTGGCTGCACGGGAACCGTAGATGGCGGCTGCTGCATCCTTAAGCACCGAGATGGACTCGATTTCGCTGGGGTTCAGGTGGTCCAGACCGCCGGCGCGGCCGGCAACTCCGTCAATTACGATAAGGGGACTGTTGTCGCCCAGGGTGTTTGTACCGCGGATGCGGAGGGTTGTGCCTCCGACACCGGGTTCGTCAGAACGCTGGAAGCCGATCACGCCGGGCAGACGGCCGACCATTGCGTTGGAAAGGTTGGAAGTGGGGGAGGCCTTGAGCTCACTGCCCTTGACCATAGCTACAGAACCGGTGGCGGTGACTTTTTTTTGAACGCCGTAACCTACGACCACCAGTTCATCCAGCATTTCGGTGTCTTCCTGGATTGTGATATTATAAGTGTCGCTCTCGCCGATTGTGATCTCCTGGGTCTTGAAACCCATGAAGGAAACCACCAGAGTGCCGCCCGCAGGGGCGCCGTTGATTGTAAAGTTGCCTTTCGCGTCGGTGGTGGTGCCCAGAGATGTCCCCTTGACAATCACATTTACACCGACTGCGGGATAGCCGGTCTGGTCCACGACGGTACCGGTGATCCTTTTTGCTTTCTGCGGGAGATCCAGGGATGTCTCTTCCGCATTCAAGGTTTCGGCCCAGGTCGGCGCCGAAACCATCAAGCCCAGCATTACTGCGCCAGTCGCGCAGATTGTGGCTTTGATTCTAGGATTAAAACATTTCATAGAGTGTTTGGTTTGGTTAATATTATAGGGCGTTCAAAATATTCTACATAGCTCGTGCGGTTTTTACGGGAGCTTCCGCCCCCGAATGTCTTTACTAAATTAAGCAGAAATTTCCGGAGAAACAAGCCTCGGGGCAACTTAAAACGACACTTTGCGGAAAATTTTCATAAAATTTCGAAAAAGATTTGGAGGGAAAGAAAAGATTACTACCTTTGCAGTCCCCTTCGGAAACGAGAGGGCAGTTGATTGAAATATTGGAAGACAAAAGTACAAGCAAGAAAGTATTTTATATTGTAGCATACGATATATAAGAGCAAGCGAAGATTCTTTTAGAGAGATATCCCAAAGCTAGAGATTAAATTTAAAATTTATACAATGAAGAGTTTGATCCTGGCTCAGGATGAACGCTAGCGGCAGGCTTAACACATGCAAGTCGAGGGGCAGCGCGGATGTAGCAATACATCTGGCGGCGACCGGCGCAAGGGTGCGTAACGCGTGAGCAACATACCCGTCACAGGGGGATAAGCGATGGAAACGTCGTCTAATACCGCATAATGACATAGGGCGGCATCGTCCGATGTCTAAACTTACGAGGGTGACGGATTGGCTCGCGAGGCATTAGCTAGTCGGCGGGGTAACGGCCCACCGAGGCTACGATGCCTAGGGGTTCTGAGAGGAAGGTCCCCCACACTGGAACTGAGACACGGTCCAGACTCCTACGGGAGGCAGCAGTGAGGAATATTGGACAATGGTCGGAAGACTGATCCAGCCATGCCGCGTGAAGGAAGACGGTCCTATGGATTGTAAACTTCTTTTGTACGGGAGCAATAAGGGCCACGTGTGGTCCGATGAGAGTACCGTACGAATAAGCATCGGCTAACTCCGTGCCAGCAGCCGCGGTAATACGGAGGATGC
>CAVHPI010000015.1:0-43480 GCA_963637965.1 bacterium
TGGACGAGAGTGATTTTTGCGGCCGCATGTCCACAGAACACCCCCTTCTGGTGGACGAAATGGCTTTTGACGGCCGGGTATCCATGGGTAGGACCATCAGTGTTGCCGTGGGGGCTCGACGGGAGCGTTCATCCCGGGAAGTGCCCTTTTTACGGGACGCAGCGGCTCGCTGTGGCTGTTTGTCCCGGAATTGCCCCTCTTTCGGGGACGCGACGACTCGACGGGAGCGTTCATCCCGGGAAGTGCCCTTTTTTCGGGACGCGGCCGCTCGCTGTGACTGTTTGTCCCGGAATTGCCCCTCTTTCGGGGATGCGACGGCTTGCCCGGGCCGCACATCCACGAAATACCCCCTTTTGGGTGGATAAAATGGCTTCTGGCGCTGGCGTATCCACGAAAAGGCTCCTTCTGATGGATGAAATGGCTTTTACCGGTCGAGCATCCACGAAATACCTCCTTTTGGTGGATGGCTGAAGATACTGCCGCGCATCACGCTGCGCCTAAAGGGGTGAGGGGCTGTTTCTTCGCTGCGCTGCTCCTTACCTTACTGGGGCGCTGCCCCAAACCCCGCCGCTCCGGGGCCGCTATTCTGAGGGCCTGCCCTTCGGCCCCTTCGCCAGCGCCTGATGGCGCTTGGCCTCCGCGACTATGATGCGCTAAAAACGCTACTTTACACTCTCCACTCCTCTAAACTCTACACACTCAACTCTTGCAGTCTCGGATTCTGCCAAAATGGCAGAAAACGGCCGCTGGCAAATATCTTGATTATTCTGCTCACGAACCCCGCGAGGGGTCCGGTAAAAAGCTAAAGATATGACCAGTAACACTCAGGAATTGGAAAAGTACGCAGTGAACCTCAACGAGAGGGCGCGGGCGTCTAAATTGGATCCTGTGATAGGTCGTGACGACGAAATTCGCAGGGTGCTGCAGATTCTTAGCCGAAGGACTAAGAACAATCCCATATTGGTGGGCGAGCCCGGTGTGGGCAAGACCGCCATTAGCGAGGGTATCGCGCAGAGAATCGTAAACGGCGATGTCCCCGAAAATCTTAAGACCAAAACCATCTACTCTCTGGATATGGGTGCCTTGATTGCAGGCGCCAAATATCAGGGCGAATTCGAGGAGAGGCTCAAGGCTGTGGTAAAGGCTGTGAGCGGAAGCGACGGCGAGATAATCCTCTTTATCGATGAAATCCACACCCTGGTGGGCGCAGGCCGCACCGGTGGCGCGATGGATGCCGCAAACATCCTCAAGCCAGCCCTCTCGCGAGGCGAGCTGAGGGCCATCGGCTCCACCACTCTGGACGAGTACCAGAAATACTTCGAGACCGACAAGGCGCTGGAGCGCCGTTTCCAGATGGTGATGATAGACGAGCCAACCCCCGCCGAATCCATCAGCATATTGCGTGGCCTCAAGGAGAAGTATGAAAACCACCACAAGGTGCGTATAGAAGATGACGCCATAATCGCGGCGGTAAGGCTTTCTCACCGCTACATCACCAACCGTTTTCTCCCCGACAAGGCGATTGACCTAGTGGACGAGGCGGCCAGCAAGCTCCGGCTGGAGATGAACTCCGTGCCCGAGCCCGTCGACCTGCTCAACCACAAGATCAAGCAGCTGGAAATCGAGAAGGCTGCCATCAGGCAGGAGGGCGAATCGGCCAAGTTGAGCAAGATTGAGAGCGACCTGGAGCAGACCAAGAAAGAGCAGGCGGAGCTGATGAAAAAATGGGATGCCGAGAAAGGTGTGCTCAACGACCTCAGCGCAAAACGGCAGGAGATGGAAGATCTGCGCCATCAGGCCGATGCGGCGGAGCGCGACGGCGACTACGGCCGCGTGGCGGAAATCCGCTACGGTCGTCTGCAGCGTCTGCAGGAGGACATCGACCGCCTCACCAAAGAGAAGGAGTCGTGGAGCGACCCCATAATGAACGAGGCGGTGGGCGAAGATGACATCGCGGAGGTGGTGGCCCGCTGGACCGGCATCCCCGTGACCAAGATGATGCAGAGCGAGAAGGAGAAGCTGCTCCACATAGAAGACGAACTCCACAAGAGGGTAGTGGGGCAGGAGGAAGCCATCGGCGCCGTGGCCAATGCGGTGCGCCGCAGTCGTGCCGGCCTGCAGAACGAGAAGCGCCCCATCGGGTCGTTCCTCTTTCTTGGCACCACCGGCGTGGGCAAGACCGAGCTGGCCAAGGCCCTGGCCGAATACCTGTTCGACGACGAGAATATGATGACCCGTATCGATATGAGCGAGTATCAGGAGCGGCACACCGTGTCGCGTCTGGTGGGGGCGCCTCCGGGATATGTGGGCTATGAAGAGGGTGGTCAGCTGACCGAGGCCGTGCGCCGCAAGCCCTATTCGGTGGTGCTGCTCGACGAGATCGAGAAGGCGCACCCCGACGTGTTCAACGTGCTGCTGCAGGTGCTCGACGACGGCCGTCTGACCGACAACAAGGGGCGTACGGTCGATTTCAAGAACACCATCCTGATTATGACCTCCAACGTGGGCAGCGACATAATCCAGGAGAGCATAGCCTCCGGCACCGACTATGACAAGTGCCGCGACAAGGTTATGGAGCTGCTCAAGCGCAGCGTCCGCCCCGAGTTTCTCAACCGTATCGACGAGATAATAATGTTCCACCCGCTCTCTAGAGAGAATGTGCGGGAGATTCTCAAGATGCAGATGGCTCAGCTGCAGGGCAGGCTGGAGGAGATGAACATCCACCTGAAGTTCACCGACGGCTTCGTGGACTATATGTCCGACAAGGGCTACAACCCCGCCTACGGCGCACGTCCCATCAAGCGCGTGCTGCAGAGGGACTTGATAGACGAGCTGGCAAAGCAGCTGCTCGACGGCCGCCTCAAGAGGGAGGAGACCATCACCGCCGATATGGACGGCGGCCAGCTTGCGCTCAGGTAGGCCGCGCCTCCTTAAGATGTAAAATAAGCGCACCGGAACGTCCTCCGGTGCGCTTATTTTGTTTTTATTCGTATATTAGCAGAATTGAAATAAAATAAATTACAAGATAGAAGATGAAGAAGAAACTTTTACTGTTCCCGGCGATTCTGGCCGCGGCGCTTACAACTGTCAACGCACAGAATTACACCCCGGTAGAGCAGATCCCCGAGGCGCAGGTCCCCTACGGGGCCGACCCCGCCTGGAGCAAGGTCGCTTCTGCCCGCTTTGCATGGGGCAGCATAGACAATCGATACGACAAGCACGCAGTCCCCGCCCTCAAGGAGGGGGGCAAGGCTGTCCAGACCGCCTGGCGCGGAGAGAAAGTCAACTTCCAGGCGGTTGTCTGGACTGCTGACGCGCTGCAGGATGCCGCAATAGCCGTCTCCGACCTCAAGTGCGGGCGGCACACAATCTCCGCAGAGAATGTCAAGGCGGGCTTCGAACGCTATGTGATGGGCGACTGCCTGGGCGTCAAGGGCACCAAAGGCTACTTTGAGGAGTCCGAAGGCGGCATCGCGGGCCACGACAAGCGCGACTCCGTGCTTGTGGCCGACGCCATAATGGGCCTTTCGATGCCCGAAATCGAGGCGCAGACGGTGCGTCCGGTGTGGATCAGCGTCAGCATTCCGCAGTCGGCAGCGGCGGGCACCTACCGCGGCAGCGTCACCTTCAGCAGCAAATCGCTTAAAAAGGAGCTCAAACTCCAGTACAGCGTGGTGGTCAAGGACCGCGTGTTGCCCGAGCCCGCTCTCTGGAAGTTCCATCTGGACATCTGGCAGAGTCCCTTCGCAATCGCCCGCTACTACGGCGTCACCCCCTGGAGCAGCGAGCATCTGAATCTGATGCGCCCCTACATGGAGCGTCTGGCCGCCGCCGGCGAGAAGGTGGTGACCGCTACCCTGATGCACGACTGCTGGGGCCCGCAGACCCTCGACCCCTTTGCCACAATGGTTCAGGTCACCAAAAACATAGACGGCTCCTTCGAGTTCAACTACGACATCTTTGACCTCTGGGTCGACTTTATGGCCTCCTGCGGCATCACAGAGCAGATAAACTGCTTTACCATCGCCCCCTGGCAGATGAATTTCCGATACTACGACCGCGCCACCGACTCCATGCAGAGTCTCCATTTTGCCGACTATGCCGACGAAAACTACCGCTCTATATGGCTCCCCCTGCTCAAGGATTTCTCTGCACACCTGCGCCAGAAGGGCTGGTTTGACAAGACTTATCTGGCTGTGGACGAGCGCGGGCTGGACGTGATGCTCAAGGTCATCGCCCTGGCGCGCGAGGCAGACCCGCAGTATAAGTTCGCCCTCGCAGGGCTCTATCATCCCGAAATTATGGGCGACCTTTCTGATTTCAGCATGGACATGGCGGCAGAAGAGCCTTTTATGGCCGACGGAAGGGAGCGGATCAACTCCAACCGTCGTGGCGAGGGCAAGATCACCACATTTTACATCTGCTGCGGCGAGCCGCACCCCAATACCTACACCTTCTCCCCGCTGGCGGAGAGCACGGCGCTGGGCTGGTACACTCTGGCCGCCAATTACGACGGAATGCTGCGCTGGGCCTTCAACAGCTGGAATGCCGAGCCGTTATACGACGGCCGCTGGTATAATCTCTCCAGCGGCGACATCTTTATGGTGTATCCCCAGAACTGCTCTTCTGTGCGCTGGGAACGCTTTGTGGAGGGCATCCAGGACTTTGAGAAAGTGCAGATCCTGCGCGAGGAGTATGCCTCGCAGCCGGGCAAGCTGGCCGCTCTGGAGGCTGCGATAGCCGCCTTCCGCCGCGACACTCTGCTGGAGGGCAATGCCGCGGAGCTGGTGGCTGCCGCCAAGGCCGCCATCAACAAATTTTAAATGAACATATCGAGTTTAAGTATAAAACTGACTTATCATGAAAGTTTCACAAGTTATGTCCAATCTGGAGCGTAAGTATCCTTACGAGCCGGAGTATCTGCAGGCTGTTCGCGAAGTGCTGGAGTCTATAGAAGAGGTCTATAACGAACACCCTGAATTCGAAAAGAACCGCATAGTGGAGCGTATGGTCGAGCCCGACCGCATCCTCACTTTCAGGGTTACCTGGGTGGACGATCAGGGTCAGATTCAAACAAACACCGGCTACCGCGTGCAGTTCAACTCGGCACTGGGCCCCTACAAGGGCGGTCTGCGCTTCCACAGGGCGGTGACCCCCGGCATGCTCAAGTTCCTGGGCTTCGAGCAGACATTCAAGAACGCCCTCACCACCCTCCCGATGGGCGGCGGCAAGGGCGGCAGCGACTTTGACCCCAAGGGCAAGTCGGATGCCGAGATAATGCGTTTTTGCCAGGCATTCATGCTGGAGCTCTGGAAGGTGATAGGCCCCGACACCGATGTCCCTGCGGGTGATGTCGGCGTGGGCAGCCGCGAAATCGGCTACCTGACCGGAATGTACAAGAAGCTGGCGCACGAATACAACACCGGCGTGCTCACCGGAAAGGGGCTCAACTGGGGCGGATCCATACTGCGTCCCGAGGCGACCGGATTCGGCGCCCTTTATTTCACAAGCCAGGTGCTCGCCACCGCAGGGCGCGACATCAAGGGACACACCATCGCTGTGTCGGGCTTCGGCAATGTGGCCTGGGGCGCCTGCAAGAAGGCTCTTGAGCTGGGGGCAAAGGTCGTGGCCATCAGCGGCCCCGACGGCGTGTGCGAGATTCCGGGCGGCATCGACAGGGATATGATAGATTATATGCTGGTGATGCGCGCCTCCAACCGCGATCAGGTGAGCATGATGGCCGACCGCTTTCCCGACAAGGCCAAGTTCATCCCCGGCAAGAAGGCTTGGAGCGTGAAGTGCGACATCGCTCTCCCCTGCGCGTTCCAGAACGAGCTGGACGAGAATGACGCCCGCGAGCTCATTTCTGGCGGTACATTCTGCTGCTGCGAGGTCTCCAATATGGGCTGCCGCCCCGAGGCAATCGCCGCATTCCAGGATTCGGGCATAATCTTCGCCCCGGGCAAGGCGGTTAACGCCGGCGGCGTGGCGACTTCCGGCCTGGAGATGACCCAGAACGCTTCGCATATCAGCTGGACGGGAGAGGAAGTAGATGCCAAGCTGCATCAGATAATGAGTTCCATCCACGCCCAGTGCGTCAAATACGGCACCCGCCCCGACGGCACCATCGACTATGTCAAGGGGGCCAATATCGCCGGCTTCATGAAGGTGGCGACGGCGATGCTGGAGCAGGGCGTTATTTAGTTTAGAGTTTAGAGGCACGATAGTGCCGGCAGTAAGTCCCTTCCCGAGGGAAGGGATTTAGGGTTGGGGTCATTGATAAAAAAAGGTGCGGTAGGCTGCCGGGGCTTTGAAAGTTTAGAGTTTAGAGTTTAAAGTTTAGGGTTTAGGGTTTAGAGGCGCAGAATGCGATTATGATAGATTTCAGTAATATAGCAAGGCCGAATCTGGTGTATAAGGGGCTGTACAATTATGTGTCAGTGGCCCTGAGATTGATATATTTCAGAAAATTCCGGGTATTCGGGCGGGAGAACATCCCGCAAGACCGCTCAGAAGGTTTTCTGCTCATCTGCAACCATCAGAACGGCCTGCTGGATGCCCTGAGCATCATATTCGCAGTTGCACCGCGCGAGCCGATATTCCTGGCCCGCGGCGACATCTTCAAAAAAGACAAGCTGGCGGTGGTGCTGCGCACGCTGCGCATACTTCCCGCCTTCCGCAAGCGGGATGTCGGGGTGGAGAATCTGGACCAGAACGACGCAATATTCGCCCAGGCGGAGAAACTTATCGGCGACGGGGCGGTGATTGCCATCTTCCCGGAGGCGGGCCACCAGACCCACCACTACCTGGGCACCTTCAAGAAAGGGTTCGCCCGCATCGCCTTCGGCTACGAGGAGTGCTGCAACTTCTCCCGCAACCTCAAGATTCTCCCCCTCGGCCACCACTATAGCGGCTATCGGGGGATGCGCAACGATGTGCTCTACACCATTGGAGAACCCTTTACATTCGAGGATCTCTACGACGTGTACCGCGAGCACCCCGAGCGCGGGCGATACCTGCTCAACCAGCGGGCGCGCGAGAGCGTGGAGCGCCTGATGCTGAATGTGGAGGACCCCGACAATTATCTAGCGGTGGAGTTGTTGTGCGATATGTACATCCCCCTCTGGCGCGCGAAAAACGGGCGTAAGGCGGCCACTCTCAAGAGTGATCTGGAGGCCCGGCAGGCGCTCAACGCCGAGTTGCGCGATGCGCACTACGGCAAGCCGCTTCCCGAAGCCGGCTCTTCTGAAGTTTCTGCCGAAGCCGATGCCACGGGCGGCAAGCTCGCCGATCAGTCAAAGGTCACGGCTGTCGGAGAGCTCATCTCCAAAGGGGAGAAGTATCGCCGGAACCTTGACAGGTTGCGTCTGGAAGATTCCATTGTGGGGAGGGGCGACGCGCCCGGCTTTGTGGCGCGCACGCTGCTGTGGATTGCGCTGCTACCGCTGTTTGCCCTCTCTGCAGCGGTGAATTTTCTGCCGCACAGACTGTCGGTGGCCATTTCGCACAAGATCAAGGACAAGATGCTGGTGCCTTCGCTGCAGTTCGGCGCGGGGCTGCCGGTGTTCTTCGTGTGGTACCTGATTTTGTTTGCGGCCGTCTGGATTGCGTGCGGCAAGTTCTGGATTGCGCTGTGCGCGCTGCTGGCTATGCCGGCCACGATGCTGGCCTACCACAATCTGCGCAGGCTTTCGTCCAGGCTCTGCATGCGGGTGCGCAAGTGGCATCTAAAGATGAGCCGCGACCCTCTCTACTGCGAGACCGAGGCACTGCGCCGCGACATCCTCGATTCTTTGAAAGACTACTAGAAAACAGGATAATAGTCGGACTACAAGCTAAAAAGACCACGGGAAAAGTTCCCGTGGTCTTTTGTTGACACGCTCTAAACTCTATAAAAGCAGCGCAGCTGCTTCCGATGTGAGGTAGGGACGCATGTCGGCCGTGGGGATGATGAAGGATACCAGGCCGGCGGAGTAGGGGGCTATCTCATACTGCTGATAAACAAAGTTGACCCCCTGGTCGCTCAAATAAATGCAGCCCGGCAGCGGAATCGTCTCCCCCTCGAGCAGCAGATAACTCTGCAGATTGTCCTCGCTGACCTCCGAATCGAATTCACGGAAGTAGCTCAGCACCCCGGCGCGCAGCAGCGGCTGCAGATTCTCCAATGATGCTGGCTTCACGATTTCAGTGACCTTGCTGCCGCTCTCTTTGGAAATGTTGAAGGAATAATTGTAGGAAGAGCCGTGGGCTCCGCCCAGGTATACATAAGAATTGACCTGATAGGTCAGGTACTTCTCCGTTTCGGCGGCGAGGGTCAGCCCGGCGTTGCAAGAGAGCTCGGCAGAGGAGTTGAACTCCCGCACCTGATCCAGCTCCTTCTGCAGCAGGTCGCGGCTGTAGAGGGCGCATTGCTGCACCAGCAGCTCTCCACTCGGACTGTCGCCGCAGATGACCGGCATGCCCGTAGCATCTCCAGATGCGCACAGGCTGCTGGCGACTTTGGGCAGCTCGTTCTCCGCTATGCGGCGGACCGCGTCGGAGAGATTTCCGCTGCTCACGGGGTAATCCACAGAGTAGAAGCAGTCTATGCCATCGACGGTGATGCGGCAGCTGTCGGTTTTAAAGCGCAGCGGCTCCTGCTGCAGACTGTCTGCGGAGGAAAGTGAAATTGCGGAGGAATCGGCCGCAGATGCGGCGCTCTTTTGAGATGAACCGCGGCCTTTGCAGCCGGGGGCGAGGCTGCAGACAGCCAGGGAGATAAGCACAAAAGTCTTTAAATGTTTCATATTGATGGGATATTATCTGCTGCAGATCTGTGCGCGTATCAGCGAGCGCTCGAACGTGTTCACCGCTGATTCCGTGAGGCCATTCTCCACAAGGTCAAAGAACTCCCGCGCCTCGTAGTACATATTGTCGGCGATAGTCTCCACCTCAAGGGATTCGGCGCTGGAGGCGCTTTGGATGCCGCTGCCGCCGTTTTTGAAGCCGGCGTCGCCGCGGGTGCCGCTGCCCACGCGCATCACAATCCGGGACCCGGCCATCTGCTGGATGCGCTCTATCAGAATGGTGCCGTCCTCTCCCTGAATCTCGGCGGGGAGGGCGGAGTCGCTGATTTTGGACCAGGTCAGGTTGGCCTCCATTCCGTCCGGGTACTTGATCAGCATCGACCCCTGGCCGTCGATGCCCCGCTCGCGGAGGGTGTCGCCCCCCGGATAGACAATTGTCTGCTGCGAGAGCACGCAGCTTTCCAGCTTTTCGCGGGTGAACTTTCCCTCCCACGGGGCGCCGAAGAGGTGCACCATCGGGGCGATGCAGTATACGCCGAGGTCCAGCCGCGCCCCGCCGTGCATCGCGGGGTCCATGTTGGTGGCGACGACTCCGCGGCGGAAGCCATCGTAGCGCGATGAGTACTGGCAGTAGCTGGCGCTGTAGCGGCGGATTTTGCCGATGCGCGGCAGGGCCCGCTCCACCGCTGCAAAGTTGGGCAGCAGGGTGGTCTTCATCGCCTCCATCAGGCTGACGCGGTTTTTGACGGCGGCGTCGGCCATGCGGCAGAATTCCTCCGGACTCACGGCGGCGGGCTTCTCCACCAGCACGCTCTTGCCCCGATCCATCAGGTAGATGGCCTGCGGCGCGTGCAGGGCGTTGGGCGAGGCGATGTACACGGCGTCCACGCTGCGGTCGGCGGCCAAATCTTCCAGTGATGTGTAGACTTTGCCGACGCCGTATTTGGCGGCGAAGGCGGCGCCTTTTTCGGCGCTGCGGGAATAGACGGCCTCCAGGCGGAAGCGAGGGTCGTGGCCCGCTCCCGCTATGAACGAGTCGGTGATGTGGCTGGACCCGATGGTTGCAATTCTGATTTTTTCCATAGCTGCTGCAAATATATAATTAAGACCATTTAAACTCTACACTCTACACACTAAACTCTTGTAGTATTCGTTTCTGCCGCGCATAGGCGCTCCGCCTGCAAGGGGCTTGGCGGGTAGAAAAAATACCCGCTACGCCCCTTCAGGCATCCGCGATTTTGATGCGCTGAAACATTCCTAAACTCTAAACTAAAGTAGCCGCGATGCTCAGCGAAGCGTAGTCGCCGATGGCCTCGCCCAGGGCGGCGGGTACCACGCGGCACACGTCCAGCGCTCCGCCCAGCGCCTCGTGCGCCATCTCGCGCGCCATCTCGGGGTAGAAGAGCTGCTCGTTGCGCGCATACACGCTGCCTATTACTATAAGCTCCGGATTCAGGATATCCACCACAATCGAGAGGCCGCGCCCCAGATATCGGGCCGACGTGCGCACAATCTCCAGAGCCAGAGGGTCGCCGGCCTGCGCCGCAAGCGCGATGTCGCGCGCAGTGACCTCGGGAATATTCTCCGGCGGGCACCACTCGGTCTTGACGCCTCTCTGCAGCGCCTCGTGGAGGAAGCTGCGCCCCAGCTGCGCAAGTCCGCCGCCGCTGGCAAACCCCTCGAAAGAACCCTGCTTGCCATAGCCCACCGGCCCGAACTCGCTCAGGCGGATATGCCCCAGCTCGCCTGCATTGTCGTTGGTGCCGCTGTAGAGCTTGCCGTCAAGAATCAGCCCCGCGCCGAGTCCCGTGCCGAAGGTCAGGAACACCATATTGCGGCTACCGCGCCCCGCGCCGAACTTCCACTCGGCCAGAGCGCAGGCGTTGGCGTCGTTCTGCAGCGCCGTGGGCACGCCGGTAAGCTCCTGCACCAGCTGCACGATGGGGACATTGTCCCATCCCGGCAGGTTGGGGGGCGAGAGCACCACTCCGCGACTGCTGTCCAGCGGCCCGCCGCAGCTGATGCCGATGGCGGCGGTGTTGCCGGCGGAAAGCCCCTGCTCAATCATCATCGCCTCCACCGCCTTGAGCAGATTCACGATGGTCTCCGATGCGCCGGTGGTGGCAAACTTGATTTTATGCGCTATGCTGATGGTGTCCCCGCTCAGGACTCCGTGGATTACGGCGCACTTGGTGCCGCCGATGTCGATACCTAATAAATTAGTGGTCATATTGCTGATGATTAAATGATGAATTTTGATATAAAATTATTGTTTTTTCTGAAAAATGGGTTTAATTTTGACAAAAACTTAATCGGTTAAGTATGGCAGATAATAATAACAGGCCAATTTCGCTGAGACGCATAGCCAAAGAGATGAACCTCTCCGTGGCCACGGTCTCCTGGACCCTCAGCGGGCAGGGTGATGCAAAGGGCATCAGCGCCGCCACCCAGAAGCGGGTGCGCGACTTTGCCGCCGAGCACAACTACCGTCCCGACATGATTGCCCGCAGCCTCAGCCTCGGCGTCACCAAGACCATAGGCCTGCTTATTTCTTCCCTTTCCGACCCCTTCTACTCCAGCATCGCCAAGGCCGTGGCCAGCGAGGCGGAGCGCTATGGCTACAGCGTGATGATAGCCTCTTCCGAGTCCAAAGGCGACCGTGAGGCCTACCTGATGGATATGTTCGCCAGCTACCGAGTGGACGGAATGATAGTGACCCCGACCCTCAATGCCCGCCTGGGCGACTGCGTGGCAGCATCCGGCCGCAAAATAGTGATGGTGGACCGCCCTGCGATAAACTTCAGCGCCCCCAGCGTGGTGGTGGACAACGAGCAGAGCGCCTACTGCCTGGTGAAGCACCTTATAAACAAAGGGATGCGCCGCATCGCCATTCTCACCACGGCCCACAACCTCACCAACATGCGCGCCCGCCACGCCGGCTATCTGCGCGCCCTGTCCGATGCCGGCATCGAAGCCGACGACAAACTGATGTGCCAGGTGCCTCCGTCGGCCAGCCGCAGCCAGATTTATGCAGAGCTGGACCGCCTGCTGCGCGAGTGCCGCGATGTGGACGGCATTTTCTTCACCAGCCACGTTCTGGTGATGCCTACCTATGTATATCTGCGCGACCGCGCCCACAACCCCGGCAGGGGGGAGAACTGGGCCTGCATCCATACCCTCCCTGAGCTGGAGGAGCTGCTGCCCGACATGAGCATCGCGCGAATGCCCATAGACGAGCTCGGCACCCGGGCGATGGACACCCTGCTGGAACTTATGAATTCAGAGATCGACGCTTCTACGGCGAATGTGGTGCTCGGATGCGAAATGAAATTGAGATAACCGACTGATATGAAAAAAATGGCAAAACGCGATAGGGTGGGGCTTCTCCACTCATTGTCAATAAGTTGCATTAATATCACGATGCTGGCGGCAATTATGCTGCCCTCTGTCGGCTGCAAGGAGGAGGTCTATCTGGCAGCTCCCCGTTGCGAATATCAGACATCTCCGATAAACATAGACACCCCGCAGCCCCGCTTCAGCTGGGAATACAATGCTGCGGACGATATGCAGCAGAGCTATAACCTTGAGGTGGCCCGCGACGAGGCCTTCTGTGATGTGCTCTACAGCAGCGGTGAAGTCGCTTCCCAGGCGCAGATGGCCCGCTACAATGGCCCCGCGCTGGAGTCTCACTCCAAATATTACTGGCGCGTGAGCGTCTCTATGGCCGGCGGCAAGTGTTTCACCAGCGATGTGCAAAGCTTCGAGACCGCCGCGATGCCCGGCTATGAATGGGCGGGGCAGTGGATCAGCGACGGCGCCGACAAGGACTTCGCCCCCGCTCCGATGCTGCGCAAGAGCTTCAATGTCAGAGAGGGGCTGCAGTCGGCCCGCCTCTACATAAGCGCGGCAGCCTATTACCGCCTCAGCGTCAACGGCAAGGCTGTGGACTGTCTGGATCTGGCTCCCGACTATACAGACTACGCAAAGCGCAGCCTCTATAACACATACGACATCACAGCCGACCTTGCTGCAGGCGAAAACGTGCTTGCCGCGACTCTGGGCAACGGTTTCTACAACTGCATAGGCCAGGTGGCCACCTGGAAATTCGAGAGCGCTCCCTGGCGCGGCCGCGCCCGCATGATTGCGGAGCTGCATCTCGCCTATGCCGACGGCAGCTGCGAGATTGTGGTCACCGACCCTTCCTGGAAGTGCGCCACAGGCCCCAGCCTGAGCAACAACATCTACACCGGCGAGATTTACGACGCCCGCCTGGAAATCCCGGGCTGGGACGCCCCCGGCTTTGACGACAGCGCCTGGCGGAATGCCGAGGCGGTGGAGGGCGTGCAGTCTGTGCTCGCATCTCAGCAGAACCCCGGCGTAAGCACCGAGGCGGTGTTGGACGCAGTGCAGATGCACAAATTATCCGACACCCTCTATGTATTTGACTTCGGCAAGAATATCTCCGGCATGAGCACCCTCTCTCTGGCCAATGCCGCCCCCGGCATCAAGGTCACAATGCGACACGGCGAGCTGCTCAAGGCAGACGGCCGTCTGGAGATGGGCAACATTGCCCTCTACACCTACGAGAAGCCCGACTGTCTCTCCCAGACCGACATTTATTACACCAAAGAAGGGGCTCAGACCTATACCCCCTCTTTTACCTATCACGGTTTCAGATATGTCGAGGTCTCTTCCAGCGCTCCGCTAGAACTCACGCAGGAGAGCCTCAAGGCCCGCTTCTATCACACCGGCGTGCAGCCCGTGGGCAGCTTCTCCTGCTCCGACACTCTGGTAAATCAGATTTACGGGGCCTGCCGCCTCTCTTATCTGGACAATCTGGTGAGCATCCCCACCGACTGCCCTCACCGCGAGAAGAACGGCTGGACTGCCGACGCCAATCTGGCTATTGACCTGGCGCTGCTGGGCTGGGACGGCATCAAATTCTACGAGAAGTGGATAGGCGATATGGCCGACGCCCAGAATGCCGAAGGCAACGTCCCCGGCATCGTGCCCACATCCGGCTGGGGCTATGAGGACTGGATCGGCCCCGTATGGGCCACCGCCTACTTTATGATTCCCGATGCGCTGCTGCGCTATTACGGAGACAAGACCGCCGTGGAGAGCATATTTGACACCTGCGACCGCTATCTGGACTATCTCTCCCGCCGCCTCGACGCTGACGGCACCGTGACCTACGGCATCGGCGACTGGGTTTATTACAACACCGCAACCCCCACCGACTACAGCACGTCGCTCTTCTACTACTGGCAGAATGTGCTCATGAACCGCTTTGCAGGGCTCATCGGCCGCGACGGCTCCAAATATGCCCGGAAGGCCGAATTCCTCAGAGACCTCATCAACCGCAAGCACTTTGACGCGGAAAAATGCCTCTACGGCAACGGCTCGCAGGCAGGGCAGGGGATGGCGCTTATGTTTGACATCGTCCCCGCCGAATATAAAGACAAGGTTGTATCCAACCTCAATCAGATGATTGTGGACAACGGCTATTTCCTTGACTTCGGCAGCGTGGGCAGCAAGTTTGTCCCCCGCGTGCTCGCCGACAACGGCTATGCTGAAACCGTGTTCAAGATGATGACCAAGCGCGAAGTTCCCTCCTGGGGAGCCTGGATCGCGCAGGGCCGCACAACTCTGGGCGAGACCTGGGGCTTTGACGCCGAGAAATTCCGCGACGGCTCTCAGAATCACGTCTTCCTGGGCGACATAGCCGCCTGGATGGTGAGATATCTGGCGGGAATCCGCTACGAAATGACTCCCGACAGTGCCTGCAGCCTCACCATCGAGCCCTGCATAGTGGATGAACTGGATTGGGCCGGGGCTGAGTACAAGTCGGTGCGTGGCCTCATTCGCAGCAGATGGGAGCGCAGCGGCGACAAAGTGACCCTCACCATTGAAGTGCCGGCAAATGTCCGGGCCAAAGTGATCTTCGGCGGCAGCGAGACTGAGGTCGGGGGAGGAGTCCACGAATTCACCGCAAAGGTGTGATTCGTTTTTGCTCCAACGCTTAACCGATTAAGTTAATAGAAACAAATAACAAAAACCAAATAAAAAGCCTATGAAAAAATTTTCTTACTTGATTTGCTTTTTATTTCTCGCTCTTTTTGCAGCCGGGAGCTTAACCGTTTCAGCTGCGGAGCCACAGCACCGGATCACCGCAAAAGGCGTGGTTCTGGACGCAGACAATCTCCCTGTTGTCGGGGCGTATGTGGTAGAGAAAGGCAATGACCGCAACGGTACCGTCACCGACGCTGACGGCCGATTCTCCATTATTGTGGCGGAGCAGGCGACTCTGTCGGTCTCCTGCATCGGCTTCGTGACCCAGCAGGTCAAGGCGGCCGCTGACATGCAGGTAATCCTCAATACCGACAAAGAATTCCTCGACGAGGCTGTGGTGGTCGGATACGGCACCCAGCGCGTGGCAACCCTCACCGGCAGCGTGGCGCAGATCAACTCCAAGAAGATCACCGTGGCCCCCGTGGTCAACACAACCCACGTGCTTGCCGGCCAGCTCCCCGGCCTGGTGTCCAAGCAGACTTCGGGTCTCCCCGGCCAGGACAACGCCAGCCTCAATATCCGCGGCTTCGGCTCTCCTCTGGTAATCGTGGACGGCATAGAAGGTGACATCAACAGCATCGACGCAGGTCAGATAGAGTCCATCTCCATTCTGAAGGACGGCAGCGGCTCCATCTACGGTGCACGTGCCGGCAACGGTGTCATTCTGGTCACCACCAAGAAGGGTACAAACCACAAGGCCACCGTCACCGTCAACTCTTCCGTCACAATGCAGAGCAACATCGTGACCACTCTCCCCGCCACTTCGGCGCAGAGGGCACAGTATGAGAACGACGTGTTCATCAACAAGGGCGGCAAACCCAGCCGCGCTCCATACACCGCAGAGGAGATCGCCCTCTATGAAGACGGCACCAACCCTCTCTACCTTAACTCCGACTGGTATCACGAGGTCATCCGCAAGTATGCTCCCCAGCAGAACCACAACGTGTCTGTGAGCGGCGGCAACGACCGCACTAGATACTACGGCTACTTCGGCTACAACCGCCAGGAGCTGCAGTTCACTCCCAACAGCGGCTATTACGACCGCTTTAACTTCCAGGCAAACTTCAGCACCGAGGTTACTGAGTTTTTGAATGTCGGCATGAACATGCAATATACCAAGGACTGCAAGAATTACCCTTCCGGCGGTGACCTCTACCAGGACGGCACCAACTTCTGGGGCGGCATCATCTACTCCGCCGACCCCCGTTACCCGCTGCATCTGCCCGACGAAAGATATCTCTCCTATGCGAACATGCAGAACGGCTCCCCGATCTGGGCTGTGAACCGCAGCAACAGCGGTTACTACCGCACCAATGGCAACGGCTTCAAGGTGAGCGGCTTCGCAGAGTATGACATCCCCTATGTGACCGGTCTCAAGGCCAAGGCCAACATAATGTACAACTATGGCACAGGCTACTTCAAGCGCATGCACAAGAGAGGTCAGTTCTACACCTACAACGAGGGCACAGGCACTTATGCCGACGCCGGCGGCAGTGTGGAGCCCAGCAGCCTCGGTATGAGCAACTCCGTGAGTAGCAACATCGTGCAGCAGTACTCCCTCAATTATGAGAACGACTTCGGCGACCACCACGTATCCGCGATGGCGATGTACGAGGCCACTCTGATCAACAACGAGTATTTCTGGACACAGCGCCAGGAGTTCAAGAGCACCATCATCGAGGAGCTCTTTGCAGGTGACGAATCCACCGCCAAGAATACATCCTCCAGCAGCAACTACGGCCGCAACTCCTATATCGGCCGACTCAACTACAGCTATGCCGACAAATATATGTTGGAGGCCACTGTCCGCGCCGATGCTTCTTCCCGCTTTGCAGAGGGGTACAGATGGGGCTGGTTCCCCAGCGTCAGCGCCGGCTGGAACATCGCCAAAGAGGACTTCATGCAGAATGCGGGCTTTTTGGACATGCTCAAGCTGCGTGCAAGCATGGGTACTTCCGGTTACGACTCGGTGGCTGACTTCAACTATCTCACCGGCTACGGATATGACCTGACCTACACATTCGGCGAGACTCTCTACAACGGCCTCGTATCCACAGGCCTTGCAAACAAGCTCCTTACCTGGGAGACTATGCGCATCTACAACTTCGGTCTGGACTTCTCCCTCTTCAGCCGCAAGCTCTACGGCGAAGCCGACGTCTTCCAGCGTGACCGCACCGGCATCCCCGGCTACCGCTCGCAGTCCCTGCCCACAACATTCGGTGCATCCCTGCCTCAGGAGAACCTCAACGCAACCCGCTCCCGCGGTTTCGAAGTCAAGATAGGCACCAGCGGCAACGTGGGCGAATTCACCTATGACATCAGCGCCAACGTCTCCTACAACCGCACCCGCTGGACCAAATACGACCAGGCGAAGGAGACCGACGCCGACCGCATCAGACTCTATGTGGCAGAGGGCAACTATACCGACCGCCAGCTAGGTTATGTGACCGACGGCCTCTTTGCAAGCGACGAGGAAGTTGCCGCATGGCCGCTGAGCTTCGACGACCTGAACAACGACAACTCCACCATCAAGGCGGGCGATATCAAGTTCGTGGACACCAACAACGACGGCGTCATCAACTGGCGCGACCAGCAGGTAATCGGCAAGGGCAGCATCCCCCACTGGATGGGCGGCCTCAACATCAACCTGGGCTGGAAGGGATTTGACGTCCAGGCTCTGTTCCAGGGCGCATGGGGCTACACCGTGGGTCTCTCCTACGATGTGAACACCCAGACCTACTGCAACCTCTACTATGACCAGGCTCACAATGCAGATGCAAATGCGCTCATCGCACGTCCTGCAGGTGCCCAGACCAACTGGTGGACCACCGACTTCTACTACCGCGACTGCGCATACGTCCGTCTCAAAAACTTCGCTGTGGGCTACACTCTCCCCGAGCGCCTCACCAAGAAGGTGGGCATCGAGCGGTTCAGAATCTATGCCGGCGGCATGAACCTCTTTACCCTGAGCACAATCAGCAAGTACGGCGTAGACCCCGAGTCCAGCGGTACCGCCGGCTACTCTTATCCTCAGCAGTACACAATGAGCATCGGTTGCAACATCACATTATAATTCAGACGACACTATATGAAAAAGATATTTAATGCAATTTGCCTGACAGCGCTGCTTGCGGCTGTCTCTTGCTCGGAATACCTGGAGCAGTCTCCGACAGACAGGTATACCGACGATCAGGTATGGCAGGATGACTTCCTCATAGAGAGTCATCTGGCAGAACTCTACGCCCTCAGCGTGTTTATGGTCAACGACGCTCTGGCCACCTACGGCACCTCCCCCGGCAACATTGACTACAGCCAGGGTGCCGCCTGGAGCACAAATCTCGGCGTCTCCGCACAGGGAGAAGGCCCCGTGCACGCCACCACAATTGCCGACGAAGGCAAGTACAGCGAGCGCGGCGCGCAGACCAACTACCACGGAATGAAGCTCTACGGCGTGCAGCCCAACAGCAGCTATATGCGCTGGTGGAGCAACGGCTACTACCTCAACCGCCAGCTCAACCACTTTATCGAGAGCATGGAGACTTCCAAACTCACCACCAGGGAGCTCCGCACGGCAGAGGCCCGCTTCCTTAGAGCCTTCAACTACTTTGCGATGGTAAAGCGCTACGGCGGTGTCCCCCTGATTACCAAGGAGACCCAGCTTGATGCCGATGAATCCGAGATTTATCCTCCCCGCAACACCGAGAAAGAGTGCTGGGACTTCATAATCAACGAGTGCCTGGAGATTGCGGATGTGCTTGAGGAAAATCCCGAGAGCGCCCGCGCCAGCAAATGGGCGGCTCTGGCACTTGCAGGCCGCGCAGCCCTCTATGCCGGCAGCATCGCCCAGTGGGGCACTGTCCAGCTCGACGGCGTGGTTGGCATCGACGCCGACCCCAAGGGCTATTACGAGACCGCCATCAAGGCTTGCGAAGAGATTATGACCAAGAGCGGCCACGGCCTCTACAAGGGCAGCATGAGCAAGGGCTATGTAGCCAATCTGGAGGATGTGTTCCTGCAGAAGAACAACACCGAGGTGCTGCTCTGCAAGCATCATCAGGGCCAGGCCGAGACGGTCAACCTCTGGAGCTGGGATATGTGCATCGCCCCCAAGCCCAATGCATGGAGCGTGGCGCAGTATGTGCACCCCTACTATGATTTCGTAGAGAACTTCGACTTTATCGACGGCCGTTCTGGCGTCATCGACCACGAGACCCTCGCTTCCCGCTCCTGGACTATGGACGAGCTCTGGGGCGACCGCGATCCCCGCATCCGCGCATGGCTGTGGACCAACGGCTACAAGTGGAACGGCGCATCGGGCTTCCCCTTTGCTGACGGCACGGTGAGCATGTACCGCGGCATCCGCCTCCCCGACGGCACCGACTTCTACAACATTACCGACAAGAACTATGTGGACGGCGATTTGACCGTGCAGTGCTACGGCGACCAGATGTCAGAGATGGCTGCCGCTAGCCTTTACACCACCGGCTTTGGTCTGGCAAAGAACCTGGACCCCAACGCCAACGTAATGACCTGGTTTGTGCACTCCACCACCGACTATGTGATTTTCCGCTACGCCGAGGTGCTGCTCAACTATGCGGAGGCATGCTTTGAGGTGGGCCGCACTGGCGACGCCCTCAACGCGGTGAACCAGATCCGCTCCCGCGCAGGCGTTGCCGAACTGGGCAGCGTCACCCGCGAGGCCATCCGCAAGGAGCGCCACTGCGAGCTCTGCTTCGAGAACCACCGCTATTGGGACCTGCGCCGCTGGAGAATTGCGGCGGACGTCCTCTCCAAGCCTCACTGGGGCCTTACCTACGTGCTTGACTGGGAAACCTACAAGAACAATCACGACGACAAGGGCAATTTCACGGTGGAACCCCGCTTCTGGCTCGAGTTCGAAGACCACATCGACAGCAAGGTCCAGGATCCCACATTCCCCGAGAGCAACTATTATCTTCCCATCGGCGACGGCACAATCGCTGTGAACCCCAACCTGGTGGAGAACCCCGGATATTAATAGTTTCATACTACATAACAACAACCATTAACAACCATTAAAACAAACAACATGAAAAAGTATTTTGCACTTGCTATGGTGGCTCTTCTCGCTGTTGTCGGCTGCGGTAAAGACAAGCCCGAAGAACAGCCTCAAGAGAAGGATTCAATCACCGTAACTCCCCCCAGCTATTCAGCGACCAAAGACGGCGGCAACTTCACCGTTACCGTTGATGCCAGCGGCGAGTATACCGCTACCGCAGACGTTGCCTGGATCACCGTGTCCGGCACAACCGTTACCGTTGCCGAGAACGCCGAATATGAGGCTCGCACCGGCAATGTCACTTTCGTATGCGGCAAGGCTTCCGCAAAGGTTCTCGTGAGCCAGGAAGCTGCTCCCAAGCCCAGAACTTACACCGAGCTCGAAGGCCCTGCCAACAGCTATGTAGTGAGCGAAGGCGGTGACTACAAGATCAACGCTACCGTTATGGGCAATGGCGACGCAGGTCTCGACGCTACATTCCCCGTCAGCTCAACCGTACTCGCCCCCGCCGGCGCCAAGCTGGTTTGGCAGGAGGTTGACGGCCTGGTTTCCGAGGTCAACTTTGCAGACGGCTACGTCCAGTTCACTGTTGCAAACCGCGACGGCAATGCAGTTGTGGCTGCTACCGATGCAGAAGGCAACGTAATCTGGAGCTGGCACATCTGGAGCTGCGAAGGCTTCAACGATGTGGCATGCGGCGACTATACCCTTATGGACCGCAACCTTGGCGCAACCATGACCAGCGGCGAGGAGTCCAACGGCCTGTACTATGAGTGGGGCCGCAAAGATCCCTTCTCCTATACCCTCGGATTTGACCCTGCAGCAGGAGAAGGCTGGTATCACTGGATTGCCGGCAACAACGACGCAGTTTCCGATCCTGACATCCACAGCATCGCATATTCCGTGGCTCATCCCGACCAGTACATCGCAAAATCTTCCCGCAATAATGACTGGCTTCTCGAGGCAGGTCAGCACTGGCTCTGGGGCTTGGACTTCTCAGAGATGTCCCTGGCAGCTTATCCCAAGTTCAAATCCATCTATGACCCCTGCCCCAAGGGCTATTGCGTAGCCAGCGCAGCTTGCATCGCCGCAGGCCGTGAATCCGGCTCGCTCAACACTGATTATTCGGTTTCTCTGTTCGGCGGTGCAATCACCATTCCTGCAGGCGGCTTTATCTATAACGGCGGCGGCGGATGGTATAATTATGGCACATTCGCATCCGTATGGACTTGCTCCACTTCCTGGGGCAACGAGGAGAACGCATTCCGTCTCAAGAGCATAGATGACGCATACGACAACTACGACCGCGCAACTGCCGCTCCCGTACGTTGCATGAAACTTGCCGAATAATCTTTTCAATAAGGTTGGACAGAGGGAGTCTCCCTCTGTCCGGCCTTTTTTATTTAAACCACCCTCAATAGACGATGAAAAAGTTTTGCGTATACGCAATTGCGATTATCAGCGCGCTCTCATTTGTGGCGGCGGGCTGCGACCCAATGGAGCCTGACACTCCCGAAGATGACACCCGCTCCGCGCTGGAGCGCTACTGGGCCGACGACTACACCGGCCCCTACGGCTTCCAGGCAGGCACTCTGAATGTTGGCGGCGCGCAGGTTACCCGCATGTTTCTTGGCGGCAAGCCGCTCTATGCCACCGGAATGAACTGCTTCAACCTCTTTACGCAAAGCTTTGGATCAAAAGGTTACACCGCCGGCGACATGGAGAAGACCGTGGCGGTGCTCCAGAGAGAGCAGGTGCCCGTGGTCCGCTTCAGCTGCAGCCCGTTCTATGCCGAGCAGTTCGGCTATTATTTTGACAACAAGCAGCAGTTTCTGGCCAATCTGGACTCTCTTGCAACCTGGTGCGACAGGGCGCACATCGCCCTGATTCCCTCCATTTTCTGGAACACATCTTCTGTCCCCACATATTATGGCGAGGCTGCCGACGCCTGGGGCGACACCGGCAGCAAGACATACGCGCACATGCTCAGCTACACAGAGGATATAGTGAACACTCTCAAAGATCACAAATCACTCGCAATGTGGGAGTTCGGCAACGAGTTCAGCCTGCAGGCCGACATTGAGATGGCCGGCTATCCCGCCATCGGCGCAGCCGACGTGGAGACCGCCTACAAGGGCTTTGCAGAGAAGATTCTCTCCATGGACCCCCATCAGCGCATCGTGGCCAACGGCAACAGCATAATGCGCAACTCCCAGTACCACCAGTATACCGAGAAAAGCTGGACGGTGGATTCCTGGGACCAGTACAGGCAGATTACGGGGATTCTGACCCCCGAGCCTATGAAAGGCATGTCAGAACACATTTACGAGGATGCCCGTCAGTTCAGCGACAAGGGCACAGTGGATCGTTCGGATCAGGTGGCCTACGCCAAGCAGGTGGCCTCAGCTCTGGGCAAGGCCTACTATGTGGGCGA
This sequence comes from bacterium, assembly GCA_963637965.1. GTDB lineage: Bacteria > Bacteroidota > Bacteroidia > Bacteroidales > UBA932 > Equibacterium. The sequence goes on from CAVHPI010000015.1 coordinate 22,331, forward strand.
ATTCACCGGCCCCAAGACCGCGTCTGGCGACTCCCTTATGATACGCAGGCATTTTATAGCATATTATGCCCAGAAGGTTCAGCTGAGCCTGATGTGGAATTATGCGCTGAGAGGCGACATCGAATATAGCTTCAAGGCTGACACCCCTTACGGGAACATGGCCTTCAGAATGATGCGCGAATACAACGAGAAATTCAAAACGGTAAGCGAATAGATATGAAGAAGATGTTATTGTCGGCCGCAGCCTGCCTGGCGTTTGCAGTGGCCGCATCGGCCCACGCGGGGCAGTATAGTCTCAACGGCAGCTGGAGCCTCAAGTTCTTCCCGCAGGGGGCGGAAGCAGTCACCACACCGGAAGGGGCCGCCGCCGCCACCGGCAAGACCATAGAGGCCACAGTCCCCGGCAACGTGGAGCTGGACCTGCTTGCGGCGGGACTCATAGAGAATCCCGAAATCGGCAACAACATCTATCTGCTGCGCCCCTACGAGGGGTACCAGTGGTGCTACAGAAAGACCTTCACCGCACCTGCCCTGGAGGCGGGGCAGCGGGCCGTGCTCGATTTTGAGGGGCTGGATACTTTTGCGGAGGTCTATCTCAACGGCAGCAAGGTGGGCAGCGCCGACAATATGCTCATTGCCCACAGCTGGGACATAACGCAGCTGATGCTTCCCGGCCGGGAGAACACCCTTGATGTGATTATCCGCTCTTCTGTGCTCGAGGCGCAGAAGTATTTTCTGGGCGCCCTCAGCATCGGCAACTTTGCCAACGAGGAGTCGGCCTATGTGCGTCGCGCACCCAGCACCTACGGCTGGGACATTATGCCCCGCCTGGTGAGCGCCGGCATCTGGCGCGATGTCTATATCAACATAGAGAATCCCGTCTCGATATGCGACGCCCACTGGATGACGGTGAACGTCAATCTCGATGAGAAGACGGCATACGAATATCTCTACCTGCAGACCCGGATGCCATTCGAGGCTCTGGACAACACGCTGGCGGTGGTGACCCTCTCGCGCGGCGGAAAGCAGGTTTTGCGAAGCGAACATCTTATGCGCAAGGCGGCCGACATCCTGGCCTTCAACATCACCGACGCCGACTTCTGGTGGCCCCGCGGCTATGGCGAGCCCGCCCTCTACGAGGCCAAAGTGGAGCTGGTGGACAAAGCCTGCGGCAAGGTGCTGGACAGCGACACTCGCCGCATAGGTCTGCGCACCGTGACCCTGGAGATGGACCAGATAAACGAGCCCGACAGGCTGGGACGCTTCCAGTTTGTGGTGAACGGCATCCCCGTGTTTGCAAAGGGGACCAACTGGGTGCCGCTGGACGCCTTCCACAGCCGCGACAAGAGTCACTACGACAGCGCCGTGGCGCTGATGGTGGAGATGAACTGCAACATCACCCGCTGCTGGGGCGGCAATGTGTATGAAGACGACCGCTTCTTTGACCTCTGCGACGAGAACGGCATAATGGTATGGCAGGACTTTGCGATGGGGTGCAGCAACTACTCCCAGCGCGACGATTTTGCCGCCGCCATAGAGAAGGAGGCGATAAGCGTGGTGCGCAAGCTGCGCAGCCACCCTTCGCTGGTGCTCTGGAGCGGCAACAACGAGGACGACCAGAGCATGATATTCGGCCGCCTGGCCGCTTTCAAGCTGGATCCCAACCGCGACCGCACTTCGCGCCAGACGCTCTCACGCGTGGTGTATGAGCTGGACCCGACCCGCAACTATCTGCCCAGCAGCCCTTATTACACCCCGGCGGTGGTCGCTGCCGGAAGTGCCGACCCTCTGCTGCCGGAGAACCATCTCTGGGGCCCGCGCGGCTATTACAAGGCCGATTTCTACACCGGCAACCCCAGCGCATTCGTGAGCGAAATCGGCTATCACGGCTGCCCCAATATGGAGACCCTCAAAAAGATGTTCACACCTGCCTGCGTCAATCCCTGGCTTAACGGCGAGAAAGGGATGTGGAACGACGAGTGGCAGACCAAGGCCAACCGCATCTACGACGACAAGTTCCAGGGCGGGCGCAACGACCTTATGACCAACCAGGTCAAAATCATATTCGGGGAAATCCCCGACTCTCTGGAAGATTTCATATTCGCCTCCCAGAGCGTACAGGCCGAGGCTATGAAGTTCTTTGTGGAGATGTGGCGCGGCGGCCGCCCGCAGCGCAGCGGCATTATCTGGTGGAACATCCGCGACGGCTGGCCGCTTCTCTCCGATGCGGTGAGCGACTATTACGGCGGCAAGAAGCGGGCATTCTACTACCTGCAGAATGTGCATCACGACGTCATCTGCCTGATAAATGACACCGAGAGCGGCTATTGCCTCAAGGCCGACAACTGCACCCTTGCAGATGCCGAAGGCGAAGTCACCGTGAAGGATGTCGCGAGCGGCAAGACCATCTACAGCGGCAAGTTCACTGCCGAGGCCAACACCGCCACCGAAATCGCCTTGCTCGCCCCGATGGAAGGGCAGGGGATGCTGCTGATAAGCTACAAGATCGGCAGCGGCAAGTATGCAAACCACTACCTCTACGGCGAGCCCCCCTACAAGCTCTCCGACTATAAAAACTGGATAAAACGTACCAAGATTTATGAAAAATAACAACACTGCGACCGCCTGCGCTCTGGCGGCACTGCTCTCTCTCGCCGGCTGCGGAAACTCTTATCAGCGTCTTGCCCTTCAGGAGCCCACCCCCGTCACGGTGGAGGCCATCGGGGCTGAGTTTGACCCTCACTTTTATGCGCAGAACATTGTGGGCCGCCCCCAGGCGGGGATTGCGGAATCTGCGATGGATATGATTGCGGATCGGGTGACCCGGATGGGTCTGCAGAAGTTCCGCGTGATGATTCAGCCGCAGTGGTACGAGCCCTACAACGACAACGCCGACCCCTTTGACACCGACTTCGACGCCTTCAAGTGGAACACCGTGGAGATGCAGTCGCTCTGCAAGGTGCTGGACATTGCCCAGCGCGACAATATGCAGGTGTGTCTGGCTATCTGGGGCTGCACCCGCTATGTGAGCATGGTAGAGAGTGAATATGCCGATGTCAGGACCTGCTTCATGTGTGACTATGACGCCTGCGACAACTGGATGTGCCCCCCGGAAGATGTCGACGAGTTCGCGGAGAACTTTGCCGCGCTGGTCAAATATCTGCGCGAGGAGAGGGGATACACTTGCGTAACCGAGGTGACTCCCTTCAACGAGCCGGGCGGCGATCTCATAGCCCCCGAGGGCTACATGAAGGTGTGCCGCGCCCTTGACGCCCACTTCCGCCGCCTCGGCGTGCGCGATGCGGTGCGCTTCAACCTCTCGGACAATATCGACACCCATCAGTATTATCTCGAAGCATGCGCAGAGCAGCTGCAGGGCGTCGCTGACATATTCAACAGCCACACTTACATCTTCGGCTACGAGACCCCCAACGACACCATTCTGGAGTGGGAACGCAACAATGTGGCCATCAGCGGCCGCGCCGGCCTCAAGCACCTTGTGGGCGAGTTTGGCAGCAACCAGTGCGTGGGCTCCTCCCGCCAGAGGGACATCGACACCTATCTGCGCGGGGTGCTCATGATACGCCTGGCCCTGAACTTCTTCAACGCCGGGGCGTGCGGCATCAGCTACTGGAGTCTGCTGGACCAGTATTACAACTACAACGCCGATTACGTGCAGATGCAGCAGCTTGGGCTATGGCGCAGTGCAAAGTGCGAGTATGCGCAGGACACCACCTATGCCCGCATCAATGCCGACTTCGAATGCCGTCCGCAGTATTACGCCTATTCGCTGCTTAGTGCAAACGTCCGCCCCGGGGCTCAGGTCTATCCCATAGAGACCGGCTGCAAGTTTGCCGCCGCCACCGCCTTCTGCAACAGCGACGGCCGCTGGGTGTATGTAATAGCCAATCAGGAGGGCAGGCCGCTCAAGCTGGATCTTGAAGCGAGGGCGGATGGCGAATTCTCCATAACTGAATATACGGAGGCGGGTCTCCCTTCCGACGACTCCCTCATCGCCCCCTGCGGCGCGGCCGAGGCATCCGGGGGCTCCCTCAAGATAGAGGTTCCCGCGCGCAGCGCGGTCTTCTGCTGTCAGAAATAGTTAAAGAAGCACATATATCGCAATGAAGCTCTCCCTCAAACCCTTCGCAACCCTTGCCCTCGTTGCCATAGCCTCCGGCTGCGGCTGCGACAAGCCCGAAACACCGCAGGAAGAACCCCTCTCGGGCAATTATATTCTGGTGGATGCCACATCGCAGGGGGATGTCCTGCCCAACATTGTAAGCAATGTCAATGTCTGGGATATGGGCAAGAGCTACTACCATCCGCAAATCAACAATGATGCGAATGTGTTTGAGTTTGTAGAGTATGTGCAGTTTATGCAGTGCACCGGGGGCGGCACCGACCGCGACCTGTTCCGCAACCCCAACCGGCGCGATGTCAAAGACGACTACAATTTTGCAGGTCTCATCAAAAACTGCAGCGGCGTGCTGCAGATGGGGGCCAAGCCACACCTCAAGCTGGGCAGCGTCCCCCTCAAGCTTACCACCGACCCGGTGTCGGCCGGCTTCGGCACCAACGTGTATCCTCCCGACGACTACAATGAGTATTATACTTACATCAAGGCGGTCATCTCCGCCCTCGTGGAGGAGTTCGGGCTGGAAGAGGTGCGCACTTGGCACTTCGGCTGTATGACGGAATATGAAAACTATTCCTGGTTCAAGGCCCGCAGCGGCGACCCCCGCGACAGCAAGGTGGCCTTCTGCAAGTTGTATGACTACACCGTGCAGGCCCTTATCGACGTGCTTGGAGATGACGTGTATGTAGGGGCGCACAGCATGACCGTGAGCGAAGGGGGCTGGGACGAGCGAGGCTTCATAGAGCACTGCGCCAGCGGCACCAATTATGCCAACGGCGGTCTGGGCACCCGGCTCTGCTATCTCTCCGCCTCTTATTACGACAACTCTCCCGGAGTATTCAGCACCGGGAAAGATTTGGCCTCCACGGTGGCCTTCCTCCGCGATGCGGCTGAGAACTACGGCCTCAAAGACCTCAAATACGGCATAGACGAGGGGAGAATACTCTGCGGAGTCAATGCCGGCAGCCAGTCCATAGAGCTCTACAACCGAACCACCGGCTACACCTGGCAGGCGGCCTACGACGCCCGCCTGTTCAAAATCGGCATCGACGCCGGGCTGGACTATTTCTCCTCTTGGAACTTCCTCTCGGGAGGCAACATCTACGGCTATCCCACAATCAGCTATCACGTCGCCAGCAATCTGGGCAAGATGGCCGGGATGCGCCGCGCCCCGGCAGAGGTAAACTTCACCGCGCTGGACGGCGCTGAGGCGGACTGCCTGGCCGCGACCGACGGCAGCACGGTGCGCCTGATGGTGTACAACTTCAAGAACGACCTCAACTATGCCCGCAAGCTGAACTACACCCTGCGGGTCAAGTGCCCCTTCGGCGGCAGAGAGGCAGAGGTGACCCGCTATCTGGTGAATGATGACTGCAACTTCTTTGACGAGTGGCTCAAAGACCGCGAGACTCTGGGCATAACCGCAGCTGACTTTGGCTGGAGTCCCGACGACCCTCTGCTGGACTTTAGCGTGACCCTCAGCGGTGCCACCGCTATTGTGAAATACAAGACCGTGAGGGACAAATACTTCGAATACTCCCGCCTGACGCCTGTCACCGGGACGGTGCCTGTCACGGACGGCTCCATAACCCTGAATGAAACCCTCGGCGCAAGCAATGTTCTGTTCCTTGAGATAAAACCGCTATGAAAAAATTCTTCACACTGATTTTTGCCCTTGCCTTTGCGGCCGTTTCCTTTGCGGGAGAAATCCTGGACCTTTCCGGAACTTGGTGTCTGAACCCCGCAGGGGAGGGAATCCCCGCCGGGAAGAACATTCCCCGCGACCTGCCCGTGGCTGTGCCGGGCGACGTGCACAGCGCCTTGCTGGAGGCGGGATTGATAGAAGATCCGTATTATGCCTTTGGCGAGCTGGAAAATCTCTGGGTCGGGCGGATGCCCTGGCTTTTCTCCCGCTCCTTTATGGTGAGTGAAGAGATGATGGCCTGCGAGGCGGTGTATCTGCGCCTGGAGGATGTGGACACATTCTGCGACATATCGGTCAACGGCCACAAGGTGGGCAGCACCACCAACCGCTTCCGCCGTTGGGAGTGGGATGTCAAACCCTATCTCAAGGCGGGCGAGAATGTAATTGAAGGGCTCTTCTACAGCGCCGAGAACGAGAGCAGGCGCCTTAGCGCCGCCTACGGCTACGAGATGCCGATGTCGGAGGTGGGTCTGGTGCCCACCATCAACGTGATACGCAAGCCCGCCTGCCACGGCGGCTGGGACTGGGGCCCCTGCCAGATGGTCACCGGCTTTGCCGGGGATGTGAAACTGATTGCAGTGGACGCTGCCCGACTGGACTATGCATATTGCGACCAGGACTTCTCCCGCAAGGGGCGCTGCCGCGTCACCGTGAATGTGGAGCTGACCTCCCCCAAGGGGGGTGCGACCTCCCTTGCCGTCGCTTTTGCCGGCCAAAAGAAGGTGCGCAAGGTGCATCTCGCCCCCGGGAAAAACATCGCCCGGGTAGAATTCACGGTCAAGAACCCCCGCCTCTGGTGGCCCAACGGGATGGGTGAGCAGTATCTCTATCCGCTGGAGGTCGCCGCCGACGGCTGCATCATCTCCCGCAAAATAGGGCTGCGCCAGGTTGAGGTCATAAGTCAAGAAGATACAATCTACGGCAAACCGGGGATGTGCATGAAATTCCGCATCAACGGTCGCGACATGTTTGCCAAAGGGGCGGACTGGGTCCCCTGCGAGCTGTTTGAGACGAGGCAGACCTACAGCCGCTATGCCGACATACTTTCCAGCGCCCGCGACGCCAATATGAATATGTTGCGCCACTGGGGCGGCGGCCAGTTCGAGCACGAGGCCTTCTACAACATCTGCGACTCTCTGGGACTGATGCTCTGGCACGATTTCATGTTCTCCTGCGCCATCTATCCCGCCGACAAGCGCTTTATGGACGAGGTGGAGGCGGAGCTCAACCATCAGCTGCGCCGCTTGCGCGACCACAGCAGCATTGCAATGTGGTGCGGCGACAACGAGTGCGTGGGGGCCCTTGGCTGGTGGGATGTGACCCGCAATAACCGCGATTTCTACACCGCGAACCTGGACACCCTCATCCGCCTGCGCGGCAGGGTGGTCTCGGAGGTGGATCCAGCGCGCGTCTATTGGCCCAGCTCTCCCTGCGCCGGCCCCGGAGACTACCGGACCGACAACTGGAAGGAGGACACCAAGGGGGACATGCACTTGTGGTCGGTGTCAAAATTTGTCGGCCCTCTGCAGGACTATTTCAACTTCAGGCCCCGATTCTGCTCTGAATACGGCCACAGCTGCCTGCCCCGCTACGATCTCATAGAGAAATACCTCACCCCCGGCGAAGCCAATATATGGTCCCCGGAATTCGACCACCACGTGAAGGAGGTCACCGAAGGTCGCCGCGGCAATAGGATAATCACCGATCGCCTCTACCTGCACTTCAAGCATCCCAGCCGGATGGAAGACCTCTTCTACCTCTCGCAGGCAGAGCAGGCGATGGGGTTGCAGACCGCCTCGCAATATTGGCGCACGCTGGAACCCGGCTGCATGGGCACCATCTTCTGGCAGCTGAACGACATCTGGCCCGGCGCGTCGTGGAGCAGCATCGAATACGACGGCAAGTGGAAGCAGAGCCATTATCGGGCAAAGCGCTTCTTTGCCCCCGAAGTCATCAGTGCGGTTCCTTCTGCAGAAAAAGAGGGCGCACTGAATATCTGGGTGAGCAACGACTCCGCAGAGAAGAAAGATTACAAGGCCACCGTGCGCCTCTGGGGCTTTGACGGCACCATCGTGTCGGAAAAAAGCTATGACCTGACCCTCGAGGCGGGCAGCTGCGCAGTGGCGGCGGAATACGGGGCCGGCAGCTTTGGCAGCGAGAGCGAGCGCCGCGGCCGTTTTCTGGAGATGACCCTGGAGAGCGGAGGGCGCACCGCAGCCTACAACACCTGGCTCTTTGACGAGTTCAAGAACAGCCCCCTGCGCAGTGCCGATGTGCGCTGCAGCGCCTCCGAGGCCGGCGGCAAGTGGACGGTGACTCTCACGAGCGATGCCCCCGCCTTCTTCGTGTGGCTCTCTGTGGGTGATATTCCGGGCGAGTTTAGCGACAACAGTTTCACTCTATATCCCGGCCGCCCCGTGACTCTGGAGTTTACCCCCAAGAACGGCTTTGACGATTTTGAATCTTTCAAGACAGAGTTGTCTGTAAATCATATCGCAAAAACTTATCAGCAATGAAACAACTTATAGAAAACAGTCTCAGGGAACACTTGGATGTGGCTGCCCGCTTTGTGAATTCTCCCGCCACCGTGCAGGCAATTGCAGATGCGGCGAAAATCATAGCCGACTCCTTCTCTGCAGGGGGCAAGCTGCTCACCTGCGGCAACGGCGGCTCGCTGTGCGACGCCACGCACTTTGCAGAGGAATTCACCGGCCGCTACCGCGGCAGCCGCCGCCCGATGCCCGCCATCGCTCTCAACGACCCGGCCCATATCACCTGCGTCACAAATGATTATCATTTCGAGGACATCTACTCCCGCAGCGTGGAGGCTTTTGGCCGAAAGGAGGATGTGCTAGCCTGCTTCTCTACCAGCGGCACCTCAGCAGATGTACTGGCGGCGGCCCGCGTGGCCCGCGAAAAGGGGATGAAGGTAATCGGCTTTGCCCGCTGTGGAATCAATCCGCTGAGCGAACTGAGCGACGTGGTGATTGCCGTGGATCACGACAAGTACAGCGACCGCATACAGGAAATGCACATCATTGCGGTGCACATCATCATAGAAGGGGTGGAGAAACTTCTCGGATAAGAATACCCGGATTACGGGTAATCTGTAAAAAAATAGGCTTCCGCGGCCGCTGAATTTGGTGGTTTTTAGTAAAAAACATAATTTAGCGACCTTGAAAATCTATTTTTTACATAAATGAAACGTTTATTTCTCCCCATTTTATCTCTGTGCGCGGTGTTTGCCGTTTCGTGTACAGACTACAAACTCCAAATAGAAGAGGCGCAGGCCAAGATTGAGCAGCTGAAGCTTAACAAGGCCGATATGGAACTCTATGCAAATGGAGTCGGCACTTTGCGCAATTTTCTGCTTGTGGCGCAGACCGGTGATCCCATCATCTCGTTCCACAGTGTAGAAGAAGGCGGTTATCTGGCCACATTCAAAAACAACGGCGAAGTGCCTTTGGCATACTCTGCCGGCGGAGTTACCGCAATGAGCCGCGACGGCAGATATTATTGGGCATTCAATGGCAAAATGCTCCCCGGCGAGGCGGAAATCAGCGTGACTCCCGAGTTCAGAATCAACGATGACTCCAAGATAGAGATCAGTGTGGACGGCAAGAAAAACTGGACTGTGCTCGAAGGGGGCGGCATCGATATGGTGCCTGTCATCGGTGAAGACAATGAGAGCATCACAATCACTTTGCAGGGAGGAGAAGAGGTGGTTTTGGAAAAGGAAATCCAGCTGGAAGTGGCTCTCAGCGGTGACGGCAGCACTATGGCAACTGAGGGGACGGCGGTCGTCGACTTTATGCTTGAGGGCAAGGGCAGCGAGTTTACCGTGACTCCGCTGACCGGCGACGGCTGGAAGAGCAGCGTGGTGTGGGAAAACAACATCAAGGGCAAAATCAGCTTCAAGGCCCCCGCAGCCGGTGAAAACCTCACCGCCAGGGTCTATTTCTGCGACAGCTACGGCCACGCCAAGGTTGCGGACATCGATTTCGCCGCACTTACCGTGGATGAGGATTTCCCCGTGATGTATCCCGCCTGGGATGCCTACAATATCGGCTTTGCCGGCGGAGAAATCGCAGTGTCGCTCTTTACAAACGAGATATACGATGTGGAGATCGAGGAGGGCGCGGACTGGCTGGCAAAGGTTGACACCAAGGCCGTGCGGGAGGATATCCTCAAATTCAGCGCATCCGCAAACAACAGCTCCGATATGCGCAGCGCGCGCGTAATAGTCTCGGCTTACAAATATGTGCAGCAATTTGTAATCTGGCAGGACGGCAAGAAGGCGGCCGCCGGTCAGGACTTGAGCGCCGACGGCACCGCAAACTGCTACATCGTGAGCGAGGCTGGCGACTACAGCTTTGACGCGACGGTGATGGGCAACGGCGAGGCAGGTCTCGTGAGCGGAAATGACTTCGATATACCTACTGTAAAAATTGAACCTAAGGAGATAAAAGTTTGGCTCAACGAGAATGACGTGATCAGCGACGTGCGCTTCGATGAGGCCACAGGCCGCATATACTTCCACGCCACCGGCACCAAGGGCAATGCCGCCATCAGCGTCACCAACGGCCGTTATTCTCTTTGGAGCTGGCACATCTGGTGCACCGACATCCCTCAGGACAGGACCCATACCAATCCCGACGGTCTGCAGTACACTCTTCTTGACCGCAACCTGGGTGCCACCGGCGCGAACGCGGAGGACGGCGAGGCAACTTACGGCCTCTACTATCAGTGGGGCCGCAAAGATCCTTATACCAGCAATATGGTGCTCACAAATATGTACACAAACAGCGGTCACAGCTTTGCATTCGGCATCCGCTACCCGATGCGTCCGTATAAATATGACGGAAATTTCGCCCAAAGCTGGTACGGCACATCTCGCAACAGCAACTATCTTTGGGGTAATGCCGACTATGCCAAGAGCAAGTACCTCAAAGATCTGGAGAAGAGCATCTACGACCCCTGCCCGAACGGCTATATGGTGGCTCCTTCCAACGCTCTTCTGATTTTTGAAGACAGCAGCCGCACCGAATTTCGTGAGGACGGCGTAAAGATCCGCGGCGACTATGGCCAGGAGAACTTCTTCCCCTATGCGGGCAGAGTTTATCAGGGCAATAGCGAGATTGGCAAAGAACTTGACCTCTGGCACAGCACTCCCTGCCGCTGGGATGTATATGAAGATGCCGGCGGCTGCCTCACCAGAATCTACAAAGACGAGCGTTCTATCTATTTCTATCAGGGAGATATACGTTCCCGTGCCGTTCCCGTACGTTGCGTAAAGCAGGTTAGCGAGTAGGAGGGCTCCCGTATGAAAAAATATTACGCATTAATGCTTGCGGCGGTGACTGCTCTTGCCGCCTGCAACGAATCCGACCGTCTGGCTCTGGAGCGCCTCAATGCGGAAAGGGACAGTATCCTGAACGTGATTGACAATATCACGGTGCCCGATTCCGCCGACCCCGACGCGGTTGACGAGTCGTCGCTCAAGATAATATTCGACGCCCCCCGCTACGGCGTTGACGCCGGCGGCAGCACCACTCTCACTTTCACGCTCAGCGAAAAGGCCACTGTTGAGGTTGCGGCCAAGGATGGCTGGAACGCATCGGTCAAGATGACCGGCGACACTGAAGGCGAAATCACAGTTACGGCTCCCGATCCGGCCGAGACGGTGGCTTTGGCGGCGACCGCCAAATCGGAGAGCGGAAAAATTGCGGCAGAAGAGCTGCCCCTGATTGTGCGCAACCCCTACACCGACGCCACGCGCCCCCAACTTAAGTCGATGGGCTATTACAGCTTCAAGCCGGGCGAGGCCACTCTTGAGAATTACCGGAAGCTGGCCGAGGCTGGCATCAATCTCATCACGGTGGAGTGTCACGACAGCGACTATCTCACACAGATGACCCTTGCCGGTGAGGCGGGCCTCAAGGTGATGGCCATAGTGATCGACTTTGCAGCCCGTTACTGCAGTGACCAGAGCTACACCGGTCTGGACAATATCGTCAACAGCATAAAGAACCGCCCCGAGCTCTACGGCTACCATATCTACGATGAGCCCAAGATGGCCGAGGCCGAAAGGCTCAAGATAGCCAAGGACAGGGTGGAGGAGCTTGACCCCAACCATCCGGTATATCTCAACCTCAATCCCGAGGCTTCTGCCAGCGGTTTGGGCATCGAGTCGTATTACGACTACATCAATAATTTCCAGACTATTGAGAATTTCAGGCAGATCTCCTTTGATATGTACCCGATCGTGGACGATCCCAGATATTCATATCTCGACGAAGGGGTTATGTCCAACTGGCACAAGTGCCTCAATGTGGTTTCCACGGTGGCCAAAAACCACGGAGTCCCTTTCTGGGCCTTTGCCGCCAGCTGCTGGATAGACAAGGAGGCCAATGTCCCCGTGCGCGCAAAACCGACTGTGGAGAATCTGCGTCTGCAGATCTACACCAACCTGGCATATGGTGCTGCGGCGGTGCAGTATTTCACCATCAGGAGCTACGGCGGCACCGACTACGCGCCTTACAATGTGTATTATGATAGCGCGTCGGGTCAGTGGCTGCGCGCGTGGACTACCGCATACGACGACCTCAAGACGGCCAATCTGGATATGCAGCGCCGCGCCTATGTGTTCGAAGGGGGCACAATCGCAAAGCGCGGTTCCACCGGGACGCTGCGTCAGACCGATGTGGCCTTTGACAAGAGCTGGCTGCCCGCCGAAATCGCCGACCTCACAACTACCGGCGACGCCATCGTCTCTATGGTCGAGAATGGCGGCAACCGCTATGTCGCAATTGTGAACAATAGCTGGAAAACCAAGCAGACCGTGAATGCCGTCGCCGGCAACGTGATTTATTCCATCGGCCGCGACGGTGCATTTACCGAGCATAAGCCCGGCGACAAAATCAGTCTTACCCTTGATGAGGGAGATCTCATCGTGCTTAAATACAGATAGAAAGTGAAAAAAATCAGCATATATCTGATATCGGCCGCCGTGGCGCTGTGCGGTTGCACGGCAGACTACGGGCCTTATCTGAACCGCCTGCAAAACGAAGTCGACAGCCTGCAGAACGCAATAGACTCAATCTCTGTGCCCGAGGCTGTCGAGCCCGGGGAATCGGCGCAGAACTTTTCCGTCACTCTGGATGCTGACAGTTATGCGGTGGATGCCGCCGGCAGCGTACAGATAGGATTCACCCTCAGCGAGAAGGCTTCAGTAGAGGTCAAGAGCAAAGACGGGTGGAAGGCCGATGTCGCTTACAGCAGCGACAATGCCGGTGTCATCACGGTTTCGGCTCCCGACCCGGCCGGCTGCTGCGACCTGGTGGCGGTGGCCACTGGAGCCGACGGGAAGATTGCCACGCGGCCGCTGCCGGTGATGGTGCGCGACCCCTACACGGCCGCCACCCGCCCCGAGCTGCTGCTTGGTGGCTATTATGCATTCAAACCATCGGAATCTTCTCTCGAGAATTATCAGCATCTCTACGATGCCGGCCTGCGTCTGGTGTCGGTCGATTGCGGCGACGAGGACTACGCCGCACAAATCGAGATGGCCGCCGCGGCCGGTCTCAAGGTGCTGCCGATACTCATCGACTGCTCCGGCCGGTATATTGACTATGGCGACTTCTCTCTTTTGGACAGAGTCGTAAACGACATCAAAAAATATCCCGAAGTTGTCGCCTATCACATAATGGATGAGCCCAGCACCAAGCTTGGGCCGGCCCTGCTCGATATAAAGAACCGAGTGGAGCAGCTGGACCCTACCCGCCCGGTGTATATCAATCTGAACCCGGATGCCTCCGCCAAAACCCTCGGTGTGAGCGAATATTATGATTATGTGGAATATTATGTCTCACAGCTGAATATGCACATGATCTCCTTTGATATGTATCCCGTGCTGGCCGACGGCACCCTTATGAGCGCCTGGCACAAGTGTCTGGGCATATACCTTTCCGCATCGCAGCGTTATGACATACCCTTCTGGGCATTTGCCGCCAGCTGCTGGATAAACAAGGAGGCCAATGTTGCCAAGCGCGCGAAGCCTTCTGTCGAAAACCTGCTGCTGCAGACTTACACCGACCTGGCATACGGCGCCCAGGCGGTGCAGTACTTCACCATAAGGACCACCAGCGGCACCGACTTCGCCCCCTATAAAGTGGAATACGACAGTGAAAAGCAGCAGTGGGTAAGAGAGTGGTGCGAGGCCTATGATTATCTCAAGGAGTGCTGCCTGCAGGTACAGAAGCGCGGCTATGTCTTTGACGGCTGCAAGGTGTCCAAAGTCCGCACCACCAACTTCAGATCTGCATACGACACTCAGATGGCTCCTGCAGACCTGCCCGAGCAGCTCGCAAGCTTTGAGACAAGCGGCGAGGCTCTGGTCTCCTTTGTGGAGAATGTCGGCGGCAGCTATATGGCAGTGGTCAACGGCAGCTGGCTGCAGAAGCAGACCATGAGCTTCGTGGCCTCCTCTGCCGTGTTCGTGATAGACCGCGACGGGGAGTTTTTGCAGCCTGCCATAGGCGAAAAAGCCACTTATACCCTTGAGCGGGGCGAGATGCTTGTGATCAAATACAGGTAATTTTATTCTTTGCGATAGAGAATGCAGATCAAGTTCAAGATATGGGCGACGATAGCGGCGGCAGTGGCGCTGGCCGGCTGCACTGATTACGTTGCGCAGCTTGAAACTCTGCAGGGCGAGGTCGACAGCCTGCAAGGCTCAATCGAGGGCATCGCGGTGCCGGCTGCTGTGATTCCGGAGGAGAGCGGCACGCTCTCGCCGCTCACAATAGCGTTTGATGCTCCCCGCTACGGCGTGGATGCCGGCGGCAGCGCAACGCTCGCCTTCACTCTAAGTGAGAAGGCGAGCGTTGAGGTTGCAGCCAAGGATGGCTGGAGCGCGTCTGTCAGGATGACCGGCGATGCCGAGGGCGAAATCACCGTCACTGCGCCCGATCCGGCAGGGACATCATCCCTTGTGGCGACAGCCGTCACTCCTGAAGGGAAGGTCTCGGCGGTGGAGCTGCCCCTGATGGTGCGCGACCCCTACACGGCCGCCACCCGCACAACCGTCGGCTCAATGGCCTATTTTGCCCTTAACGACAGAATGGCCACCGATTATCACTACAAGAAGATGGCCGATGCCGGCATCAACATGACGAGCCTGGAGGGTTACGGCAATTACGAAGAGCACTTCAGACTTGCAGAGAAGTACGGCATCAAGGTGGTCTTTTTTGTGAATATGTACACCGGGCGATATTACCGCGACCCGGAGAATTACAAAGGACTGGACGATATCATTGCAAGGGTCAAGATGCAGCCGGCCCTGTGCGCCTACCAGATAGTGGACGAGCCCTCTGTGGATGAAATTGAAGAACTCTCCACGATTGCAGACCATATCCGCGAGATTGACCCCGCGCATCCCATATATCTCAATCTGAATTCAGCCACCGCGTCGGTGCATACGCTGGGGGTGGCCGAGTATGAAAAATATGTGGAGCAATTTGCGGCCGACTGCAGTCTGGAGTTCATAACCTTTGACCAATATCCGGTATATCAGGGGTACATCGACCACAGCTGGATCAAGAGTCTGTCTATCGTGCGCAACACCGCTATGCGGCACGGCATCCCTTTCTGGGCTTTTGCCCTGAGCTGCCGCGAAGTGAACCGCGAGGACCCCACGGTGCCGATACTCCGCCTGCAGTGCAACACCAATCTGGTCTTCGGCTCGCAGGTAAACCAGTACTTTGTGTGGCGTGCCACAAGCGGTACCAATTATGCTCCCGTGATGGGCGACGGCTCTTATACCGGAGCCTACGACATATGCAAAGAATATAACCGCGAAATGCACAACCGCGGCTTCGTATTTGCAGGCTGCGAGGTTTCACAGGTCGCCTTCACTAATACCATGCAAAATTATGTCGCCTGCTTTGACAAAAGCACCCTGCCGGCTCAGATTTCCAATTTGGAGACAAGCGGCGAGGCGATTGTGTCTTATGTGGAGAACGGGGGAAACAGGTATGTAGCGGTGCAGAATTTCTCCTGGCAGACTAAGCAGACTCTCTCGATTGAGTTTGCGGATATGGTGTACGGGATAGATCGCGAAGGGATTTTTACCGAATATGCCCCCGGGACGTATGAAATTACGATAGACGAGGGGGATATGGCCGTGTTTAAGATAGTGTAGAGGCGCAAAAAAATGCGCCGACAAAAAATTTGCGGCAGGGTTGCAGGGGCGTTGGAAGTTTGGAAATTATAAAATATAGATATGACTAAGACTGTGAAACAAATAATGGCCGTGATGGCAGTGGCGGGGGCGATGTGCGCCTGCCAGAATTATGACACAGAAATCGACGATCTGCAGAAGCAGATTGACGCTCTGGCCACCGACAATTCCAAAGTCAACGACAATGTCGCTGCCCTCTCCAAGATAGTGGAAGCGCTGCAGGACTCCCTGCAGGCCACCTCGTTCTCCAAAGTCGTGGAGTCGGGCAAGGTTGTGGGCTACATCGTCACCTTCAAAGGGGCTGACGGCAGCAGCGACGCCGTCACCGTTTATAACTCCACTGCAAATGTCGGCGTGGCCGAGGACGGCGGCAAATATTACTGGACCGTCTCCGGCGAGTGGCTCACCGACGCCGACGGCAATCGCGTAGAGGCCTGCAAGGCGGCCGTAGTGCCCCAGTTCCGCCTCAGCAGCGGCACTATAGAGGCATCTACCGACGGCGGCGCTTCCTGGACTGCAGTGGGCGAAGTCGGCACCCCTGTGCTGGACTCCGTCATCGACGGCGACTCCCGGGTGGAATTCCACCTTGCCGGCGGCACCGTCATCACAATCCCCAAGATACAGCCTCTCAGCATCAAATTGAACTCCACTTCGCAGACAATGGCTGCGGGCGGCGGACGCACCGTTGCATACACCATCACCGGCGGCAGCGAAGATACGGCCGTGATGACCTACGCCAAAGACGGCTGGACTGCAAATGTCATTGCCAAGGATTCCAAAAGCGGTGAGATAGAGATTCTCTCCCCCGATGTGGCAAGCACTTCCCAGATTCTGGTGATTGTCAGCGACAACGGCGTGCAGACCGGCGGCCGTACGGTTTTTGCTTCGATTAACGTAACATCCACAAAATAGATTGAAAACTTTTTTACTCACGGCCTTTTCCCTTCTGGTGACGCTGGCCTCCTGCGCCCCGCGGCAGAAGGTGGCCTCCTACAGCGTCAAGGTGGAGCAGGAGTATCCCCACGATACCCTCTCCTACACGCAGGGACTCTTTTTTGACGGCGGCAGGCTTTTCGAGACCGCCGGCCAGTACGGCGAGTCGCGCCTCATTGAGGTGGACCTCGAGAGCGGGCTGGCGCAGCGCCAGTGTGTTTTGGACAGCACCGTATTTGCCGAGGGCAGCTGCACCATAGGCGACGACATGTATGTGCTCACCTGGCTGGAGGGAATTTGCCTGCGTTACGACAAGAACACATTTGAACTTAAGGGACAATATGCCAACCGCAGGCAAGGGTGGGGCCTCGCCACCGACGGCAAGCTGCTGGTGATGAGCGATGGTAGCGCCCAACTCTATTTCGTGAGCCCCAAGACATTCACCATAGTGCGCAGCGTCACGGTGCGCCGCGGCGGCAAGAGCGTCAACTACCTCAACGAACTGGAGTATATCGACGGCAAAATATGGGCTAACGTCTATCAGAAAGACGAAATTCTGATTATCGACCCCGAGAGCGGCAATGTGGATGGGGTAGTGGACTGCCGCGGCCTGCTGGCGAAGGAAAGGCGCACCCGCCGCACGGATGTGCTCAACGGCATCGCCTATAACCCAGAGACCGGCGGCATTTATCTGACGGGCAAGTACTGGCCCGCGATGTTCCGCATCTCACTTGAAAAGAAATAACGACAATAGAAATATGATTAAGAAAATTTTAACGACAGCCGTGGCCCTTGCGCTTTTGGGGACTGCGGCTTTTGCCAAGGGTTCTGTGACCTTTGACAAGACGCGCTACGGCGTGAGCGCCGGCGGCAGCGTCACCATAGGCTATACCCTCCCTTCAGAGGGCAAGCTGGATGTGACCGCCTCCGACGGATGGAAGATTGTAGTGAACCCTGCCGGCGGCCGCCGGGGCACCGTCACGGTGACAGCCCCCGACCCCGCCACGGCCCCCGACCTAAAGGCCACGGTGACCTATCCGGGCGGAGAACAGCAGGTGGTGCGGCTCAATGTGATGGTGGCCGATCCCTACACCGCTTTGACTCGCCCCACGGTTAAGATTGTCCCCTTCGGAGGGCTCCGCGACAATGTCACCTCGCTGGAGGATTATCAGAAGGTGGCGGATGCCGGCTTCAATATGATAACCATCGAGGGCGGCGACTGCATGGATATGGACGGTGACGGCCGCCGGAGCGAGGATGACCTCTACGAGACGGTCAAATACAAAATCGGCCTGGCAAAGCAGGTCGGTCTCAAGTATAATGTACACCATCCCCAGCTGCAGCGCACGCTGGACATGCTCAAAGGGGACACGAGCCTGGTGTCCATACACGTGTTTGACGAGCCGGGCCTCTGGCTGATTCCCGAGCTGAGAAAGCGCAAGGAGTTTATAAAGAACACTCTGCCCGACGTGCCGGTGCACTTCAACCTGCACCCCGAGTCTAGCGAGAGGGCGCTGGGCACCGACTATTATGCCGACTATGTGGAGAAGATGGCGGACAGCCTGCAGATGGAGATCCTCTCATACGACCAGTACCCGATTCTGGAGAATGCCCCCGTGATGAATGACTGGTACAAAGGACTGGAAATCAACTCCCGCATTGCCCGTGAACACAATATACCCTTCTGGAGCTTTGTGGCCTCCTGCTACATCGATCAGGAGCATCTCAACCGCCAGAAGCCCTCTATGGCGAACCTGCGTCTGCAGGGATACACCAATTTCGCATACGGCACCGACGTGCTGCAGTATTTCGTGTACAGCGCCTACGGCGGAACCAGCTGGGCCCCTATCATGCGCGACGGTACCTACACCACAGCCTACGACCTGCTGGTGGAGTTCAACAGCGAGCTGCACAAGCGCGGCTTTGTGTTTGCCGGCTGCAAGGTCACCAAGACCCGCTTCGCGCATTTGGCCCCCTGGGGCTGCCATCCCCTTACGGCCGGAGACCTGCCCGCGCAGATTTCTTCCATAGACAGCGACTTGCCCGCACTGGTCTCCTTTATTGAAAACGGCTTTAACCGCTACATCGTGGTGGTGAACAGCTCCTGCGAGAAGAAGTGCAACCTTTCTGTAGACTTTGCCGAAATGGTCTACACCATAGACCGCACCGGCGCGTTTGCCGAGCAGCAGAGCGGCGCAAAGAATTTTGTGCTGGACGAGGGTGACATGTTGGTTATCAAATACGAATAAGAGATGAAAAAGAGAATACTCAATATATTTTCCGCGGCGCTGTTGTGCGCCGCAGTGTCCTGCTCGACCGCGCACGGCGCCTCCAACGGTGCGGCGGTTGATCTGAGCGCAGATGCCACGGCAAACTGCTACATAGTGCCCGCGGCGGGATATTACAGTTTTGACGCCACCACCATCGGCAACGGGCAGAATGGTATAATCCCCGGCGCCCGCTTCCACACCGGCAGCGCCTCCATCTGCCCCGCATCGGCCAAGATTCTTATGAACGACGGCGTTATCAGCGATATTACCTTTGACGGCAGCCGTATCTATTTCCGCGCCGGCAGCGCAGAAGGAAATGCTCAGGTTGCGGTGTATGATGCCGCAGGCAATGTGCTTTGGAGCTGGCATATCTGGCGCACCGACGCCCCCGCCGACTTCACCTGCACCGACTCCGATTCCAACACCTGGACCTTCATGGACCGCAACTTGGGCGCGACGGGCGCGCTCGCTTCAGACGGTGAGGCCGCCTACGGACTCTACTACCAGTGGGGCCGCAAAGATCCATTCAAGGCAGAAACTGTGGCAAAAGGGCTCTATAAGAACCCCGAGAAGAACCTCGACTATGCAGTGAAGCATCCCCGCCGCCCCTTTGAACCCATCGTGGCAGGTCTTGTGACCGACGCCTATGACTGGGGTACAGCCCACAAGGATTCCAGCAACCACTATCTCTGGGGCAACCCCGATTATGCTTTCTGCCACAGCCTTTCGGAGCTTTCCAAAACTATCTACGATCCCTGCCCGGCCGGGTATATGGTGGCTCCCGGACAGGCATTTCAGGCTCTCGCAGATGCAGATGCGGCTTGCTATGGAGAGCAGGGCGTGACGCTCTCCTCCGGCGGCAAGGAGTGTTTCTTCCCCTACGCTGGCCGTGCATATAAGGGGAGTGTTGAGGGCCGCGGAGATTATTGCGCCCTCTGGAACAGCGGATCGGCCCGCTATCTCTATTATGACTGCGGCGGCAGCCGCGTGCAGGCCTACAAGGATAAGCGGGAAACTCGCCTTTTCTACGGCGACTGGCGTGTCCGCTGCTATCCGGTGCGCTGCGTCCGCGAGGCAAAGTAAGCGCCCGCACCGCATTGGTGCGCCGGGAAAGCTAAATCAACAGATCTTCTACCGCAAGTTTGGGGACGAAATGGACCCCATCCTTGCGGTAGTAGTTTAAGTCGGCACCGCCGTGCACCGGCACGATAAAGATTTTCTCGGCGGGCTTGCCTATGGCTATCACGGCAATAGGCTTCAGAGGCAGCTGCAGCGAGCGCTGGATGGCGTCCGCATCGAAGTTGAGAATGAAGAGGCCGCCCAGCCCCATCTCGGTGGCTTTGAGCAGCATGTTTTCTGCGGCGATGCCCAGGTCGATGTCCACGATGCGGTCTTCTTCGCCGGTGCAACACACAACTATGAAGGCTCCGGGCTCTTCTCCCTTGTGGGGGAGGTGCTCTTCTTTGAGGGCAGCTCCCATCCTGACGTGCTGCAGCACCGCTGCGGCGTCGCTGCCGGTGATCAGGCGCAGGCGCAGCCGCTGACGGTTCATTCCGCTGGCGGCGAGGGTGGCGGCCGCGGCGATTTGCTTCAAGTCGCTTTCGCTCACGCTGTGGCGGGTGTCGTAGCCGCGCCAGCTGCGGTTCTTCTTCATCAGGCTGTCCAGCGAGATTCCGCTGCGCCTTGCGGCGGGGCGCCTTTCGGCAATTTCCCTCTCCCGCCTCTCCAAATAATTATCTGCCATAACTATAAACGCTAAACACTAAACACTAAACACTAAACACTAAACTTCCAACGCCCCGGCACCCCACCGCACATTTTTTATTGATGACCCCAACCCTAAATCCCTTCCCCCGGGAAGGGA
>CAVHPI010000016.1:0-41543 GCA_963637965.1 bacterium
AATTTTCTTTGCCACGAGGGTCGACAAAACTCCCGGGACAAAAGTCGGAGTCTCGGAGATATGGGTGAGATTTCCCAAGTTTATCCTCGGATTCTTTGCCGCTTCACTGGTGGCGTCATTCGTGATTCTCCCGATTTTCGGCAGCGAACAGGTATCGGCCGTCAACAAGATGCTGGACCAGTACAAGAACTGGGCTTTCGTGCTTGCATTCGTCTCCATTGGTCTGGACACCAACTTCAAGACCATCATTAAAAACACACACGGCGGCAAGCTCATCTGGCTCTATATAATAGGCCAGACGTTCAACATCGCTTTGACCTTTTTTGCCGTGTGGCTGCTGCTCTCCGGGGTTATTTTTCCGGTACCCTCGTTGAATTAGGCGGGCGGCGTTTTGCAGACAGCGTGCGCGTGGATCCCAAAGACAAATTCTGGAAAGTGGCTGCCGTCGCGGTGATGACGGCAGTTGTGCTTGTCGCCGTCATTATAATGGCCAGAGGGGCGGGCCTTGTGCCCGAGTTGGACTTCGGGGCCGGAGCCTACTACTATGCCGACATCCCCGGCTTTGAGAAGATTGTCCGCGACGATGCCTACAACTCCCGCCTACCGCTGTGGCTGGCCATAATCCTATTTTTGGCTTGGGGCGCGTTTGTCTATTGGCTCTGGACCAGAATCGACAGGAAATGAATACGCGATTTTCCAGGAGTCGATGGTGCGGGTTGTGCTGGAGAAGTTTATGCCGAGCTTGATAAGCTGCTTGTCTGAGGCGAGGAACGGCTTGTCATAGCCGTTCGCTTCTATCTGCCTGAGGGCGGTGTCCGGATCTTGATCGCGCTTAAGCTCTATGATATAGACATATTCGCCGGTCTCCATCACGATGTCAATGCGTCCGTTGGATGTGTGGTATTCGGTCTTGACTTCAAAGCCCATCAATTTGAAAAATATAGACATCGTGTTCTGGAAATAGACTTCCAACTCACCTTGTACCTTATAACTGTTGTCTGACAGAAATGCTGCAAAGCGGTTCATGAAACTTTCCACATTACCTGCATTGACATCATCGGCGAAGCTGAATACAGAGAACTTGCCGTCGGTTAGAGATGGCGTGAAAATCTCACTCAGCGAGTTGACAAAGCCTCTTTTCACCTCCTCGTTGGGGTAGTCGATAGTGTATGTAAACTGATCCGGGTTGTAATCCTTAATGGTCAGGTATCCGGCCTGATACATAAGAGTAACAGGTTTCGGGTTGTCAAAGTTGGCATCCGTCAAGGTCTCCTCGCGGACATTATTGTGTGATATGCTCTCAAGGTTGACTTCGGCTTTCTTGAGGTAACGGATGAGAATTGTGGGCGTGCCGGTTCCGAACCAATACAGCTTGAAGAGTCTCGACTTGAACGCGTTCAGCAGGCTGAACGGGTTATAGACCCCCTCGCTGACTATGCTGAAATGGTAGCCATCATACAATCGAGCCAACTTTGCATAGCAATCTTCCACGCTGAGACGATTGAATTTGGCCAAGCTCTCCACGCTTTCTCCGAAATAGGACTTAATCTCATCGGAAGTGATTCCGCAGATTGATGAGTAGTCCGGGCTCATTGAAATGTCTTCCAGATTGTTGAGCCCGCTGAAGATGCTCATCTTGCTGAGTTTCGTGACCCCCGTAAGGAACGCGAAGCGGATGCAATCGTCCTTGCCCTTAAGGACACTGTAAAAGCCCTGAAGTTCCCTTCGGAAATGATCCATCAATTCGGGATTGTCTATGTTGTCGATGATAGGTTTATCGTATTCATCAATAAGGACTACGACTTGCCGTCCTGTCTTGAGGCGGGCGGCATCAATCACATCCTTGAATCTGGCAGAAGGGTCTGCATATTTGGCGGCGATCCCAAAGAGGGATTCCCATCGTGACAGCTGCTGGTCAAGAGCTGTCTGCAAATCGGAGAGTTCTGTGTATCTGCTACCGGTAAAGTCAAGATGCAGCACCGGATATTCGGTCCAGTCCTTTTCCAACTTCTCAATGGACAGCCCCTTGAAAAGCTCTTGTCGACCTTTGAAATACGCCTCCATCGTGGAAATCAGCAGACTCTTCCCGAAGCGGCGCGGACGGCTCAGAAAATAATAGCAACCGCTGTGGGCAAGATTGTAGATGTATTCCGTCTTGTCCACATAGACATATCCGCCTTCACGGTTTTTCTCAAAACTTTGTATTCCAATTGGGTACAACATAGTGCATCTGCTTTGTCGCTATGCCCCGCGTTCCACAGCATGTAACTGCACGCGCAGCCTCAGCTTCCGACAAAAATACTAAAAATGCGCTGATTATGAAACGCTCCCCCAAAGTTCCCCTGCCCGGATGCGCACGCACCCCTGGTTCATACCGCCAGGGGCGCGTGTATAAAGCAATATTCAGCCGGATCTTACATTAATTCATGCTAAACGCTTTCTATATGTATGTCGCGCAGATGCGGCAAAAGCAGCATCTGCTGCTGATGGCTAAGTTATGAATTAATAGAATAAAGACAAAGCTTTTTTTTTGAAAAATATGCAATAGAGGCCCCGTCCGAGCTTGCGACCCGGTTTCGTTGGCCTTTCCCGATTTTTACCTAAGTTGTGCGGGCGTTATTTTACCAGCGACACGATGCGCATCCGGGCGGCGCGCACCTGGGCCGGGGTGGCCTGCAGAATGCGGACGTGGCCTGCGGAGTCGGGGGCGAAGGTGGTGATGCCGGTGCTGTCCACGGCCACTGAGCCCGCCTCGCCGAGGGTGAACCAGCGGCTGCCCTCCACGGCATAGAGCACTGCCGAGGGGTCCCAGCAGGGGCGGTCGGCGTCGCCGCAATAGACCTTGTAGCCCTCGCGCAGCGGGTGCGGCCCCTCTACGCCGCCGGGCAGACTGTCTGCGGGGTACAGGATGGAATTGCCCACCTCGAAGGGTGAGAGCACGATGTCAGACGGCCATTCGCAGAAGACTTTCTGCGCCGCGGCGATGTCGTTCTTGATGTTGAACTCGGCAAAGCCGCCGGTAAAGGTGCCTCCCATTGCAGAGAGCAGCCGCACCTTGCGCGCCACCAGCTCGCGCCCGGCAAGGGGCGAATATTCGTCGGCAGGGCTGTCCAGCAGCCGCGCCAGGTTGGTGTAGAAGCCGATGGAGGCGATCACCACAGAGCTGTCGGCCGCCTCGCTGAGAGCCTGTCGGTAAAGCTCCGTGGCGCTGGGCAGGTCGCTGAGGCAGTTGCTGCTGCGCTCGAACAGCGGGTCGCCGGTGGGGTAGGTCATACCGCTCACCAGGCGGGCGAAGTTGACTGCGTCTCCGCTTCCGGCGGTGCCGCCGTAAACCGCTCCGACGGGGATTTTATGGCCGTAGAAGGTGTTGGTTATGTCAATGAAAGAGGCGGGGTAGGGGGCGTCGTCCTTGTTGACCATAATGGCCATAAGGTTGACCGTCCCGCTGTCGATATATGTGTAGAGCATATCCAGCGCGATAGCGTCGTCTATGTCGTTGCCCATATCGGTGTCCAGGATTATGTTTATGGGGTTTGCGGCCTCTTCTGACTTCGGGGTGCAGGAGATTATGCCTGCGGCCGCGATTGCGGCGAAAATGGCGTTTCTGAGCTTCATAATGAGCGAAGGTAGCAACAATCCCGATTATGGGCAAATCGGCGCCGCTCTGCCGGCGGGGCGGAACGGGCGGCTACAGCGAACCGGGGAGGAGCGGCACCGCACTGACTCCCGGCTAAAACTGCAGATGCCGTCAAAAACAAAAGCGCCGCCCCGAATGTGGAGCGGCGCCTTGAATTGCGATATCAAAGATGTTTAGCCCAGCATACTCAGCAGGATGCCGGCCGCCACCGCGCTGCCGATCACACCGGCCACGTTGGGACCCATAGCGTGCATCAGCAGGTAGTTTCTGGGGTTGGCCTTGAGTCCCTCGGTCTGCGACACGCGGGCTGCCATAGGCACTGCAGAAACGCCTGCAGAGCCGATCAGCGGGTTGATCTTGTCTTTGGTGAAGAGGTTCATGAACTTGGCCAGAAGCACGCCGCCGGCGGTGCCGAGACCGAATGCCACGATGCCCACCGCCAGGATGGAGAGGGTGCGCCACTGCAGGAATGTGTCTGCGGTTGCTGTCGCGCCCACCGTGGTGCCCAGGAATATCACCACGATATTGGTGAGCTCGTTCTGCACGGTCTTGCTCAGGCGGTCCACCACGCCGCACTCGCGGAACAGGTTGCCCAGCATGAGGCAGCCTACCAGAGGAGCGGCGGAGGGGAGCAGCAGCGCGATTATGATGGTCACGACGATGGGGAAGAGAATCTTCTCCTTCTTGGAGACCTGACGCAGCTGCTTCATCTCGATTTTGCGCTCTTTCTCTGAGGTGAGGGCGCGCATGATCGGGGGCTGGATGATGGGCACCAGAGCCATATAGCTATAAGCCGCAACGGCGATGGGACCCAGCAGGTGAGGCGCCAGCTTGCTGGTGAGGAAGATGGCCGTGGGGCCGTCGGCGCCGCCGATGATGCCGATGGAAGCGGCCTCCTGGGAATTGAAGCCCAGCAGGTGCGCCACGATGAATGTGGCAAAGATGCCCAGCTGCGCGGCTGCGCCCAGCAGCAGGCTCTTGGGGTTGGCAATCAGCGGGCCGAAGTCGGTCATCGCACCCACGC
The DNA here is from genome assembly GCA_963637965.1 of bacterium. Lineage (GTDB taxonomy): Bacteria > Bacteroidota > Bacteroidia > Bacteroidales > UBA932 > Equibacterium. Next base: position 4,662 of record CAVHPI010000016.1, read on the forward strand.
CGATGAAGATCAGGCAGGGGTAGATGCCCAGCTTGACGCCCATATAGAGGATATCCAGCAGGCCGCCGTCGGCAAGGATGTGACGGTAGCTGTGGAAGTAGGGGCTGTCGGGGTTGAGAAACTCGTTGTTCCAGAGCTCCGCGTGGTACATCCCGGCTCCCGGGAAGTTGGTGAGCAGCATGCCGAATGCGATGGGCAGAAGCAGCAGCGGCTCATATTGCTTGGCAATTGCAAGATACATGAGCACGCAGCTCACCGCGATCATCACAAGCGACTTCCAGCCGCCGGCCGCAGCGAACATCTGCGCGAAACCGGTGTCGGCCACGAACTTGGTCATTGTCTCGCCAAAGTCAAAGTCCTGCGCCATTATGGGCAGCGCCGCAAACAGCATCAGGGCAAAGAGGGCGAACTTGAAGATTTTGTTGTCGGAACGCTTCATCTTTACTTGACTTATCGGTTAGGCAACCTCTACCAGAGGGTCGCCGCTCTGCACGGTGTCGCCTGCAGAGACGATGATGCGCGTTACCGTGCCGTCGGCCTCCGCAAGGATTGCGTTCTCCATCTTCATGGCCTCCAGGGTAAGGAGGGTGTCGCCGGCCTTGACGCTCTGGCCCACGGACACTGCGATGCTGACCACAACGCCGGGCAGGGGAGATTCCACTGCCTTGCCGGCTCCGGCTGCCGCCTTGGGCGCTGCGGCGGGTGCAGCGGCGGCTGCCGGCTTGGGTGCTGCCGGTTTGGGCATTGAGGGTTTGGCGGCGCTGTTTTCGTCCTTCTCCAACTGAGTGGTGTAGGACTTGCCGTTGACAGAAATCTGCAGCAATTCACCCGACTGCTCCACGGTAGTCTGGTATTCGTTGCCGTTTATTTTGAAATTGAATCTTTTCATTTGATTTACGGGGATAGTTTAATTGAAATGATGCCAGGCCGAATGGTCGTTGTGCACGATGGTGATGACGTCGCTCTCCACATCGTGGGTCTCTTCGCTAAAGAGGTACAGAGAGGCTGCGATGGCTGCCGCAATCTCCTCGTCGCTCTCGTGGTGCGCATTGTCTGCAGCCGCCGCCTTGGGGGCGGGAGCGGGCGCAGATGCGGCCTTTTTGCTTGCGACGCGCGAGAATATCTGCAGCACATAGACAAGCAGTATCAGGATGACGAACACGATGGCAAGGCCGATGCCCGTCATAGCCCAGATTGCGCCCCAGTTGACTGTTAAAATCATATTCATTGCAGATGGGTTTTACAGAGGTATATTGCCGTGCTTCTTCTCCGGGAGGGAGAGATTCTTGTCGCGCAGCTGGCAGAGAGCCCTGATCACGCGGAAGCGGGTGTTGCGGGGCTCGATGACATCATCGATATAGCCGTAGCTGGCAGCCTTGTAGGGGTTGCAGAAGAGGTCGTCGTATTCTTTCTTCTTGGCCTCTTTGATGGCAGCGGCCTCCTCGGGGGTGGCAGCGGCCTTGATTTCCTTGTTGTAGAGCACTGCAACGGCGCCGTCGGCACCCATAACCGCGATGTTGGCGGTGGGCCATGCGTAGTTCATGTCGCCGCGCAGCTGCTTGCAGCTCATCACGATGTGGCTGCCGCCGTAGGACTTGCGCAGGGTCACGGTTACTTTGGGCACTGTGGCCTCGCCGTATGCGTAGAGCAGTTTGGCTCCGTGCAGAATCACGCCGCCGAACTCCTGCTGGGTGCCGGGAAGGAAGCCCGGAACATCCACCAGAGTCACGATGGGAATGTTGAACGAGTCGCAGAAGCGCACAAAGCGGGCACCCTTGCGGCTGGAGTTGATGTCCAGCACGCCGGCCAGCATCTTGGGCTGGTTGGCCACGATGCCGACTGACATCCCGCCCATGTGGGCAAAGCCCACGATTATGTTGCGGGCAAACTCCTTGTGGATTTCGAAGAACTTGCCGTCGTCCACAATGGCGTTTATTACCTGATACATGTCATAAGGCTCGTTGGGGCTGTCGGGGATAATCTCGTTGAGGATATCCTCCTTGCGGTCGATGGGGTCGTTGGTGGGAACTATCGGGGCCTCCTCGCGGTTGTTCTGGGGAATGTAGCTGATGAGTTCGCGGATGGTGGAAATCACCTCCTCCTCCGTGTCGCAGGCAAAGTGGGCCACGCCGCTCTTGCTGGCGTGCACGCTTGCGCCGCCCAGCTGCTCCTGGGTCACCTTCTCGCCAAGCACCTGCTCCACTACAGCGGGGCCGGTGAGGAACATATAGCTGGCGTTCTTGCGCATAATGGTGAAGTCGGTGAGGGCGGGGGAGTAGACGGCACCGCCGGCGCAGGGGCCGAGGATGGCGCTGATCTGGGGCACCACGCCGCTGGAGAGGATGTTGCGCTCAAAAATCTCGGCATAGCCGGCAAGGGCGTTGACACCCTCCTGGATGCGGGCTCCGCCGCTGTCGTTGAGGCCGATCACGGGAGCGCCCACCTTCATTGCCTGGTCCATTACCTTGCAGATCTTCTGCGCGAGGGTCTCGGACAGCGAGCCGGCGTTCACGGTGAAGTCCTGTGCGAAGATGTACACCAGACGGCCGTCGATTGTGCCGTAGCCGGTAACGACGCCGTCGCCCAGGAAGTGCTTCTTTTCCATTCCGAAGTTTGTGCAGCGGTGCAGCATAAACATGTCGAACTCCTCAAAGCTGCCCTCGTCGAGCAGCATTGCGATGCGCTCGCGGGCGGTATATTTGCCCTTTTCGTGCTGGGCATCTATCCTGGCCTGGCCACCGCCGAGGCGGGCAGTCTCGCGCTTTTCTATAAGCTCTTTGACTTTTTCGAGTTGATTGCTCATTATATCAGATGTTTTATTGTTTTTGGATTATTTCTCGCTGGGATTCTCGCAGATCTCGGTGAGCACGCCCAGAGTGGACTTGGGGTGCAGGAATGCGATGTTGAGACCCTCGGCGCCTTTGCGGGGAGCGGCGTCGATCAGGCGGACACCCTTATCGGAAGCATCTGCAAGGCAGGCTGCCACATCTTTGGTCTTGAAGGCGATGTGGTGCACGCCGCCGCGGCCGCCGTTCTTCTCGATGAATTTGGCGATGGTGCTCTCGGGGCAGGTGGGCTCCAGCAGCTCCAGCTTGACTTCGCCGATTTTGAAGAATGCGGTCTTGACCTTCTGATCCTCCACAACCTCGATGTTGTAGCATTTCAGACCGAGTACGTTTTCGTAGTAGGGGATAGCCTCTTCCAGAGAAGTAGTCGCTATGCCGATGTGTTCGATTTGGGACAGTTCCATGGCTATGTTTTTAAAAAGTTGTTTATAAGCAGTTTTTGAAAAAAACTCTCCAAAGTTAGAAAATTCAAAATACAAAAACCACAAAAAACAAGCGCCGGCTCAATTTTTTTTGAGCCGGCGCCTGCCTTGGTATTTTTGGTTAACTGAAGCCTTATGCCATTGTGTGGAATACGTTCTGGACGTCCTCGTCCTCCTCGATTTTCTCCAGGAGTTTCTCCACATCCGCCTTGTCCTCTGCGCTGAGGGTCTTGGGTTCGATGTTGGGGAAGCGGTCGAACTTGGCCGAGATTATCTCGTAGCCGTTGCTCTCGAGATACTGCTGGATATTGTTCATGGCGGTGAATTCGCCATAGATCATTATCACCTTGGGGTCGTCCTCCTCCTCGCCGGTGCCGTCGCGGAACACCTCGTCTGCGCCGAAGTCGATGAGCTCAAGCTCCAGCGACTCGAGGTCGATGTCGTCGCGGTCCTTGACCGTGAACACGCTCTTGCGGTCGAACATAAACTCCACGCTGCCCGAGGTGCCCAGAGTGCCGCCGAACTTGTTGAAGTAGCTGCGGATGTTGGCAACCGTGCGGTTGGTGTTGTCGGTGGCGGTCTCTATGAGTATCGCGATGCCGTGAGGGCCGTATCCCTCGTAAACTATCTCTTTGTAATCGCCCTGGTCCTTGTCGGTGGCACGCTTGATGGCGCGCTCGATGTTGTCCTTGGGCATATTCTCGCTGCGGGCCTCCTGCAGCAGTGCACGCAGACGGGGGTTGCCGGTCACATCGGGACCTCCCTGTTTTACTGCAATGGTGATTTCCTTACCGATTTTGGTAAAGGTTTTGGCCATGTGGCCCCAGCGTTTAAACTTGCGCTCCTTTCTGAATTCAAAAGCTCTTCCCATATTATTTCTGAACGTTTTCTATGCGAGAAATGTACTTGTCGATGTCAATTGCCTCTATCGTGTTGGGGTATTTAACCTTGATCTCGTTGTAGAAAGAGAGTGCCTCGGCGCTCTTGCCCAGATCCTCGGCAGCGATGCCGGCCTTGAGCAGGTAGCCTGCAGAAAGGATGGTGTCGTCTGCCTTGGCAGCCGCCTTGTATGATTCAAGCGCAGCGGCGTTGTCGCCCTGGCCAACCTGCGCATCGCCGATGCAGCAGAGCGCGCGCCCGTTCATGATGGGGTCGCCGCCTTTGTATTTCTTCAGATAGTTGATGGCTTCAGCATAGTTCTTGAGCTGCAGCTGGCACACGCCTGCCTGATAATAGACGCCCTGGCCCGCCTTCTTGCCATACTGCGAGATGACATCGGCAAAGCCGAGCACGTTGCCGTCGCCGTTGAGCGCCTGCTCGTACATGCCCTGATTAAAGTAGTTGCAAGCCCCTGCAGAAGCGGCCATAGCCTCCTGTTTGGCGGGTTTGAACACCCAGCGGTTGAGCGCCAGTGCGGCGCAGACGACTATCAGCGCTACCAGAATGATGGTGCTGAGCAGATTACCGTGTTTCTTGAGCCAAGATTCAACGCCTGTAACGGCTTCACCCACTGCCTGATTGCTCTCGGGTGTGCTGTTGACTTTATTAGTTGCCATTATGTAAAAATTTAAAATTATCCGTTTTACAAAGTGTGCAAAATTACAATAAAAATGCAAAACCACAATATAATTTCGTACTTTTGAGGCAGCTATGTACCTGCGCAAAATCAACATACAGAACTTCAAGAATATCAGCGGGGCGTCGCTGGAGTTCTCTCCGGCGCTCAACTGCATCAGCGGCGACAACGGGGAGGGAAAGACCAACCTGCTGGACGCCGTGTTCTACCTCTCGATGACCAAGAGCTACTTCCGCATCCCTGAGCCCTATGTGCGCACGGTAGGGGAGGAGACGATGGTGCTCTCGGGCGAGTACGGGATGGCCGACGAAACCGTGGACACGGTGGCGGTGATGCTCTCCGGAGAGCAGAAGCAGGTGCGGCTCAACCGCAAGAACTACAGCAAGATCTCCGACCATATCGGGAAGTTCCCCATTGTGATGATCTCCCCTTCCGACACATCGCTCATCAACGACAGCGCCGAGGTGCGCCGCCGCTTTATGAATATGATGCTGTCGCAGACCGACAGGGAGTATCTGCGCGCGGTGCAGTCCTACAACAGGCTGCTGGCGCAGCGCAACCGCATTCTCAAGGCGGACAGCCCCGACGGCGAGCTGCTGCAGGCTGTCACCGACCGGATGGCCCCCTTTGCCGCATACATATATAATAAAAGGGCCGAGTTGTGCGGCGAGCTGCAGAGTCTCTCGGCCGACTATTATGCGCGGCTCTCCGACGGCCGCGAGAGCATCAGCCTCGAGTACCAGTCGGATTTGATGCGCGGCACTACGGCGGAGATTTTTGAGCGGAACTTTGCGCGGGACTGCCAGGTGCGCTACACATCGGCCGGCGTGCAGCGGGACGATATAATCTTCAAAATGAATTCCGCCCCCATAAAAATATGCGGCAGCCAGGGGCAGCAGAAGAGCTTTCTGCTTGCGGTGAAGCTGTCGCAGTTCGTGCTGATGCGCCGCCACTGCGGCTTCAGCCCCATACTGCTGCTGGACGACGTGTTTGACAAACTGGACGCCTCCAGAGTGGAATTTCTGCTGCGGACAGTCTCCAGCGAAGATTTCGGGCAGATATTCGTGACCGACTGCAACAAGGTGCGTCTGGGGAGCATCGTGGCGGGAATGAATGTGGATGCGGCGATGTTCTCCGTGAAGGGGGGGACCTTCGTGCGGGAGGGGTAGCGGATGGAACGCAGCAATTTCAAGACTTTGGGACAGGCGCTGGAGCGCTATCTCGCCACGGAAAAGGAGGCGCGGCCCATCTCCGAGGGGCTGCGGTATGCCCGTGTGTGCTCTGCCTGGGACGAGGCGGTGGGAGTCAGCGTGGCGGCGATGACCCTCTCCCGGCAGTTCGACGGCGGGGTCCTGACGGTGCGCATCGGCTCGTCGGTGCTCAGAATGCAGCTGCAGATGAACCGCGAGACCATCCGTCACCGGATGAACCGCCTGCTCGGGGAAGATACAGTAACAGCGATAAATCTCAGATAATGCCCTCTAAAGTAATAATAGATGCAGCTGTGCCCTATATCCGCGGCGTGCTGGAACCCTGGTTCGATGTGGAATACCTGCCTGCGGCGCAGATAGATGCCGCTGCGGTGAGGAATGCCTCGGCGCTGATAATCCGCACCCGCACCAAATGCGATGCAGCCCTGCTGGAGGGCAGCAATGTGAAGTTCATAGCCACCGCCACCATCGGAATGGATCATATAGACCGGCCCTGGTGTGCCTCGGCGGGCATCACGGCGGTGAACGCTCCCGGCTGCAACGCCGACGGGGTGATGGAGTGGGTGTTTGCCGCCCTGGAGCATCTGCCGTTCGGCAGGCCGCTTGAGGGGATGACCCTCGGCGTCGTTGGAGTGGGCGAGGTAGGCGGCCGGGTGGCCGATATGGGGCGCCGGCGCGGCTTCAGGGTGCTTGAAAACGACCCGCCCAGGCTGGCGGCGGGCTTTGCGCGGCATTTTACCCCGCTGGAGCAGCTGCTGGCAGAGAGCGACATCGTGACTGTGCACATCCCCCTGTGGCGGGAGAATTACCACTTTGCCGATGCCGGCTTTTTTGAGAAGATGAAGCGCGGGGCGGCATTTCTCAACGCAGCGCGTGGCGGAGTGGCAGACGAGGCGGCGCTGCTTGCGCTGCGCGGCCGTCTGGGCCCTCTGGCGATAGATGTGTGGGAGGGGGAACCCGACATCAACCCCGCGACTCTGGCGGCGGCCGATATCGCCACCCCCCACATCGCCGGCTACACTGCGGCGGGAAAAGTCAACGCCACGGTGGCCGCGGTGCGCTCCCTTGCAAAATTTTTTGGCATTTCTGAATTATTACAATTTGAAATCAAACACGACTTTCTGCCTTATAATATCGAAGGATATGACATCTTGAGCGACGACAGGATGCTCCGCGAGCGCCCCTCTGATTTCGAATTGTTACGCACCCGCTACCGCCTGCGGGGGTAAAAGCGTTTTGCAGTTCGGCATTTTTGTCTACCTTCGCCCCCTTAATCTTAGCGCAAGTAGACCAAATGAGAAGGACTCTTTTATTGATTCTGCTTACGGTTGCAAATTTTGCAACTATATCTGCACAAAACAAATACGCCACAATCGAGGGCGTGGTAAACGATGTGGAGGCTGCAACTCCGCTATCTTATGCGACAGTGGTGCTGTCACCCTCCGGACAGTACACGCTGACCGACGAAAAAGGACGTTACAGTTTTGAAAAAGTGGCCCCCGGTGAAATCACCGTCAAGGTGGAATTCTACGGGAAGATTGCTCAAACCAGAGTGCTGAATGCCTCCGGCGGCGGCACTTATGCCATAAACTTCAATATGGAAGACATGACCTTCCGCATGGAGGAAGTGGTGGTGACGGCGCAGCGCAGCGAGGCGGGCGCATCAACATCGTCGGTGATTTCGCGCCAGGCGATGGACCACCTTTCCACCAGCTCTCTGAGCGACGTTATGACTCTGTTGCCGGGTGTTGCGGCGCACAATCCAAGCCTTAGCACAGCGCAGGCTCTTACGTTGCGCGTGGGCTCCGACGCCTCCAACGCGGCGGTCTCGATGAACAGCCTGGGCACCGCCATCATTGTGGACGGCGCCCCCGTTTCCAACAACTCCAACCTGCAGACCCTTGCCCCTGCGATGTCGGGCTCTTCCGAGGCGATTATGGGAGGTTCCCCCTCGTCTGGCGTGGACACCCGCTCCCTCTCCACCGACAACATCGAATCTGTTGAGGTCATCCGTGGCATCCCCTCCGCGCAGTACGGCGACCTGACTTCGGGCGCCATCCTGGTCAAGAGCAAGGCGGGCGCATCGCCGCTCACGGTCCGCTTCAAGACCAATCCCCAGATTTATCAGGCTTCCGCCGCAAAGGGATTCCGCGCCGGGCGTGCGGGCGACTTCAACATCAGCGCCGACTATGCCTACAACAACAAGTCGCTGGTGTCGGCTTATAAATCGTATGAGAGGGTCAACGGCAAGGTGCTGTGGAGCAAGAGCGCCGGCATACTGAGCAACAACGCATCGCTGGATGTCAATTACAGCCGTGAAAAACAGGACCAGAACCCCGACATGGAGGCGCTCCTGCAGAAAGAGGGCTCCCGCAGCATCGGGCTGCGCATCACCGACGGCGGCCACATCAACTTCAGCAATGCCGGATGGCTCAAATCCATCGACTACAACTTCTCCGGTGCCTACACCGACAAATACTCCTTTAGCGAGGAGACCGTGAGCAACGCCTTGAATCTCTACGCCACCAGCATGACCTCCGGCAGCGTCATCTCCAATGTGGCAGGCAAGCGGGTCTACGACGCATCCGGCAAGGAAATTACCGATTATCTCGGCAATGACGCGTCTGCGTTGGCCAAATATATGCCCTATTCCTATTTCAGCCATTACGACGTGTACGGCAAGGAGCTGAACGCATATGCCAAGGTGATGGCCAACTTCTACGCGAAAATAGGGGAGAGGTCCGACAACAGGCTGGTGGCCGGCGCCGACTTCAAGAGCGACGGCAATCTGGGAGAAGGGCTCGTGTTCCCCGAAGGGACTCCGCCCCGCCGCGACGTGAGCAACATGCAGTCGGGCTTCCGCACCCGCCACTATTATGATATACCGTTCGTGAACCAGCTGGGCCTCTTTTTCCAGGACGACTTCTCGATGAAGTTCGGCAAAAGAGTGCTGAACCTTTCGGCGGGCTTGCGCTACGACAACATAAACGGTATGCAGGGCCTCGCTCCGCGACTTAATGCATCGATGGACATCGTGCCGCGCGTGCTTACCCTGCGCGGCGGCTGGGGCATCACCAGCAAGGCCCCCACGGTGATGTATATGTACCCCTTCAACGCTTATTGCGACCTGACCCTCTACAACAACTCGGGCACCACCGCCAGAATCAATGGACAGACGGTGAATGTCACTCCCGAGGAGACGCTGATTGTGGCGAAGACTCTGGTCTACGACACCTCCAACCCCGATCTTGAAATTGCCCGCAACCGCAAGGCGGAGGTGGGCTTTGACCTGACAATCGCCGACCGCTACACGCTGGCCGTGACTGCCTACGACGAAATGATGCGCAACGGCTACACGATGGGGCAGGACTTCTCCTGCTTTAATTGGATGAGAGTCGCCCCCTATGTGGCAGTTTCCGGCGGTGTCGGCACGGGAGAGCAACCCACCTTGACCGAGGGGGAGCCGGTGAATCTCTTCTTTGAGTATTATAAGCCGATGAACACTGCGCAGCTGCACACCCGCGGCGTCGAGTTTGAACTGGACCTGGGCCGCTTTGAGCAGATCCGCACATCGTTCTACCTGAACGGCGCCTACACCCAGACCAGAAGCTGCAGCAGCGGCTATTCGTTCTCCCAGAATCAGAACACCGCAACTACCGACATAAACTACGACAACAACATTGCGGTGTGGGAGCCGGGTCGCAAGACCATCTGCTACGACGAGGCGCTCACCACGCTGCGCGCAACGCACAACATTCCCGACATCGGCTTTGTGGTGACTCTGATGGTGCAGGTGGACTGGATGCAGCGCTCCTGGACCAAATATTACCACGAGGATGTCTGGACCAAATACATCTCCTGGAAAGACGGACAGGTCTATGACTTTGACCCCGCCCTCAAGGATGATCCCGAGTACTCTTATATGAAGCTCGAGGTGAGCGACTCCGCCCGCATTGTGGAGCGCACGCAGCCCTACGCGCTGATTAATCTCAACATCTCCAAGGAGATAGGCAATCTGATGACGGCCACCTTCTATGTCAACAACCTCTTCAACTACCGTCCCGTGTATGAGAAGAAGTCTTCCACCGGCACTTACGAGGAGCTTGGCATCCCCATGTACTTCGGTTTTGACCTGAAGCTTACCATTCGTTAATTCACTATTCACTTTTTAAATACACAAATCAATGAAAAAAGCATTTCTGGCATTTGCTGCCGCAGCTGCTCTCGTACTTGCAGGCTGCGAAAAGCAGGCAACCCAGGTTGCCGCAACAGTCACCGTGGACGCTTCCGGCCTTGAGGCGGACGCACCCGTCCCCGACTCGTTCAAGGTGACATTGAGCAACACCTCCACTACCGAGGTGTACACCGCCCAAACGGAGAACAACTCCGCGACATTCACACTCACTCCCGGCATCTACACCGTGCTGGTAGAGGGCAGCGCCACAGCTGAAGGCAACGCCTACACCTATTCCGGCAACGGCCGTATGGTGGCTATGGCAGACGGTGCAGAGGGTACCATCACAGTTACCGCTACCAAGGCAGCTGCGCTCATCTTCAAGGAGGTGTTCTACGCCGGTCACTATGACTGGTATTTCCGCGATCAGTATTATGAGATCTACAACAACAGCGACCAGACTGTATATGCCGACGGTCTCTGCATCGCAGACCTCGATATGTACAGCTACGACGGCACACCCATAGAGTATGACATCCCCGATGCAGAAAACTATCTCTTTGCACAGTTCGTATGGCAGGTGCCCGGCGACGGCGACGACTATCCCGTGGCTCCCGGCGAGAGCATCGTGATTGCACAGTGGGCCACCAACCACGCCACCGACGATCTTGGCGGCGAGTTTGGCAAGGATCTCTCCGGTGCCGAGTTCGAGGGCATCGAGGGTGAGAGCACCCTTTGGAACGGCACTGTGATTACCGACAATCCCGCAATCAATATGATCAAATATGCGGCTGCATACACTATGCCCCAGTGGCTTACCCCGGTCGGCGGCTCGGGTCTTGTGATATTCTTCCCCACTGAGGATATGGACGGCACAGCCCTCACTTATGAGGTGGGCTCCGACAGCATCTACGGCGCGGCTCTGGCAATTCCCGTAAGCTGCATCGTGGACGCAATCAACACATGCCCCGACGCCGCCAGCGCAACCCTCTCCAACATCCCCATGAACTTGGACGCAGGCTATGTGTCCTGCTCTGCCAACTACTGCAACGAGAGCATCGTGCGCAAGGTTGCCGAGACCAAAGAGGATGGCCGCGTGGTGTATCAGGACACCAACAATTCCCTCAGCGACTTTGAGGTGAGCACAGAGCCTCAGATCCGCCGCGGCGGCGCCGGCACTCCCTCCTGGAACACCTGGAAATAGTCGTCTGACACTTTTTTAAAAAGCGTGGCCCCGGAACAGCGGGGCCGCGCAAAAATCAAAACAACGGCAATGATGAGAAATCTTCTTATAGGAATGGCGCTTCTCTCTGCAGGAACTCTTTCCCTGCAGGCACAGAAGCCTGTGATGACCCCCGCTTCGCAGGAGATTAACCTGCAGAATTTCTGGTTCGGCAGCGCCAATTCGGCGGCTCTGGCCTTCTCCCCTCTGGAGGATTACGGCGATGTCCTGCTCAAATACTCTTACGGGCAGGGCGACCTGCGCCACGCGCAGCAGGCCCAAAGCGAAAGCGCAGTAAAAGCGGCCGCAAGCGGCGCGCTGCGCCTCAAGGGGTACACCCTGTGGGGAGATTTCTCTTATGACAACATTTTCTCGCGCGGCTCGCTATACAATGCCAACCTCTACGAGCCCCGCTTTTCGATGCCCTACTACATCTGCGACGCCGTCCTCTCCGACTGGAAGCGGCAGAACTATGATATGGGCTTCAAGATGGCAGCCCCCGCGATGGCTTCCGACCGTCTTGCATTGGGGCTTGAGGCCCGCTACAGCAACAAGGTCGGGGCCAAGCAGGTGGATCCGCGCGCCGTCTCTTATGTGCTCTCCCTGCAGTTGACCCCCTCTGTGGCATACCGCATCGGCAGCCGCAGCGTCATAGGCCTCTCGCTGGACTATCAGCGCTATAAGGAGCGCACCAGCCACTCCACCGAGAATTATCAGAAAGACCAGCAGGTGGCGCTGATGCGCGGGCTGGGCATCTACACTCAGGGTATTGTGGGGGGCAACCTCGGGTTCGGCAATATTATATATTCCGGCAACCGTTTTGGCGGCGAGGCGGAATATTCCCTCAAGGCCGACGGCGCCGACTGGTTTGTGAGCGCCGGCGGCAGCTATGAGACAATCACGGTGCTGGAGCGTCCCTCCTTCCCCCGCATGAGAGGCAAGACCGGCACAATCGCTGCCGACCTGGCCCTGAAAGCCAACTTCGGAGAGCTGCGCAACCACCGCGTGGCAGTTAAGGGCGACTTCTCCCGCGTGACCGGCTACGAATACACTCAGGAACTTGTCACCAGCCCCAAGCGCGAATGGCTCACTCTGATGGTGCTTCCGATGAGCTATTACACTTTTGCGGCGGCTGCCGCGAGCTACGACTTCTATCACAACCTCACCCCCGGCGGATACGACAGCAGCCTCGGGGCGGAAGTCGGGTTTGATATGATGGACCAGAGCTACCAGCTGTCATACTTCAATTCGATGAGTCTGGACGCCGCACTGCGCGGTGCCAAAAACTTCGGCTTTGCCGGCGGCCGCGCCCTGCTGGCCAAAGCATCCGCAGGGTACCATCTGCCGCTCAAGGCGGAATACCTCTATGCCCCCATCTCCGAAGATACCGGGGAATCAATAGTGGCCGGCCTTTATCCCGGCGAGCTGGCCTACCTCAACACACAGTTTATAGACGCAAGTCTGAACCTGACCTACTCCCTGCCCATTGCAAAGGGGAGAAACAATCTGTACTTCAGGGCATCGGGACGTTATCTCCGCGCTTTGAATGCAGACACCGACCGCCTGAATGCGGACCTTACAGTTGGAATGATGTTTTAACGCAATATGAACGGAATCAGAAAAATTGCGGCTGCAGCCCTGCTGATGTGCCTTCCGCTGCTCTCTGCGGCGGGAGATGAGGCTCGGCGCAGCTTTGCCATAGTCATAGACAAGGCGACATATGCCGCCTGCCGCGCCGATGTGGACGCCTATCGCGATGCAGTGTCGGCCGAGGGCTTCGACGCCTTTGTGGAGGCCCGCAGCTGGAGCGCTCCCGAAGAGGTCGTCGGCTTCATAAAGATGGCCTACGGCTCCCGCAATCTGGCAGGGGCTGTTTTTGTCGGAGACATCCCGATCGTGATGGTCAACCGTGCCCAGCACCTGACTTCTGCCTTCAAGATGGATCAGAAGCCGGAGGATTTATTCAACACCACGGTGCCCAGCGACCGCTTCTACGACGATTTTGACCTTGAATTTGATTATATCAGCAGCCAGGATACCCTCGGCTGCCGCTATTACTACTATAACCTGGCGGGCCGCGGCTCTCAGGAGATAAGCTGTGACATATTTTCCGGCCGCATCAAGCCCACCCTTGACGGCGAGGCGGGCTACAGCCAGCTGCGCTCCTATCTGCAGAAGGTTGTCGCATTCAAGAAGCAGCGGGGCAAGGTGGACCGCATAGTCTCCTTCACCGGCCACGGCAGTTTCTCCAACAGTCTGATTGCCTGGAAAGACGAGACAATCACCCTTCAGGAGCAGTTCCCCGACGCCTTCCGCGACAGCGACGGCGCCCGCTTCTACTTCTACTCGATGTATCCCGATATCAAGCGGATTGCGATAAAGGAGCTGCGCCGCCCCGACCTTGACCTGGCCCTCTTTCACGAGCACGGCGTCCCCGACACTCAGTATGTGGGAGGCGAGGCCCCCGCAACCGGCATCGACGGCTGCTACAATGCGATTTTGCGCAAAATACGCTCGTCGGTGGCCCGCAGAGAACGTCTGGGCTCCACCCGCGCCGAGGCGGTGGCGGAGCTGAGCGCCAAATATGGTCTGGACAGCACCTGGTTCGCGACCCTCGATTCGCCCGAGGCCCGCACGGCCGACAGCCTGCACGCCCTGGAGCCGCTGATAATGCTCCCTGAGGTGGACACCATAGCCCCCAACGCCCGCATAACCCTGTTTGACGCCTGCTACAACGGTGACTTCCGCGAAAAGAGCTGCATAGCCAGCGCCTACATATTCTCCAAGGGCAACAGCATAGTGTCGCTGGGCAACAGCGTGAATGTGCTGCAAGACAAATCGAGCAGCGACCTGCTGGGCCTGCTTGCCTGCGGCTATCCAATAGGGCAGATATGCCAGATGACCAACATCCTTGAAAGCCACATAATCGGCGACCCCACGATGCGCTTTGACAGTGACATCGAAGGTCCCGACTTCTGCAATGAGAAGCCCGCCTATTGGAAGGATGTCCTTGCAGGCGGCAGCTGGCCTTGCGAAATCCGCTCGCTGGCCCTCTACAAGCTCTACGCCCTGCAATACGACGGAATGGGAGAGCTGCTGCAGAAGACCTACGCCGACTCGCGCGAATACACTCTGCGCCTGGAGTGCCTGCTGCTCTCCCAGCACTATCCCTCAGTCTTCGGCGAAATTGTGAAGGACGCCCTGGACGACCCTTACGAATTCATCCGCCGCAAGGCGGTCTACTGGTGCGGAGAAATCGGCGATCCGGGCTTTGCCCCGCTTGTCGCAAAGATGTATATGGACGACTATATGGCACTCCGCCTGCAGTTTAACATAAGCACCGCCGCCGGCTACTTCGGCCCCTCGATAAAAGACACCTTGGCCTCGACGGTGGCCTCGGGCTTCCCTTACGGCAAGGAGGATTTCCTCAAGAAAGCCGACAAGAGTTTTGACTCGGCCCTTTCTCTGCGTGAATTCATATCTGACATAGTTACAAATCCCGAGACCAAGCCCGGCCGCTTCTCGGCCTTCATAAATTCGGTTCGCAACTCGCCCGACCCCGCTCTGGCGCAGCCGCTCATCGCAATTGCAGCCGACAGTTCGCGCCCCGGGAAAATGCGCATAGATGCTGCGGAGGCGCTTGGCTGGTATGTCCGCTATCAGAACAAGGGGGAGATAATCTCCGCTTGCCAGAAGATGCTTGAGAGCGAATCCGACGCCGCTCTGGCCGACGAACTGCTCAAGACTGTCAACCGACTTAAAGCTTATTCCCGATGAAAAGATATTTAGCATTGCTGGCCTGCGCGCTGCTGTCGCTGCAGGCACTCGGCGCCAAGAATGCCTCTATGGTGACCGTGAAACCCTCTGTGAAGGGGGCCAAAAGCACCTTTGCAATATTTGCCGACTCGCTTACATATGAGCGTTGCGGCGCTGAAATCAACGCCTACCGCGATGTTTTGCAGAGCGAGGACCTGGGCACATACATCTATGCGGCCAACTGGAACTCCCCCGAGGAAATAAAGGAGCTGATAAAGTCGGCGTACAGGAAGAACCGGCTGGAAGGGGCTGTGTTTATCGGCGATGTGCCGGTGGTGCGAGTTTCCGGGGCGCAGCACATGACCACAGCCTTCAAGATGAACGAGAAGACCTTCCCGCGCAACCAGTCGTGGGTCACCACCGACCGCTTTTATGAGGATTTTGACCTTGACTTCCGCTTTGTGGAGCGCGACAGCGCCGATGCAAGCGTCTTCTACTACCATCTCACAGAGAAGGGGGCGCAGCGCCTCACGCAGGACATCTACTCCGCCCGGATGGTGGTGCCCGACATTTTGGGCGGCGACAAATACGCCCGCCTGAGCGACTATCTCCGGGAGGTGGTGCGCGCTCATCAGGAGGAAAATTACCTTGACAATGTCATATTCTTTGCCGGCAGCGGCTACAATTTCGACTGCCTGAGCCTCTGGCGGCAGAAGCCTCTCGCATGGCGGGAATATTTCCCGCTGGCATTCGACAGCGCCACCACCAATCGCTTCTACAATTTCCGCTACGGACATGATGTGAAGTATCAGCTGCTGGACGAGTTGCAGCGGCCCGACACCGACCTCTTCCAGTTCAGCGAGCATGGGGCGGAGGATACCCAGTATATCTCCAACAGGCCCGACCCCGAGACGCTGGACGAACTGTTCGGCAAGCTCGGCTATGAACTGCGCGGCATCTACGACTATTACTACCGCGGCACCGGCAACGAGCAGGAGTTCCTGGACCAGGTCAAGGCGGATTACAACGTAGGCCCGGAGATGTTTGCCGACTCCCTCTTTGCCCGCGACGCGGCCTATGACTCTACGATGGAAGAGATCACAAACATCCATTCAAAAGATTTAGTGAACCTGCACAGCAACCCCCGCG
This sequence comes from bacterium, assembly GCA_963637965.1. Lineage (GTDB taxonomy): Bacteria > Bacteroidota > Bacteroidia > Bacteroidales > UBA932 > Equibacterium. The sequence goes on from CAVHPI010000016.1 coordinate 21,018, forward strand.
TGCTGATATTCAACGCCTGCTACAACGGCTCGTTCCAGCGCCGTGCCGACTATATCGCCGGCTGCCACATATTCGGCGGCGGCCGCAGCATAGTGGCGCAGGGCAACACCGTGAATGTGCTGCAGGATAAATATGAAGACGAACTGATGGGAATGCTGAACCTCGGCTACAGGGTGGGGCAGTGGCAGATGATGCTCCCCTACCTGGAGTCGCATCTCATCGGCGACCCCACCTACCGCTTCGCCCGCAAGGAAACAGGCGCCGATGCGGCTGCACTGGAGACATTGGCACTGCGGCAGAAGACAGAAAAGGCCCTGGCCAAAGGGGTCAGCTGCTCGGCCCAGCTGCTGGACACATTCAAGAGCAGCGGCTCCCTTCAGGTGCGCCTGGAGGCGCTGCACTGCCTCAGCTTCTTTGCCGACGAAAACTTTGTGCAGGCCCTTATGCTGGCCTTTCACGACCCATATGAACGCATCCAGAGAATGGCCTGCATCTATGCCGGCGACAACGGCGATCCCCGCCTGGAAGAGGGGCTGGACTGGATTGTAAAGACTCAGGACCAGAACGTCCGGGTGCAGTATGTGGCCTCCGACGCCTTGCGCAGCTATGAGTCGCACAAGGCGGAGCTGGAGGAGCATCTCTCGCCGGCTCTGGACAAGAACGCCCCGCTTAAAAAGCGAATCTCTGCAATACGTATGCTTCGCAATGCCCCGCAGCACTACAACCTCTCCAAATATGTGGATGTGGTGCTTGACAGCAGCGAGGATGACGAGGTGCGCATCTGCATGGCAGAGGCGCTGGGCTGGTGCAACCGCAGCTGGCAGCGCGGCGTGGTGGCCGATGGCTTCAAGGCGGCCCGCTCGCGCAAGTTCGCCTGCAGCGACGCCCTGCGCGAGGAGATGCTCAAGACGCTGGGCCGCTTGGCCCCCGAGGCTGAAAAATGATGAAAAGGCTGCTTTTTGCACTGCTGATCGCCGGTGCGTCGCTATCTGCTGCTGCCGGCTCTCTTCCCGAATGGGTCGACAACTCATCCAAGGAGTATTTCCCGCCCGTATTCTCGCAGATAGGCGGCTCCTGCGCCCAGGCAAGCGCCGTGGGCTATGTGTTCACCTACGAGATGAACTCCCTGCTGGAGCGCTCCGCAGCATCGGCCGAGAACCGCTTCAGCTACCTTTTTACCTGGAACTTTCTCAACGACGGCACCGACGACGGCAGCTTGGGCTGGGACGGCATACTGCTCTCCTATAAATCGGGAATGATGACCGAGGCCGACTTCCCCTATCAGAGCGCCGCCCACCAGTTCTGCTGGGCCAGCGGCTACGACAAATACCTGCGGGCGCTGCATTACAAGGCCACTGCCGTCACCACTATGGAGCTCACGAACGAGCAGGAGCTGGAGGCGGTCAAGGAGTACCTCTACAACGAGGGCAAGGGGCACCTGGTCTCATTCTCCAGCGCAGCGCGCAACTGGAAGTTCGACAGCGGCTACAGCGGCCCCTCGGCCACCGGATATCACTGCCTGCTGACTTCGCTGCCCACCGACGGGGCCCACGCGATGACAATCGTGGGCTACGACGACACTGTGGAGTGCAATATAGACGGCCGCACCACTTACGGCGCCTTCATTGTTGTGAACTCTTACGGCGCCTATTATCACGACCGCGGCTTCTACTATCTGCCCTACCGCTTTTTTTTGGAGCCTCTGCCCTCCGGGGCCATCCTCGCCAAGAGCGTGTTTGGCGTTTCGGTGGAATATTACGAGCCCCGGCTGGTGTTCAAGGTGAATGTGGACTACACCTCGCGCAACGACATTGACTTCATACTCGGAGTGGCCGACGGCCCCGCCGCAGAGAATCCCACGGCGCAGGTCGTCTCTTCGATAGCCAACTTCCAGGGGGGTGACCATCCGATGTGCGGCCGCTACGGCTCGTCGGAAATAGAGCTGGCGCTGGATGCGACATCCATCGCCGACAAGGCCGCCGCCTGCCCCGAGCCCAAATATTTCCTTCGCATAGACCGCAAGAACAACGGAAAGGGGGGAGAGGGACGCCTGCTGGGCTTTGAGGTCCACGACCTGGATAATGACAAAAGCTACACCTATACCGCCGACGGCACCCCGCTCAAATATGGGGTGAATATATACGGTCTGGCCACCACGCTGCTGCGCCTGACCAGCGCCTCACACGTAGAGTGGCTCAATAGGGACGGCAGCCCCGCCTCAGCCCCGCTGGTGGTGCGCACGGCAAAGGGCAAATATGCAAAAGTCAGAATCACAGCAAAAGGAGATGAAATATCGTTCAAATATGTTTATGCGCCGGGCGGCTCTGCTGCTCTTGGCAATTAGCCCGATTGCGGCCTGCAACCGGGCAGAGGAACTGCCTCCGGTCTCCGGCGAGGCCTCTTTTGCGCTGAGCGACACCCTCTGGACCTACTTCAGCTTTGAGAGCGGGACGGTGGTGGGCACTTCCCGCTTCGGCAGCGAGGCGGACGACGAGTCCTGGCGCGGCCGCCTGGACTGGGACATCGCTTTTTGCGGCGACCTTATCCGCACCAACTCCGGCACATCGGGCATAGGGCAGGGGGGCATCCTCCGTGACCGCACATCCAATTTCTACAACCTGATTGAGGCTCCTGCCGAGGGATATGAAACGGATACCGATGATTTTCCCGTTTTTTAATTAAATTCGCCGGTTGAAAACAACTGTGCGGATGAATTTGAAAAGTGCAACTGAGGCTTTCGGAGCCATAGAGACCCCGTTTTATTATTACGATATGGAGCTGCTGGGGCAGACTCTGGACGAGTTGAACCACCGGCGGGCAAAGTATGGATATGTGGCCCACTACGCCGTCAAGGCCAACGACGACCCCCGCATTCTGGAGGCCGTGCGCGCCGCAGGGCTGGGCGTGGATTGCGTGAGCGGCGGCGAGGTGGCTCTGGCGCTGCAGGCGGGCTTCTCCCCGGATAAAATAGTGTTTGCCGGGGTGGGCAAGACCGACCGCGAAATCCGTTTGGCGCTGGAGGCGGGCATCGGCTGCTTCAATTGCGAATCGATTCCGGAAATAGAGGTCATCGACGCCCTTGCCGGGGCATTGGGCCGCAGGGCCCGCATTGCCGTGAGGGTAAATCCAGACATTGACGCCCACACCCACAAATACATCTCCACAGGGCTTGAAGACAACAAGTTCGGCATCAGCACCTGGGCCTTCGACACCCTTGCGGCGACGCTGGGCCGCCTGCAGAACACCGACTTTCTTGGGCTCCACGTGCACGTGGGCTCGCAGATTACCGATATGGGGGTGTTTGAGCTGGAGGGGCGTCGCACTCTGGAGCTGGTGGACTGGTTCCGCAGCCGCAATCTGGCCATCGACTACCTCAATGTGGGCGGCGGTCTCGGAGTGGACTACGACGACCCCGATGCCAACCCCGTTCCGCAGTTTGCCGGCTGGATGGAGAGCATCCACCGCAACCTCCCGCTTTCCGGGGGGCAGACGCTCCATTTTGAGCCGGGCCGCTCCATCGTGGCCCAGTGCGGCAGTCTCATCAGCCGGGTGGTGTTTGTCAAGGAGGGGCGCACGCGCAAGTTTGCCATACTGGATGCCGGTATGAACGACCTCATCCGCCCCGCCCTCTACGGTGCGCACCACAAAGTGCAGAACCTCACTTGCGCGGGGGCGGAAACCCTCTACGATGTGGTGGGCCCCGTGTGCGAGTCTTCCGATGTCTGGGGCGTGGATCTGCCGCTGCCCGTCACAAAGCGCGGCGACCTGATGGCCATCCGCTCCGCCGGAGCCTACGGACAGGTGATGGCGATGGACTACAACCGCCGCCCCCGGGCTAAGGCGGTATATTCCGACCAACTGAAATAAAATAGAGACACAGATATGTTCGAAAACTTAACCGAAAGACTGGAGAAGTCCTTTAAACTGATCAAAGGCCAGGGTAAAATCACCGAGGTCAACATTTCAGAAACCCTCAAGGAGGTGCGCCGCGCCCTATTGGACGCCGATGTCAGCTACAAGACGGCCAAGACCTTCTGCGACACAGTGAAGCAGAAGGCGCTGGGTCAGGACATCCTGATTGCGGTTAAGCCGGAGCAGATGATGGTCAAGATCGTGCACGACGAGTTGGCCGATCTGATGGGCAGCACCGAGACCGAGGTCAATCTCAAGGCCAACCCCGCCATAATCCTGGTGGCCGGCCTCCAGGGTTCGGGTAAAACCACTTTCAGCGGCAAGTTCGCCCTCAACTGCAAGAGCAAGAAGGGCAAGCAGGTGCTGCTGACGGCCTGCGACGTGTACCGCCCCGCCGCCATAGATCAGCTGAAGGTGCTTGGAGAGCAGATAGGCATCCCCGTATATAGCGAAGATGGCGTCAAGGACCCCGTCTCGATTGCCCGCAACGCCGTAAATAAGGCGCGCAAGGAGGGGTACAACGTGGTCATTATCGATACCGCCGGCCGTCTGGCCGTGGACGAGGAGATGATGCGGGAGATGGAGGCCATCAAGGCTGCCGTCAACCCCACCGAAATCCTCTTTGTGGTGGATGCGATGACCGGTCAGGACGCCGTGGAGACCGCCAAGGCCTTCAACGACCGTCTGGACTTTGACGGAGTGGTCCTCTCCAAGATGGACGGTGACACCCGTGGCGGTGCGGCCCTCTCCATCAAGGCAGTGGTGAACAAGCCCATCAAGTTCATCAGCAACGGAGAGAAGATGGAGGCGCTGGACATATTCTACCCCAAGCGCATCGCCGACCGCATACTGGGAATGGGCGACGTGGTCTCCCTGGTAGAGCGCGCCCAGGAGCAGTTCGACGAAGAACAGGCCCGCCGCCTGCACAAGAAACTGGCCCGCAACCAGTTCACTCTGGAAGATTTCTACCAGCAGATACAGCAGATAAAGAAGATGGGCAACATCAAGGACCTGGCCTCGATGCTGCCGGGCGTGGGCAAGATGCTCAAGGATGTGGACATCGACAACAACTCCTTCAAGGGCATCGAGGCGATAATCCTCTCGATGACTCCATACGAGCGGGAAAATCCCGACGAAATCAACGGCAGCCGCCGCAAGCGCATCGCCGCGGGCAGCGGCACCAGCGTGGTTGAGGTCAACCGTCTGCTGAAGCAGTTCGAGGGGACCCGCAAGGTGATGAAGACTGTGGCCGGCGGCAGCAACAACATCGCCGCAATGATGAGAAAAAGAAGATAAAGCATAAGAGATATGACAATTTTAGACGGAAAAGCGACATCAGAGCGCATCAAAAAGCAGATTGCCTGCGAAGTTGAATCAATAGTTGCCGCGGGGGGCAAACGCCCTCACCTGACCGCCATTCTGGTGGGCGAGGACGGAGCCAGCAAGACCTACGTCGCCAACAAGGAGAAGGCCTGCGCGGCGGCCGGATTCACCTCAACCGTGCTCCGCTTTCCCGCCACGATGAGCGAGGAGGCCCTGCTGGAACAGGTGGCGGCCCTCAACGCCGACCCCGACGTGGACGGCTTCATCGTGCAGCTCCCTCTGCCCAAGCACATCAACGAGAACAAGATCATCGAGGCCATCGATCCCGCCAAGGATGTGGACGGCTTCCATCCCGTGAATGTGGGGCGTATGATGCTGGGTCTGGACGCCTTCATAAGTGCAACCCCCTTTGGCATCATCACTCTGCTGGAGGAGTACGGCATCGAGACCGCAGGCAAACATTGCGTGGTGCTGGGCCGCAGCAACATCGTGGGGCGCCCCATCGCCAACCTGCTGAGCCAGAAGGCCAAAGTGGGCGACTGCACCGTGACCATCTGTCACAGCCGCACCAAGGATATCGCAGACTACACCCGCTCTGCCGACATAATAATCGCCGCTCTGGGCGTGCCCGAGTTCCTCAAGGGGGATATGGTCAAAGAGGGGGCGGTGATTGTGGATGTGGGCATCACCCGCGTCCCCGACTCATCGGCCAAGGGGTATCATCTTGCCGGCGACGTCGCCTTCGACGAAGTGGCGCCCAAAGCCTCCTACATCACTCCGGTGCCTGGCGGCGTGGGTCCCATGACCATAGTGTCGCTGCTCAAGAACACCCTCAAGGCAGCCCGCAGGCGCTCTTAAGGGTGCAAGGGACCGCAAGCAGAAATCCCGCTCCCTGCAACAGGCAGAGGGCGGGATTCGCTTTTGGACAGAAGATGCTAGAAGATGAACTTGTAGGCGACGCCGACGCTGGTGTACAGGCCGCGCGCGTAGGTGATGCTCTTGAGAACGGTGCCGCCCTTGCCGGTGTCTATTTCCTTCTCGCGGCAATATTGGGTCAGGAGAAACACATCCAGCGCGTGGTGGCGCGCAAGGCTGATTTCAGTGCCTATGCAGCCGCTGTAGCGGTTGAAGTAGGCGTCGTTGTAGCCGGTGAAGGTGTAGTCGTCGAACGTCTCGGAGGCATCGTCCCACACAGCGCTGCAGCTGGGGTCGTTGAACACGTTGCGCAGCTCGGCATAAGCGTAGGGCTCCCAGATGCCCAGCCCCTTGTAGGAGACCTTTGCGCGGCTCTTGAGGGCCAGCGAGTTGGGAGTGGACTGCTTTTTGACGGCGTTCACGCTCTTGTGGGTCATCTGCAGCCGCTCTTTGAGCGAGAATCGCCAGTCGCCGCTGCCGAGGCTCAATGTGGCGTCGCCCCACACGCGGTGGCGCATTTTCCACGCTCCGCCGGAACCTTTCTTTTCGATCAGGGCATATCCGCCCCCGACTTTGAAGTATTTGTTGATTTTATAGCTCACCCCCAGATCGGCCTGCAGGCGGTAGGGGTCGGTAAAGCGGTCGAGCGAGCGCACCTCGCCGGATGCGGACAGGTGCAGCCCCTTGGCCAGCTTCTTGTCTGCCTCGGCGCTGATGCGGGCGCCGAAGCCGTAGTCCATCTCGCTCTCCTGTATCTGGGCCTGTGCGGCAAAGGGGGCTATGGCCAGCAGCGCCGCCAAAAGTGTCTTTCTAAAGTTCATAATCTACTGTTCCACAAAATTCTTCGCCTTCGTGAGGGCGTCTATAGAACCTGTCTGCCCCTTCTCCAGCGTGTAATAAATCTTCAAAAATGCCGAATCCTTGAGGAAATCGACGTGACCCACCTCCACATTGCTCACCTTGATGCCGATGCGCTTCTCCAGGTCGGCGATGAGCTCTGCGCGCCTCTCGGGCACAATCAGCTCGATGCGGTCGTAGAGCACCAGCTTGGTGGAGGTGTGGCGCAGCAGCCGGTCGTTTTCCAACACCGCTATCAGCAGCACTATCAGGGCGTTGGTCAGCACCATTATGCCGACGGTGCCTCCGCTCAGCTCATAATGCGGGGCGGGGCCGGCGGCTCCCACCAGACGGTAGACAGGGGCGAGGCCGTTGACCGCCGCCAGCGCGATGATCACGAACAGGTAGGTCATCTCCCTGATGGGGACCGTCTCGGTGCGGTAGCGAATCACGCCAAAGATAGCAAAAAGTCCCAATGTGAGGCCGATTCCCACCTCTACATTGCCCAGAATGTAGAGCAGCATCAGCATTGCGGCGGAGAATACCATAAAGGTGAAGAAGTAGTCGCGCCGCCGGCTCTTGCGGTAATAGAAGAACTGCACCAGAATCCAGCACACCAGCAGGTTCAGAAAAAAGCGGATGCAGAGCTCCGTTATGGACTGGCCCGTGCTCATCACGGCGTCGGTTATGGACTGGATGTCCATCAGGTTCTCGTCGGCGAGGTTAAATTCGCCCAACTCTTGGGGTTCAATCATATCACGTCAAATTTTTTGTTCATTATCTTCTCTATGGTGCGCACTTTTGCTTTGAAGCGGTTGCCCTTGGCATCCAAGTCGGTGAGCACCACAGCTATGCAGTATTTGCTCACCCGCATCTGCTTTACGCGGCGGTGCAGCAATATGTCGCGCATTGTGCTCTGCTGCAGAGAGTCCTGCTTGAGCTCGATTATGGCCAGACCGTCCAGCGAAACGCTGTTGCCGGTGCGGTAGTTCTCGAAGCGCAGACCGGTGTCTATCGTGATGCGCTCGCTTTTCCGGCTGTTCACCAGCGTGATGCGGGTGAAGTTGGTGGAGAGCACCGGGGTTATCATGTCGGCGGTGACGGCCGAGTGGGCTGCCAGATAGGCACAGGCGGTGTCGTCGAATGTGAAATCCTTCAGCTCCGACGCGGGGATGGGCGTCCGCTTCTTTTTTGTGCGGCCGTGGTTGTTCTTGAGCTTGATTTCAAGAAAGCTGAGGCCGGAGTTGAGGTAGACGCGGGTGCGCACCTTCTCCCGCACCAGATGGCGGTTGTGGTGGTCGCGGAACATTTTCATCCCCGGCGTGTCATAATACACGGAGCTGTAGGGGATGAGCTTGGACCCCCCGGTCTGCAGGGCGCTGTAGCCCGCTTTGCGGGCATCTTCCAGCACCTTGAGCAGGGTGGCGGTGTCCGTCACGAACTTGGAGTCGACCCGGTTGAGCAGCTTCACGCTCTCCATCTCTTCCAGCGTGATGGCGGGCAGGGCTGCGGCGGCCTCCTGCAGCGGGGTGGGGGCGTCACTGTTCATCCTGCACGATGTATTCGTACACCTTGGTCTTGAGCAGCTTGCCCTTGGGACTGTAGGTGTATTGCGACTCCTTCTTGCCGAATTCGTTGTATTCGAAGGTCTTGTAGTTGACAAGCCGGTTGTGCTCGTCGTAGAGCAGCTCGCGCGCAACCTTGCCGTTTTCCCCCCACTCGTAGCGCTTGCGCCACTTCTGGCGGCCGGCGGCGTCATATTCGATCTCCTCTATTTTCTTCCCCTCGGCGGAGAAGATGGTGAGCTGGTCCAGAACCTTGCTGCCGCCCCCGGAGACGTTCCACTCCTTCACCATAAGGTTCTTCTTGTTTATTTTGACTTTGGAGGCGCCGCTGTCCTGGGCTGAGGCGCCGGTGGCCAGGCATAGGACGAGGATGATTATGGAGGTTAATTTTTTCATGGTCGGCGGTCGGTTAATAAGTGTACTTTTTACAAATATAAAAAACGCCTGCGACAAATTCAATAGATAGATTATTGCAAACCTGTTTAAAACCAAAGAGTTTCGGGCTGGATTTTGTTCTTAAACTATTGCGATGTATATTTGAGCCCCTATTTTTGACTACTTATAATTTGTAAGCGATAAACTCAGATGAAAGTTTTGAAATTCGGCGGCAGCAGCGTCGCAACGGCAGAGAACATACTCAAAGTGAAATCCATCGTAGAGAAGCTGGACGACGTGGCGGTGGTCGTGGTGTCGGCTCTGGGCGGCGTTACCGACGAACTGGTAAAGACTTCGCGCCTGGCCTCCGAGTGCGACGAGTCGTACAAAGAGCATCTGGACGCCCTGAGGGTGCGCCACAACCAGACCTGCGAGGCTCTGGTGAGCGACGGCCCCCGCGCCGAGGAGCTTAAGAAGAGCGTGAACGCCCTGCTGGACGAGTTGGAGGGCATCTGCCGCGGCGTGTTCCTGCTCAAGGTGATTCCCGACACCACCCGCGACGAGATTCTGAGCTTCGGCGAGCGGCTCTCGTCTCTGATAGTAACCGCGGCTGTGGGCTATGCTATGCGCTATAATTCGCTGGATTTCATTCGCACAGAGCGCGGCCTGGTGAATTTTGAAGAGACCAACCGTCTGATACGCGAACGCTTTGCAGATTACAAGAAAGGGAGCCCCGTGGCAATTGTGCCCGGCTTCATAGCCCGAGATATGAACGGAGATATCTCCACTCTGGGGCGCGGCGGCAGCGACTACACCGCCAGCATCCTGGCGGCGGCGCTGGATGCCTCCGTGCTGGAAATATGGACCGACGTGGACGGCTTCATGACCGCCGATCCCCGCATAATCCACACCTCCTATGTGATAGACGAGCTCTCATACGAGGAGGCCACCGAGCTGTGCAACTTCGGGGCTAAGGTCATCTACCCCCCGACGGTATATCCCGTCTGCATCAAGCAGATTCCCATTCTGGTGAAGAATACCTTCAATCCCGCGGCCCCCGGCACCCTGATCCAGTCGTCTGAACGCCTGCACAAGAGCGAGCAGATGATCAAGGGCATCTCCAGCATAGACAACATCAGCCTCATCACCCTGTGCGCCACCTCCATGGTGGGCATCGTGGGGGTTGACCGCCATATATTCACCGCCCTGGCCGACAAGAACATCAGCGTGTTCCTGGTGAGCCAGTCCGCCTCCGAGACGGGCATCTCAGTGGGAGTGAGCAGCAAGGACGCCGAGCAGGCCTGCAAGGTGCTCAGCGAGACCTTCGCCAGCGAGATCTCCAGCGGCGCCGTGAATCCCATCAAGCGTAAGGACGAACTGGCAGCCGTCGCCGTGGTGGGGGAGAACATGAAGCACCAGTGCGGCGTCGCCGGCAAGTTGTTCTCCACCCTGGGCCGCAACGGCATCAGCATAGTGGCCCTGGCGCAGGGGGCGTCGGAGAGCAACATATCGTTTGTGGTCAAGAGCAAGTATCTGCGCAAGTCGCTCAACGTTATCCACGACGGATTCTTCCTCTCGCAGTATCAGGAGCTCAATCTGTTCGTGTGCGGCGTGGGCGTGGTGGGCGGCCAGCTGCTGGAGCAGCTTGCAATGCAGCGGGAGAAGCTAATGCAGGAGAACAACCTCAAAATAAACATAGTGGGCATCGCCCGCAGCAACCGCGCGATTTTTGACCGCAACGGGCTGGACCTCACATCCTGGCGCGAAGATCTGCAGAACGGCATCGAGACCGACCCCGCCCGTCTGCGCGACGAGGTGGTGGGGATGAACATCTTCAACGCCGTATTTGTGGACTGCACAGCCAGCGCCGACATAGCTGCCCTCTACGGCGACCTGTTCCGCCACGGCGTCTCTGTGGTGGCCGCCAACAAGATTGCCGCCTCTTCCGACTATGACAATTACCGCCGCCTCAAGGAGAGCGCCCGCGACCGCGGCGTCAAATTCCTCTTCGAGGCCAATGTGGGGGCCGGTCTGCCCATCATCAACACCATCAACAACCTCTGCAAGAGCGGCGACCGCATCCTCAAGATAGAAGCCGTGCTTTCCGGCACACTCAATTTTATATTCAACACGATTTCTGCCGGCACTCCCTTCAGCGAAGCGGTGCGTCAGGCCAAGGAGCAGGGCATTTCCGAGCCCGACCCGCGCATCGACCTCTCCGGCACCGATGTCATCCGCAAGCTGGTGATTCTCTCCCGCGAGGCGGGCTACAAGGTGAGCCAGGAGGATGTGGAGGCTGTCGGCTTCATCCCCAAGGAGTTCTTCGAGTGCTCTTTGGAGGAGTTCTGGAGCAAGCTGCCCACTCTCGACGCGCAGTTTGAGGCGCGTCGCAAAGAGCTGGAGGCTGCCCACAAGCATCTGCGCTATGTAGCCACAATGGAGGGCGGAAGGTGCAGCGTGGCCCTCAAGGAGGTGGACGGCTGCCACGCCTTCTACACCCTTGACGGCTCCAACAACATCGTGCTGCTCACCACAGAGCGCTACAACCTGCATCCGATGCTGATCCAGGGCTACGGCGCCGGGGCCGACGTCACTGCCGCCGGCGTCTTTGCCGACATAATCAGCGTGGCCAACGTGTAGCGTGCGGAGTCGGCCCAGTGCATCAGCGCTACGTAGAAATGGGCGTAGACGGATTTTTTCATCCGGCAAAGCCACTGCTTAGCATTCGCTAACTCGTAGTCTCGCCGTAAGCTTGTCTTATTGTCTTCGATCTTGCCGCGCATTCCGGCTCGTGCGAGTTGATGATGCCGACGGCCTGCAGATAGGCGTAGATGATGGTGGTGCCGACGAACTTCATCCCGCGCCGCTTGAGGTCTTCGGATATGCTGTCTGACAGAGGCGACGAGGCCTTGTCCAATTCATATATCGTTTTTCCGTCGGTGAAGCCCCAGATGTAGCGGTCAAACGAGCCGAACTCCTTCTGGATATTCAGAAACACCCGGGCATTGATTACGGCGGCGGCAATCTTAAGCCGGTTTCGAACGATGCCTTTGTCGCTGCGCAAAGATTCAAGCTTGGCCTCGTCATATCCAGCCACCTTGCTGCAGTCAAAATTGTCGAAAGCCTTGCGGAAAGTCTCCCGCTTGTTGAGTATGCACTCCCACGACAGGCCGGCCTGGAAGCCTTCGAGAATGAGCATCTCAAAGAGCTGGCGATCGTCGTGCAGAGGCACTCCCCACTCCCGGTCGTGGTAGTCCACATAGAGCGGATTATTCAAGTTGCACCAGCGGCAACGGTGTTGCGTTTTGTCCATATTTTAAAAACGACATATTTCGCTGCAAAAGTGCACAAAATACTTGGACGGCCTCGAAAATATTAAAATGAACATCGCCCAATGCCCCCCCCAAAAAAAAAAATACTGGAATCGTTATCCGCTATAGCGCGCCACTGCCTTGAGATGGCTGTCGCGGATGGCGTCGGCCAGCCATTGCGGCTCCAGGACCTTTATGGCCGCGCCTCTGGAGAGCAGGGGAGTTTGGAAATCGCCGGTGGGGCGCAGCGTCAGTTCAAAATCGGAATATTCTTCTCTGCGGGCAATCTCTTTCTGCGACGCATGCAGCGGCAGGTCCCGCAGATAGAAAGCCTCCTGGCCATATGCCCTTATCACGACGCGCTGCACCGCCACGTCGGTGTCCTTGACAATCCCGTAACAATCGCAGAACCAATGGGCGGCGTCGAAATCCCTGTCGTAATCGAATTTCTCGCAGGTGATCTCCAGATCCTGGATGCGGTCAAACGCAAGCATTATGAAATCCCCCTTTTTCAGCGCCTTGACCAGAGCATACCAGCGTCTGTTGAAAAGCTTGACGCAGTACGGCTCTGCTTTCAACTCGGTTTCGTGGTCTGACATATATCGGCGGTAACGGACGTTGATGCGCAGGCTCCGCTTCATCGCGTCGATGTATCGGTGGAGATTCTCCCCGTCGGAGGGGATGCTCTCCAGCAGAATCCTGTCGTGGATGCTTTTGCTCTCGCTCAAGATGTTGTTCACCGACAGGGTGGAGAGCATCCAGTTCTGTATTGAATCCTCTTCGAGCACCTCGCTGTTGCCGATATAGTACTTATAAGAGTCCTTCTTGTCGCACTCGATGTAGATTCCGAACATGTCCTCAATGGCATCCTTGTGGCGGTTGAAGGTGCTGCGCGCCAGGCTTATGCCTTCGCTCATCCCGGTCTCCCTCCACTTGCGGTTAATCTCCTCAAACGAGATTCTGCCGGCTCTGTGAATGGTGTTCACCAGCCAGATGTATTCCTGAAACAGAGTATATGTCTTCATACGCAGGACTTTTGCATGCCGCGCCCGCGGCATAAGTGCATATCGCAAATTTAACGAATAATTTCTACCTTTAGGATTTACAACTTGCAGAGGCTTATGAAAAAGATTGTATTCCTCTCCGGAGCGGGAATCAGCGCCGAAAGCGGTATCTCCACCTTCCGCGACAGCGGCGGGCTTTGGGAAAATCACGACGTGATGGAGGTCGCCTCCATCCAGGGGTGGCGGCGCAATCCGCGCGTGGTGCTCGACTTCTACAACGACCGCCGCGCGCAGCTGGCCGCCGCGCAGCCCAATGCCGCCCATCTTGCCATAGCTGCCCTCGAGCAGGACTATGACGTCGCGGTCGTCACACAAAACGTCGACAACCTGCACGAGAGGGCGGGCAGCCGCCGCGTAATCCACCTGCACGGCGAACTCACCAAAGTTCGCCCGGAGGATTCATATACAGACGAAGACGGCTTCAGCGAAGCGCGCATCAAAGATGTAGGCTACTCCGCCGTGAGTCTGGGCGATGCCGACAGCCGCGGCGTGCAATATCGGCCCCACATCGTCTTCTTTGGCGAGGCGGTGCCCAAGATGGACGAGGCCCTGTCCGAACTCAAAGAGGCCGACTGCATGGTGATTGTGGGCACCTCGCTGCAGGTGCAGCCCGCCGCCAGCCTCTGGCGATTCACCCCCATCGGAAGCCCGGTAATCGTGATCGACCCCAACGGCACCCCCATCGACGGCGAGCAGGAGGTTATCTCCATCCGCGACAAAGCCACCTCCGGCGTCGCCAAAGCCATTGAGATGATAAGAGCCCTGTGACAGTGCGCCATTTATGCCGCGGCGTAAGTCAACGGAAAGAGCGCATTGCGTGAGCGTCCCCACAGGATTGACTTAAGACGGACTTACTCCTGTCCAAAGAAAGAGGTATTATAGTATTTTTTTCGGCGCGGGGATCAGTCGGTTAAACCCTTGATTGGGCTATAGCTACGGTTCCTGTTGCCGCCGTGCGCTTCAAGATAGCCGAACTCGCAAAGCTGGCGCATGTAGCGCTTGGCGGTAGTGCCAGCGAATCCGAATTGGTTGACGATGTCATCGGTAGTGAATTCCGGTTTGTCGGCCACGAAGACAAGGATACCGACCAGTTTCTCTGCTAAAGAAGGCTTTATTGACCATTTATCGACCATTTCCTTGGCTAGGGTGGTTTTATCGACCATTTTCTCGGTTGTGGAGTTTACGTATTGGTCGATATCCCACTTCAAGTGGCGGCAATGCAACGCAGTCATGCAGTCAACAAAGATGCCGACGTTTTCTTCTTCCCTCGTATCTGTCAAAGCCTGAATGTACTCGGCCTTGTCTTCTTTCAGCACCTTTGTAGGCAACACGTCGAACTCCATTTGCAGAAGGTTCATCAGCAGTCGGCTGGTTCTGCCGTTGCCGTCGGCCCTCTATGGCTGTGGAGTGCGTGATGATGGAGTACAGATAGAACTTTGTCTCTTTTTGTCTGTGTGACATTGTTTTTTATGTCACTGCATTTCTTTGATTGTGTCACTCTGTCTCGCCGATGCTCTTGGCCCAGTATGTTGGTGAGTTGTGGGCCTCGCCCGCGGCATAAGTACATATCACAAATGTAACGAATAATTTCTACCCTTATGACTTGCAACTTGTCAGAGGCTTATTAAAAAGACAGTATTCCTCTCCGGCGCGGGAAAGATGTTTCCGCTGCGGTCCTGCCCGACAATACCCAGCCCAATTAAAATCAAGTTATACAAAAAGAGCGAGTCGACTGACCCGCCCTTAATGTTTTCACAACGGAATAATCCTTATTGTGAATAGCTTCATTTTGTTCCGCTAATTTATTAAATTTGTTTTTATCAACCAAACTTATACTGATGAAAAAGATTCTTGGACTTGACTTGGGCACAACCAGCGTAGGCTGGGCTATGGTGACAGTGGCGGAAAATGCGGACGAGAAGGCGGCAATTCTGGGCTGCGGCTCGCGCGTGGTGCCGGTCTCCACCGAAGAAAAGGATAATTACGAGAAGGGCAAGGCCTCCACGACCAATGCAGACCGCACCACAAAGCGCGGTATGCGCCGCAATCTACAGCGCCGCCGCCTGCGCAGAGACAATCTGCTCAAAGTGCTTAAGGAGGCAGGCTGGATAAATGACGACACGCTCCTCTCTGAAGAGGGGAAAGGCACTACCCATGAGACTCTGCGCCTGCGCTCCGAGGCTGCCTCTCGGGAGATATCGCTGCAGGATTTGGCAAAAGTCCTGCTCTCCATCTGCAAAAAGCGCGGATACAAGAGCAACCGCAAGGCGGGAAGCGAAGACGAGGGACAGTTGATAGACGGGATGCAGGTTGCCAAGGAACTTGCAGATAAAGGGATTACTCCGGCGCAATATACCCTCGCGCCGCTTGAGGCGGGAAAGTTCGCCCGCTTTGACTTCTACCGCTCCGATTTGGAAGCCGAATTTGACAGAATCTGGAAGTTTCAGCGGCAGTTCCACCCCGAAATTCTCACTGATGAGTTCAAGAAGCAGCTTTCGCGTCAGGGCCGCCAGGGAACATCCAAGTTATTCCTTGCAAAATATCAGATTTACACTGCGGACAATAAAGGTAAGGAGAAGCGTCTGCGGGCAATCCGATGGAGAGTTCAGGCGCTCTCTCAGGAGCTGAAGACAGATGTCCTGGCATTTGTGATTGCTGACTTGCGCGGAGAAATCTCCAATTCCAGCGGCTACCTAGGAGAAATCAGCGATCGTAGCAAAGAGTTGTTCTTCAATAATGAGACGATAGGACAGTATCTCTACCGCTCAATTCAGAATGACCCGCTGTTCCGCGCACGTGGCAAGGTGTTCTATCGCCAGGACTACATAGACGAATTTAACAAAGTCTGGAGCGTGCAATCTCAGTTCCACCGGGAGTTGACTCCCGCACTCAAGAAAAGGATTGCCGACAATGTACTGTTTTATCAGCGTCCGCTCAAATCTCAAAAAGGGCTGATATCTTTCTGCGAATTTGAAAGCAGACCCATCAAGGTGAAGGTGGATGGCAAGGAAAAGATCAAAATCACCGGCAGCAGGGTGGCTCCCCGCTCATCGCTGCTCTTCCAGGAGTTCAAGATCTGGCAGGTTCTCAACAATCTTGCATTTATAGACAAAATGAGCGGCGTGGTGATTCCGCTTACAGATGAAGAACGCAAAACGCTGTTTGACGTGTTGTCTCTCAACAAAAAACTGACGCAGGCTTTTATACTGAAGTTGCTGGGCCGCAACCCGCGTAAATTCAAATTGAATTACGAAATTGTGCCGGGCAACGAGACACTGGACGCCATCTTCTCCAAATATAACGAAGTGGTGACGCAGTCGGGCAACGGAGAGTTTGACCTCCAGAAGATCGGGGCAGTGGATGGAATCCGCGAGGTTTTTCAGATGCTCGGTTGCACGGAGGACATCTTTACTTTTGACAGTTCTCTGCCCAAGGAGCAGTATGAACAGCAGCCGCTGTTCAAGCTCTGGCACCTGCTCTACAGTTATGAAGGCGACAATTCAGCCACCGGAACAGATTCGCTCATAAGCAGAATCTGTGAGCTGACGGGGCTGGAGCGGGAATATGCACGCATAATTTCTGCCATTCAGCTTAAAGAGGATTACGCATCTCTGAGCCATAAGGCGATATCCAAGGTACTGCCGTATCTCAAACAAGGGTACAGATACGACGAGGCTTGCAGCCTTGCCGGATACAACCATTCCCATTCGCTCACGCGCGAGGAGATTGATAACAAGCCGCTGGCCGACCGCCTTGAGATCCTGCCCAAGGGGGCCCTGCGCAACCCGGTGGTGGAGAAAATCATCAATCAGATGATAAATGTGGTAAACGCTGCGGCGGAATCTTATGGCAAGCCGGACGAAATCCACATCGAGCTTGCGCGATCTCTCAAGCAGAATGCTCAGGAGCGGGCTCGCGCCACGGATGATATCGCCGCCGGCAATGCCCGCAATGAAAAAATCGCAGAAATCATCAAGCATGATTTCGGTAAGAAAAATGTTACAAAATCGGATATTCTGCGCTACCGGCTATACGACGAGCTTAAGGAAAACGGATACAAGACGCTTTATTCCAACAGATACATTTCCCCAACGCAACTCTTCTCAAAAGATATCGACATAGAGCACATCATTCCGCGGGCGCTGCTCTTCAACGACTCTTTTGCCAACAAAACGCTCGAATTCAAGGATGTCAACAGGGAGAAGGATAAGAGTACTGCAAACGATTTTGTCAAAGAAAAATATGGCCAGGAGGGCTACGAACAGTACCGGCTGCGGATTGATGACCTTTGTGAACGAAAGGTGATCACTGAGAGCAAACGCAGATATCTGCTGATGACGGAGAAGGATATTCCGGAGGGGTTCATAGAGCGCGACCTGCGCAATACACAGTATATCTCAAAGAAGTCGCGCGAGATTCTCGAAGGCTACGTAAAGGAGGTTTTGCCCACTACCGGTAGCGTTACTGATTGCCTCAGGCAGCAGTGGCAACTGGTGGATGTGATGAAAGAGATAAATTACGACAAATATGACAAGATCGGCCGCACGTACATCGTAGAGGATGAAGATGGCAACCGCACCAAGCGCATTAAAGACTGGACCAAGCGCGACGACCACCGCCACCATGCCATGGATGCCATCACAATAGCCTTCACCCGCCGCGAGCATATCAACATTCTGAATCATCTCAATGCCAAGAGCGACAGGAATCCGGAATATTACGCCATGCTCAACAATAATACTTTCTTAAATGCCAAGGACAAACGGATATTCAATCCGCCGATGCCGCTGGATGAATTGCGCGCTGAATTCCGCAGGAGCCTGAACTCGGCCCTTGTTTCCATCAAGGCCAAGAACAAGGTTGTGACACGCAATGTCAACAAGACAAAGTGCGCCGGTGGCGAGAATCTTAGCGTGGAACTTACTCCGCGCGGGGCGTTGCATAAAGAGCAGGTTTACGGGCAGCGGCAGCGCTACAAGACTTTCGAAGTGGCCGTCGGAGGCAAAATGACGGAGGATGTCATTGCCACGGTTGCCTCCAAGCGGGTGCGTGAGGCCCTTATGCGCCGGCTGCAGGAGTTTGGCGGAGATGCCAAGAAGGCCTTCACCGGCAAGAACTCCCTTGATAAGAATCCGATTTATATCAATCCTGCAGAAACTGTTCTCGCAAAGGTTAAGTGTGTCTGCTTTGAGACTTACTACTCCATTCGCAAGGATGTTTCGCCCGATCTGACCGTGGAGAAGGTGGTGGATGCAAAAGCGCGCCGCAAAATCGAGGAGCGCATCCGCGAATGCGGCGGCAATGCCAAAGCGGCGCTCTCCAACCTTGAGCAGAACCCCATTTGGATGGACGATGCCCACACTGTCCCGCTGAAGAGGGTGACGATAGGAGAGAACCTAGACCTGAATGCGATTCACGATAAACGGGACAAGAACGGGAATCTGATTCTTGACAAGGATGGAAATACGATACCGAGTGATTTCGTTAATCTAAGGAATAATCATCATGTGGCTCTCTATATTGACTCCGAGGGGAAAGTCCAGGAGCAGGTAGTGTCAATGTTTGAGGCATTGTCACGAGTCAATGCCGGGCTCCCGATTGTGGACAAGACCTACAACGAGCAGGAAGGCTGGACGTTCCTCTTCAGTATGAAAATCAATGAGATGTTTGTTTTTCCCGACGCGCAGGCAGGTTTCAGCCCCAAGGATATCGACTTGCTTGACCCTGCAAACGCGGTCGTCATTAGCCCGCATCTGTTCAGGGTACAGAAACTAAGTCAAAAGTACTATGTGTTCAGACATCATTTGGAAACAACGGTTTCTAAAGACGATATGGAACTCAGAGGTATCACCTGGGATCGCATACAGACAATCCAAAAAATGGCGAATGCGATAAAGGTCAGGGTCAACCATCTCGGACAAATCGTAGCAGTCGGCGAATATGATTAAACGAACTCTCTATTTTGGCAATCCGGCCTACCTCTCGCTCAGCAACCGTCAGCTCGCAATCCGCAAGCCCGACGATGGTGACCTGCCAGATGACGAAGACCTGCTCCATCCAGTAAAAACCGTTCCGATAGAGGATATCGGGGTGGTGGTGCTGGACCACAGGCAGATTACAATCACCTCTTGCCTAATGGCGGCGTTGCTGGATAACAACGTGGCAATAATAACCTGCGACGAACATTCGATGCCCAGCGGGCTGATGCTGCCGCTGGAGTCGCACACAGTGCAGCAGGAGCGCTTCCGCTGCCAGATAGATTCTTCCCTGCCGCTGCGTAAGCAGCTCTGGCAGCAGACGGTGCAGGCAAAAATCCGCAATCAGGCAACTGTGCTCAAGTATGTCTCCGGCAGCGAGGCGCGCAATATGCTTGCCTGGGCGGCTGATGTCAAAAGTGGGGACGCTGGCAACCTAGAGGCACGTGCCGCGGCGTACTACTGGAAGAACGTCTTCCCAGGCATCGAAGACTTTATCAGAGAACGGGATGGGGAATACCCCAACAGCCTGCTAAATTACGGCTATGCGATTCTTCGGGCTGTGATTGCGCGCGCACTGGTTGCCTCCGGCCTGCTGCCCACGCTGGGCATCCATCACCACAACCGCTACAATGCCTATTGCCTGGCCGATGACATTATGGAGCCTTACCGGCCCTATGTGGACCGTTTGGTGGTGGATATTGTGGACGAACGCAATCATCCGCCGCAGCTGAGTCTTGATATTAAGGCAAAGCTGCTGGGAATCCCGGTGCTTGATGTCAATATCGACGGGCACCGCAGTCCGCTGATGGTGGCGGCCAGCACCACGACGGCCTCTTTGTACAGATGTTTTTCGGGGCAGGGCAGAAAGGTGCTATATCCCGAATTATGAATAGCCGCATAAGTGAATACCGGGTTATGTGGATCTTTGTTTTCTTTGATCTCCCCACCGAGACCAAAAAAGAGCGGAAGGCTGCGGCCAAGTTTCGCAAAGATCTGCTGCAGGACGGGTTCACGATGTTCCAGTTTTCCATGTATATCCGCAACTGCCCTTCGGCAGAAAATGCGCAGATGCACGTGCGTCGTGTCAAGACAATGCTCCCGGACTATGGCAAGGTTGGCGTCATCTGCATCACCGAAAAGCAGTTCGACAGTATGGAACTCTTTGTAGGAAAGAAAAATTCGGATTTGCCCTTCATCGGGCAGCAGTTAGAGCTCTTCTAGACCGTTTTTAAATCCTATCCAGTAG